>NZ_AP024900.1:1897985-2214316 GCF_024347075.1 Vibrio rarus
CAGGCGGTCAAGACTGACCGCCTGAGAAGAGAATTACTGAGCGCTAGTTACGTAATCGATAGCAGCTTGAACAGTAGTGATTTTCTCTGCTTCTTCGTCAGGGATCTCTGTGTCAAATTCTTCTTCTAGAGCCATTACTAGCTCAACTGTGTCTAGAGAATCAGCACCTAGATCATCAACGAAAGAAGATTCGTTTTTAACTTCAGCTTCGTCAACACCTAGTTGTTCAACAATGATTTTTTTTACGCGTTCTTCAAGATTGCTCATTTTTTATTTCCTATACATAAGTCGCTGAATGCGATGTTTTGCGTAGTTTATTCAAAAGATAAAAAGTTGCAAGGTCATCCTTGCTGGTCAAACCACAATTTTGCTAGTTTAACCGATTTTAATGGCATTTTTGACTTATATCACATCAAAAAGTGCGCAAAATTAAACCATGTACATGCCGCCGTTGACATGCAATGTTTCGCCGGTGATGTAAGCCGCGTCGGGTGAGGCAAGAAACGCCACAGCCGCTGCAATCTCACTAGGGTCACCTAGACGACCCGCTGGCACTGAAGATAGCGTCGCAGCGCGTTGCTCATCATTCAATGCTTTTGTCATATCTGTTTCAATAAAGCCAGGTGCTACAGTATTGACTGTTACGCCGCGAGAAGCAACCTCACGAGCCATAGACTTTGTAAAACCAATTACGCCAGCTTTTGCTGCAGCGTAGTTAGTTTGGCCAGCATTACCCATAGTACCCACAACAGAGCCTACGTTAATGATTCGACCACAACGTTTCTTCATCATGCCACGTAGAACCGCTTTAGACAAACGGAAGATTGACGTTAAGTTAGTGTCCATAATATCAGTCCACTCGTCATCTTTCATACGCATCAGCAGGTTATCTCGTGTAATACCTGCATTATTCACTAAAATATCCAGAGCGCCAAACTCTTTAGTGATTTCTTTTAGTACCGATTCTATTGAGCTAGGATCTGTTACATTTAGTGCCATTCCCTTACCATTTTCGCCCAAGTATTCGCTAATGGCTGCTGCGCCATTATCACTGGTAGCCGTACCAATAACCGTTGCTCCGCGCGCCACTAAGGTTTCTGCGATAGAGCGACCAATGCCACGGCTCGCACCAGTAACTAGTGCTATTTTTCCTTCAAGGTTCATTCTTCGTGTTCTCCGTTAACAATCTTATTTGGCAGCTTCAAGAGACGCAGTATCATTAACGACCGCGGCTGTCAGGCTTTTCACAATACGTTTAGTTAAACCCGTTAACACTTTACCTGGGCCTAATTCATATAGCTTTTCAATGCCTTGCTCATGCATGCTTTGTACACCTTCTGTCCAGCGTACTGGGCAGTAAAGTTGGCGCACTAGTGCATCTTTAATTTTCGCAGGATCGGTTTCCGCAGCGACGTCAACATTATTGATCACAGGTAGTGATGGTGCGTTAAACTCAATGTCTTGCAATGCTTCGGCTAAACGGTCAGCCGCAGGCTTCATTAGTGCACAGTGTGACGGTACAGATACAGGTAAAGGTAATGCGCGTTTCGCACCCGCTTCTTTACACAAAGCACCCGCACGCTCAACCGCCGCTTTACTACCAGCAATCACAACTTGGCCTGGAGAGTTAAAGTTCACAGGAGATACTACTTCACCTTGCGCTGCGTCTTCACACGCTTTTGCAATCGCGTCATCAGCAAGACCGATGATAGCGTACATGGCACCCGTACCCGCAGGCACCGCTTCTTGCATTAGTTGACCGCGCAACTCAACAAGCTTGATCGCTTGTTTAAAGTCAATCACACCTGCGCACACAAGTGCAGAATATTCACCAAGACTATGACCTGCAACCAACTCTGGTGTCGCAAGGCCCTGTTCATTCCATACACGCCAAATGGCAACAGATGCAGCCAATAGTGCAGGTTGAGTACGATGAGTTTGATTAAGATCTTCGGCAGGTCCCTCTTGAGTCAATGCCCATAAGTCATAACCCAGCACCTCTGATGCTTCAGAAAAAGTGTGCTTTACAACATCAAATTGCTCACCAAGTTCAGCCAACATGCCAAGGCTTTGCGAGCCTTGACCTGGAAATACGATTGCAAATTTGCTCATAATTCGTCCTTTAAGCCTTGCTAAATATTGAAAAAGAAGTGCATAAGCACTTCTTTATTACCAAACATAATAAATTAACTGGGCATTTGCCGTGCGGAAAAACCGCTATTTATTACGGTTGGTTACGTTAATCTTTCGCGTTTTAGAATCTGACCAGTGCAGAGCCCCAAGTGAAACCGCCACCAAAAGCTTCTAACAACATCAGTTGTCCGCGTTTTATACGACCATCTCGAACGGCTTCGTCCAGCGCGGTAGGGACCGTTGCTGCAGACGTGTTGCCATGTCGGTCTAGGGTTACCACAACCTGATCCATCGGCATTGACAGTTTCTTAGCCGTTGCCGTGATAATGCGTAGGTTTGCTTGGTGTGGTACCAACCAGTCCAGATCTTCTTTGGCAAGGTTATTGGCTTTAAGAGTATCTGTCACTAAGCGAGAAAGTTGCGTAACGGCCACTTTAAATACTTCGTTACCCGTCATGTGTAGCCATTTGTCTACTTCACCACCACGGACTGGCATTTCAAGGCTCAATAATTCGCCATAACGGCCATCGGCACCAAGATGTGTCGATAAAATGCCTTGCTCTTCACTGGCTCCTAATACCACAGCGCCAGCGCCATCACCGAATAAGATAACGGTTGAACGGTCGATTTCATCCACTGATTTTGATAATGCATCAGCACCAATTACCAGAATGTTTTTACACATTCCTGAACGGATATGCTGGTCTGCGATAGACAGTGCATAAACAAACCCAGTACAAGCGGCAGCAATATCAAATGCCGCACAGCCAGGGATTTCAAGCATTCCTTGAATCTGACAAGCAGAAGAAGGGAAAGCATGACTGCCACTGGTGGTTGCAACGATAATAAGATCGATATCAGTTTTATCGATACCCGCCATTTCAATGGCGTTTTTTGCAGCAATATGACCCATATCGGCCACGGACTCATCCGGGGCGGTAATACGGCGTTCTTTGATACCTGTGCGAGCGACAATCCACTCGTCATCGGTATCTACCATTTTTTCTAGATCTGCATTGGTGCGCACCTGGGAAGGCAAATAGCTGCCTGTGCCTAATATTTTGCTATACATGAAGACTAATTTTGCCTCTCGAGTGAAACGGTTTCCAAACGGTCACTAATACGACTGGGTACCTGACGTTTGACCTCGTGAACTGCCTCTATGATTGCATTGATGATAGCAGTTTTATCCGCACTTCCGTGACTTTTAATGACAATGCCGCGCAATCCTAACAAACTTGCCCCGTTATACTGGTCGGGGTTCAGTTGTTTTAGGTCAGAAAACAGCTCAGAAAAGAGAATTTTTGATATCCAAGCTCTTAGCTTAGAAGATAGCATATGTTGTTTTAGCTTTTCTAGGAATAGGTTTGCCACCCCTTCCGAAGCTTTTAAACATACATTGCCGACAAATCCATCACATACCACTACATCGGCCTCATCATGTAACAATTGATGAGCTTCAATAAATCCAATGTAATTGATTGTTTGCACTTGCTGAAGCAATTCAGAGCATTGCTTCACTAGCTCGTTACCTTTTATCTCTTCAGTACCGACATTGAGGATGGCGACCCTTGGCGTGCGATGTAGGTGTTCTTCGGCTAACGCCGTACCCATCACCGCAAACTGAAATAATGTATTGGCATCAACAGACACATTGGCACCTAAATCCAATAGCCAGACTTTTTGTCCGCTACGGGTCGGCAGTGTCGACACTAAAGCTGGTCGCTCAATATTGGGCAACAGTTTAAGACGATAACGAGATAACCCCATTAACGCCCCAGTATTCCCTCCGCTCACACACGCTTGTGCGGTATGATCTTCAACGAGATCAATAGCTCGGCGCATAGACGTGCCTGCGCTGCGGCGCATAATAGAAGAGGGTTTATCGGTGTCAGCGATGACTTTATCGGTATGTTCGATGTAAATGCGGTCGTTGGGATAAAAACCCAATGAAGAGAGGTGTGGAATGAGAACAGATTCATCACCCACTAAAATAATGTTCAGCTCTGGGAAAATAGACAATGCCTGCACGGCGGCAGGCACTGTAACATGGGGACCGAAATCCCCACCCATTGCATCAAGTGCAACGGTAATCGTTCGCAAAAAGTAACCTTACTTGTTGATTACTTTTTTGCCACGGTAGAAACCTTCAGCAGTCACGTTGTGACGTAGGTGAGTTTCACCTGAAGTTGCGTCTACAGATAGTGCAGCTGTAGTTAGCGCATCGTGTGAACGACGCATGCCACGCATTGAACGTGATTTCTTGCTCTTTTGTACGGCCATTGACCCTACTCCTTTGTCTTTGCTTTTAAGCTTTTTAAAACTTCGAACGGGTTTGGTTTGTCTTCCTCAATTTCTTCAGGAATATCACCAAAAACCAAGTTATGTGTACTTACGCTACATTCAGACTCGTCGTGCATTGCTATTTGAGGCAAATTTAGAAGGAACTCGTCTTCAACTAACTGTATGAGATCGCATTCACCGTACTCGTTCAGATCTACCAAATCGTACTCTTCCGGGGCTTCCTCTTCGGTCTTTTCGCCCTTATTAGGGGTATAGACGAATTGGACTTCACATAAATGTGTGAAGTTCTCATTGCAGCGTTGACACTCTAAATCGACTTCGACGTTAGCTTTACCAGAGATAACGACCAATCGTTGTTCATCTAAGTCAAATGACAATGTGACTTCTGCGTTGCGTTTTACGCCTTCGACCGACTCGGCCAAGCGCTTGAGCAGACTGACTTGGATGATGCCATCATAGTCTAGTCGTTTCTGAGCTGCTTTACTCGGGTCAACCGTTCGCGGTATTTTTACCTTTTGCATAGGGCGCGAATATTATCTCTCTAATTAAATTTAGTCAAAGGAAAACAGAAAAAAGTTACTCAATTTTTGTACGTCGATTATTCTATAGCAATCTGTCCAAACCTGTAGCTGGAAATCATGAACGAATATCACCTTGTTTTAGCGTCGACATCACCCTACCGAGCTGAAATTCTGCGTAAATTATCACTTTCATTTACTCAAGTCAGTCCCAACTTTGACGAAACGGCCCTCGATAATGAAAAGCCGGAACAATTGGTGGCGAGATTAGCGGAAGGCAAAGCTAAAGCCTGCCCTCTTCCTCCCGGTAATCACCTCGTCATTGGATCTGACCAAGTTTGTGTTGTGAATGATCGTATTGTGGGTAAACCGCACACCACACAAGGGGCTATCGAGCAATTAACCGCACAAAGTGGTCAAACCATTACTTTTTATACCGGTCTTGCTTTATATAACAGCAAAGAAAAACGCACCCAAGTGACGGTGGATACGTTTAACGTTCACTTTAAAACCTTATCTGCGGCACAAATTCGTCGTTATGTTGCCATAGAACAACCGTTAAATTGTGCAGGTAGCTTCAAAAGTGAAGGACTCGGTATTGCATTGTTTCGTTCTCTAGAAGGTAAAGATCCAAACACATTGGTGGGTTTACCACTGATCGACCTTATTCAACTTTTAGACAACGAAGGTGTGGCTGTACTAGGTTAGCTTAAACGTAACCCTTCAACCGCACGGGTTAATTTATTTTCCATTGGCGCTGAAATGTCCATCAATTGTTCAGTGCCAGGGTGAGTAAATTTAATATTAGCCGCATGTAAGAACAAACGATTTAAACCCACTTTAGCAGTAAAGGCATCAAAACGACGATCACCATAACGGTCATCCCAAGCAATGGGATGGCCCACATACTGAGTGTGTACCCGAATTTGATGAGTACGCCCAGTAATAGGACTGGCTTGAACTAAGGTGGCGTTATTGAGTTTTTCTAGCACTTTAAAACGTGTTTCCGACAGCTTACCTTTAGGATTCACTCGTACAATGCTGTTCACTTCATTTTTAAGCAAAGGTGCCGTCACTTTTCGGATACTGCTTTTCCACTCGCCCATCACTAAAGCAAAATAATACTTTTGTACGGTTTTTTCACGAAATTGCGCTTGTAAATGACGCAACGCCGAACGTTTTTTGGCAATAAGCAAGATACCTGAAGTATCCCTGTCTATTCGATGCACCAACTCTAAAAACCGCGCCTGTGGTCGCAGTGCACGTAATGCTTCTATTGCTCCAAACTTTAAGCCACTGCCACCATGTACCGCCGTACCCGAGGGTTTATTAAGAATTAACAGATGATCATCTTCATACAAAATACACTCTTCTAGCTCTGACACTTTATTTAGCTTAGTGCTCAGTGCGGGTGTCTCTTCGCTAGCAGGCAGTGTTACAGGTGGAATTCTCACTGTATCGCCCGCTTGAAGTTTGTACTCCGCTTTGATGCGTTTTTTATTCACACGCACTTCCCCTTTACGGATAATGCGATACACCATGCTTTTGGGGATGGCTTTAAGTTGATTGCGCAAAAAGTTATCAATGCGCTGTCCTGCCATGTCGGAATCAATCTCAACAAACTGGACTTGGGTTCTAATTTCAGTCATTTATGTAGTCTACCATTGTAAAGTGTCGTAAAGCACATTTTTCTCCCTTTCTACAAATCACTAAAATCTATCTCCCCTTTCACGCATACTTATTTAAGAACCTGTGCACAACCTGACCCCGTCACAGTTTTGTCATTTTAAGTCACATTTATTAAATTCATAATAATCAACAGTTTAACGGATTTAATTTCCATTTTGTTGGATTTTTTCCTATCCTTTAACTGTTTGTTGATTGCTGTGTATTAGTGACACTGTTATAGTTCTTCAATCAATATGCGCCTTTGGTTATTTTTTACACTTTTCTCAGGTGCAAATTGACAATATATCAAAAGTTGATTGTTCATTTTTCGGTGCTGCGTAAGGCATAAGACATTGATAGTGAACAAACTTGTAGCGCAACTTTTACCTATCGATGCAGAGTTCGACTGCAAACTATTCGCAGATCATGTTTTTCTGAAGAGAAAAATGTGATGACTAAGCGCCCGCGAGCATCCCTTCCAGCCGAGAGGTTGCACCGAAAGACCATGGGATCAGGCGCCATTGATAGGGACTAATGCGACAATCGCAATTAAAATAATCAAAGAAAAACGACGAGATTTCGAATGAAAAGAATGTTAATTAACGCAACTCAAAAAGAAGAGTTGCGTGTCGCCCTCGTTGATGGACAGAAACTGTTTGATTTAGATATCGAAAGTCCTGGACACGAATCAAAGAAGGCGAATATCTACAAAGGACGTATCACTCGCATTGAGCCAAGCTTAGAAGCAGCATTTGTTGACTATGGCGCAGAACGACACGGATTCCTCCCTCTTAAAGAAGTGGCACGAGACTACTTCCCAGCAGGTTACACTTATCAAGGCCGTCCAAGCATCAAAGAAGTGCTTAAAGAAGGTCAAGAAGTAATTGTACAAGTTGAGAAAGAAGAACGTGGCAACAAGGGCGCAGCCCTAACAACCTTTATTTCTCTTGCAGGTAGCTACCTTGTATTGATGCCTAATAACCCTCGTGCTGGCGGTATTTCTCGCCGTATCGAAGGTGACGAGCGCACCCAACTTAAAGCAGCACTAAGCACTTTAGAATTGCCTCAAGGTATGGGCTTAATTGTACGTACTGCGGGTGTAGGCAAAAGCGCTGAAGAACTGGAATGGGATTTAAATGTACTCCTTAACCATTGGAATGCAGTAAAAGAAGCGGCAGACGCTAATCAAGCTCCGTTCCTTATTCACCAAGAAAGTAATGTTATTGTTCGTGCTATTCGTGACTATCTACGTCGCGATATTGGCGAGATCTTAATTGATAGCAATACTATCTTTGAGCGTGCTCAAGCGCACATCCAACTGGTGCGCCCTGACTTTGTTAGTCGTGTTAAAAAATACGATGGTGAAGTGCCACTATTTAGCCACTACCAAATTGAAAGCCAAATTGACTCTGCGTTCCAACGCGAAGTTCGCTTACCTTCTGGTGGCTCTGTTGTTATTGACCCAACAGAAGCATTAACTTCAATTGATATCAACTCTGCTCGCGCAACTAAGGGGAGTGATATTGAAGAAACGGCACTGAACACCAACTTAGAAGCGGCCGATGAAATTGCTCGTCAATTACGTTTGCGTGACTTGGGTGGTTTAGTGGTTATCGATTTCATCGATATGACACCTGTACGTCACCAACGCGAAGTCGAAAATCGCCTCCGTGAAGCGGCACGTTTAGACCGTGCTCGCATACAAATTGGCCGTATTTCTCGCTTTGGCCTGTTAGAAATGTCTCGCCAACGCTTGAGCCCGTCTCTTGCAGAAGCTAGCCATCATATTTGCCCTCGTTGTAGTGGTACCGGTGTGGTTCGTGACAATGAATCATTAGCACTTTCTGTATTACGTCTTATTGAAGAAGAAGCATTGAAGGACAACACAGCGCAAGTACTTGCGGTTGTGCCTGTGCCTATCGCTTCCTACCTACTCAATGAGAAACGTCGTAGCGTGAATCACATTGAACGTAGTCAAGACGTTAAAGTACTTATCGTACCTAACTCTGATATGGAAACCCCTCACTTTGAGGTGGTTCGCGTACGTGAAGGTGAAGAACAAAGCTTGCTGTCTTACTTGTTGCCGAAGAAACTGGACGCAATGAAAGAAGCAGAAGCTCGTGAAGCGGGTGAAGTAGTAGAAGTTGCACCAAAACGCATTGAAGAGCCTGCTCTACAAGGTTTTGCCTCTCCAACGCAATCCCCTGCCCCACAAGCAGCACCTGCAACGCCACCTGTAACCCCTGCACCTGCAGCACCGACAGGTCCAAGTTGGTTCTCTCGCATCATTTCAGCGATTGGCAGTTTCTTTAGCACCGAAGAAGTGAAAGAAGAAAAACCTGCGGTAGAAGAAAGCAAACCAAGACAGCCTCGCCGTGATCGTAACGACAACCGTCGTCGTAACAATCGCGATAACCGTCGTCGCAATAATCGTCCTAACCGCAACACAGCGGAACGTGATGAAAATGCCGAAGCGCCGCGTTCACCATCGACTCAACAGGATGCGCCTCGTAAAGAGAATAAGCGCAAGCCTCGTAAAGAGAGAAAAGCACCAACTAAGGTCGAAGAACAAGGTAAGCAACTTGCCCAGCAAGCTCAAAAAGAGCCGGAAGCAAAAATCGACAAAGACACGACTAAGACCAGCCAAGTTAAACAGCGCCGTCAACGTCGTCAGATGAAGAAACAAGTGCGTGTTAAAGATCAGCAGGCTGAAGCAAACCAACAAACAGCAAACAGTGAAGCAACTGTGGCTGCAAATGTAGCGACACAAGTGAAACCTGCAGCTGAGAAGCCGGCGAAGAAACAACAACCGAAAGGTAACGTTTCTACTGATGACAATGCGCCAGCAGAAAAGTCTGAGAAAAACGAAGGTTCACAACAACGCCGTAATCGTCGCTCTCCACGTCACTTACGTGCCAGTGGTCAACGCCGTCGTCGTGGTCGCGATCGCAGACCTAACCCATTCCGCCTACGTAAAGGTGGTGTTGCCTCTCCTGAGATGGCAATGGGTAAAGTGATGCCTAAATACGACTTGCCTAAGCCTAAGAAAAAAGCGCCTGTTGTTGAAAACAACGCAACTAACATTGTTAGTGGTGTAGCTTGCCCTGAAATGTCGATGGCTAAAGTCATCATCATGAAACCTGTGCAACAAACGCCTGTCGTTGAAACGACACCAGTGGCTATGGTTGAGCCTAAAGTCACTGAGACTAAAGTTGTAGAACAAGCGGTTGTTGAAACGACGGTTGTTGAAAAAGCAGCGGTTGAACAAGTGACTGTTGAAGCTACGCCAGTAAGTCCTGTTGTTGAACAAGCTGAATCTGAAGCACCAATTGTAGAACAAGCCGTTGAACCCGTTGCTGTTGTAGAAACCGTCTCTGCTGTAGAAACGCCAGTGGAAACAACGGTTGAAACTAGCCCTGTTGTTGCCCAGCAAGCAGAAGTGAAAGCTGAACCTGAAGTGACACAACCTGCCGCAACAGTGGTAGAAAGTGCACCTAAGGCGACCATGAGCTTTAAAGGCCATGCACAGTCTACAATGACCAGTGCTCCGGGCCCTCAACAACTACAAGAAATTTCAGTTAAGGCGGCAGCGTTACGTAGTGAACGTTTCCAAGGCCGAAGTGCTGGTAGTCAATCTGCGACCAATCAAGCGGGCGCATCAATGACCAAACCTAACTTCTAATTTGATATTTCAATGAATGGAAAGCCAGCCTCTAGGCTGGCTTTTTTTTATCTACAATTTGCCAATATCTATTCTGATTTCATACTAATCACAGTAAGCAAATGTTCGGAAATAGCGCAGGAAAAATGCTCGAAAATAAGGCAGTATTTTTCCATAAATCGCTATTCTACAATCAAAAATTCTAACGCAGTTATCGGGTATTCTAACCAGCTAGAATGAGCTGTTATTTAGTACGATTGGCATCATCATCTTATTGCACTTAGATCACATTTCCGTTACGATTCACTCACCAAAAGGCAACCAACAGCAAAAAAGTGTAACCCACTATAATATATCGATTATCAGACAATCCTTTAGCTAACCCTTTTGTCTGTGATATTACACTCACCTATTAGATGAAATTTCCCATGTTTGAATCTCCACAATTTTCAGCTCAAAGCATCAAAAATGATGTCTTATCCGGTTTAACCGTTGCACTGGCTTTAGTTCCTGAAGCCGTGGCTTTTGCCTTTGTTGCTGGCGTTGACCCTATGGTGGGTTTATATGCAGCCTTTATTGTTGGCCTCATTACCTCTATTTTTGGCGGTCGCCCGGGCATGATATCCGGTGCCACTGGAGCTATGGCGGTGGTTATGGTCAGCCTAGTGGCTACACATGGTGTGCAATACCTATTTGCTGCCATAATGCTTACCGGTGTTATTCAGGTATTGGCGGGGATATGTAAACTCGGCAAGTTCATCCGTATTGTGCCTCATCCGGTTATGATTGGTTTTGTTAACGGTTTGGCTATTGTTATTTTCTTAGCGCAACTCGGACAGTTCAAAGCCCCTGATATTGCTGGGGTCATGACTTGGTTACCCAATGATCAAATGGCGGTCATGCTTGGCTTAGTGGCATTGACCATGGCGATCATCTACTTTTTGCCTAAGCTCACCACGGCAATACCTTCTTCGTTAGTGGCCATAGTCACCGTTACCCTACTGGTGCAATTGCTGGGTTTAGATACCCGCACTGTAGTAGACTTTTTACGTGCTATGTCAGGGGATGCCAGCGCAACCTTGGCCGGATCGTTACCAAGCTTTGCTATTCCTCATGTGCCTTTCACTTTAGAAACATTAAAAATCATCCTACCCTATGCCATTATTTTAGCGGCTATTGGTTTAATTGAGTCACTACTGACATTAACCGTGCTTGACGAAATGACCAATACTCGTGGCAAAAGTAATCGCGAATGTGTGGGACAAGGTATTGCGAACCTAAGCTGTTCTGTTTTTGGCGCTATGGGCGGTTGCGCCATGATAGGCCAGTCCATGATCAACATTAACTCAGGCGGTCGCGGTCGCCTATCGGGTATCGTGGCCGCTATTGCCCTACTCATGTTTATTTTATTTGCCTCAGCACTTATAGAGATGATCCCTCTGGCCGCATTAGTTGGTGTTATGTTTATGGTGGTGATTGGTACATTTGAATGGGCGACCTTCAAACTTGCACGCCGAGTACCTAAGCAAGATTTCTTCGTTATCGTGTTAGTTACTGTTGTCACAGTATTAACAGACCTTGCCGTTGCAGTGGCCGTTGGTGTCATCGCATCTGCGCTCATGTTTGCTTGGCAACATGCGAAGCATATTTACGCCAGCAGTCAGCTAAATGATGAAGGCTCAAAAGTGTATTCTATTCACGGTCCTGTTTTCTTTGGCTCTGTGGCCAACTTCCTTGAGCTATTTGATGCTCAAAATGACCCTGATGATGTCATTGTCGATTTTGCTGACTCGCGCGTAACGGACCATTCCGCTATTGAAGCCATCGAAACACTGGCCGAACGCTACGCCTCCGTAGGAAAAACTCTTCATCTACGACACTTAAGCCAAGATTGTCGAGCCCTACTGGATAAAGCAGGCAGTTTAGTCGAGATCAACGTTAAGGAAGATCCTAGCTATAAGGTCGCCACTGACGTACTTGCAGGTTAATTCAACCAATAACGACTAACGCCTATCGGAGAGATCCTATAGGCGTTTTTTATATGTGATAGGAAAAGGTCTCTAAACCGAGTCTCTATTGTGAGTTTGGGGGGGAAGATGGCTTAACGTGTGCGGTACTGGAACACTATGAGAGTAAGGCACTTAACCCAATACTTGGCCTTTTAAGAGCTGAGGCTCCGTTTAATGGAGTACTTTAGAAACTGGCTTTTTATCGTACCTGTGAAGATAAAAATTCTGACACGCCTAAAGGGTGCCTCTTTGCGAACATGAAGGAGTTACATTTCAATTTAGGTGAAGCGACAGCAGAACAAATCCGTCGAACTTATGACAATGTCATAAAGGCATTTGAGCTATGGGGCAAAAGCAAGCCAAGCTCAGCAGTACATCCCTCTTATCTGACACTATGTATTGACAGAAGTAGAATGAGTATTCTACTCTATAGGTAGAACAAACATTCTACCTATGGATGATTATGCTTAGAGAACAAATTGCCGCTAGTCTTGAAGAGGCGTTCAGTAAATATGGTTTTGCTGAGCCGAGCGTTGCTCAACTAAAGACAGCGTGTAACGTCAGCCTGCGAACTCTATACAAACACTATCCATCCAAAGAAGCGATGATAGTCGGTGCGCTGGAGTATCGTCATCAAAGATACCTCACTTTTCTGCTTAACGAGTCACCTTCTCGTGGTGTTGAGTCTGTTTTGCATATTTTTAATAAACTTGAACAATGGATGAAGGAATATGCGCCACACGGCTGTCTGTCTATGAACGCTATGTCTGCCTTTCCCGAGAATCCACTTATCAGCAAGGCAGTTAAAGAACACAAAGAAGAAGTTCGCCAGTTCTTAGGCCAGCAAAGCCAGAGAGAAGAGCTTTCTACTGCTCTTTTTTTACTGCATGAAGGCGTATCAAGCGCATGGCCTGTACTGGGTCGAAACGCAGTAACATCAGCCCAAAAGGCGCTATTACAACTTTTAAAGGAAGATTAATGATGACCACTATTCCAAAGACCATGAAGGGCATTCAGCTTATCGGTCATGGTGGCCCAGAAATGCTCCAATACCGTGATGATATTCCAGTACAAACACCAACTTCAAATGAAGTGCTCATCCGCGTCTCTGCCGCTGGTGTTAACAATACCGACATCAACACCAGAACAGCATGGTACTCGAAAGACGATGGCAGTAGCTCGGATGCAAGTTGGTCTGGTAGTGCCATGGTTTTTCCTCGTATTCAAGGAGCAGATGTCTGTGGCACTATAGTTGCCGTGGGTGATAACGTCTGTGCAGAACGTATCGGGGAACGAGTTCTAATCGAACCTTGTCTTAGCGAAGCCAGCGGCCAGCCATTTAACTCACCTAAGTACTATGGCTCCGAATGTGATGGAGGATTTGCGGAATACACAGTGGTCACTGCCAAGCATGCCTATGCGGTGAATAGTCCTCTCTCCGACATTGAATTGGCTTCATTTCCTTGCTCTTATTCAACAGCAGAGAATATGCTTACCCGAGCGAACGTCACGTCACTGGATAGAGTGTTGATATCTGGTGCCTCTGGCGGTGTTGGCTCGGCAGCGATTCAGCTTGCCAAAGCGCGCGGAGCATATGTTATCGCTATTACCAGCCCTAGCAAAAATCAACAACTGCTGGAGCTAGGAGCAGACCAAGTCATATCGCGAGATACTGACTTAGTTGAAGTTCTAGGTGAAAACAGTATTGATGTCGTTATCGACCTAGTCGCAGGGAAGCAGTGGCCTCAGTTTTTACAATTGTTAAGACCAGGCAGCCGATACGCCGTGTCTGGTGCGATTGGCGGAGCTTTGGTTGAGTTGGATGTCAGAACGCTTTATTTAAAAGATTTAAGCTTTTTCGGCTGCACTGTGCTTGAGCCTGAAGTATTCCAAAACTTAGTTAACTGCATCGAGCAACGTAAAATTAAGCCAATCGTTGCGCAAACTTACCCACTGCAAGAGATAAATACGGCTCAAGACGTTTTCTTAAAAAAGAAGCACGTAGGCAAAATTGTCCTAAAAGTATCCGAACAATAACGACGAGTTAACAAAAAACAGTGAGTGCATAAATGGCTTTGTATTGAGTGTTCAGTTCAAGGCCCGCTCTTAACCAATCTCAAGGTTTTTACTCTGGTATGCAATCTAACCAAAAATTTGATACTCGCTTTTTCCTGAAGCCAACCATCGCAGTACCAGCCCCAAGTAGTAATCTCTGGTGATTTGCAATATCAGAAATTATCCGAACTTTGATTTTAGGTTCTGTCTCTAACTCAATTCTTATAGAGATAGTGTTTTTTGTTACTAAAGGAATCTAACAGGAACGATATTGCCAAACTCATTGATGCCCTAACGTGCGTTGCTGCAGCCATGTTGTGCCTAATGTAATTGTAAAATGCTGGTGAACTGATCAGCACATTTATTCAACGTCTCTTTAGGCTGCCCTGCGGCGGCTTGGACAGCAATGCCATTGCTTACCATTGTGATTAAATTAGCGAGTGATGCTTGGTATTCGCTATCTTGGCCAGTAAAGGATGCTTGCACAAATGAAAACGTTATTTGGTATATCCTTTCGCCTTGTATTTTCAAAAACTCTTTCACATCAGATGGAAACAGAGGGTTTTCAGTCTCACTTGTACTTTTAATCAGCAAGCAGCCTTTTGGGGTTTCTAAATTCACGAACAAATCGATTAGAGACTCAAAATAACGTTTAAGCCCTTGCATTCCGGTCGCGTCATTCGGAAACTGAATTCCCTCATAAACAGGCGAAATATAGTGCTCGATATAGTATTCGAGACAGGATTTGTAGAGCTTATCTTTACTCCCGAATGCAGCATAAAGACTCGACGTATTAATGTTCAGTGCCGTTGAGAGCTGCGCAACAGACGTCCCTCCATACCCTCGGCTCCAGAAAACACACATTGCTGTTTTTAGTGCTAATTCTTTATCGAATGCTCTTTTTCTACCCGCGCTCATTTGTGTCTCCTAAAACAACGACTAGCTTAGATAATTGACATTCTGTAGTGATCACTTCAGAATGTCAATTATGGAACGAACACTACAGAATGGGATAACTCGTGAATTCAAACTTCAATCTGAAAAATTTTATTATCGTCATGTTGCTAACCAGCATCTGGATTCATGTCGCTGAGGTGGCAAGAGCGATACTGGTCGCTTTTCCAATGATGAAAGAGTTCTATGCAGGCAAGATCGATATCGGGCCAATGGGAGTAAGTAACGCGCTTATATGGGGTTTATGGGACACCATGATGGCGAGTACATTAGTGTTCATATACTGGCTATGTTCTCAAGTTTTCGGTCAGAATTCGAAATCTATCTTCATATCAGCAACGGTAACAACTTTAGCGACTATAGGTGTGTTTTGGGTTGCTTCAGTTAATTCAGGTTTGGGAACTTGGGACATGGCATTAATCTTGATTCCAATATCTTGGGTAGAGATGTTAATCGCAGCTAAAATAGCTGAACGCTTATTCGCGCGGTATCACTAAAGGCTTATTGAAGAAGTGTAGTGGTTGAATGAACTTGGCCACTACATTAAAGATTTTGCAATACCTCGGCTAATCCGTTCACCGCTAATTTAGCGAAAGCGGTAGCTCATTGATGTCCAAATCCGTGCTGACGGGGTAGATCATCGTAACGCAGAAATGCCCCTTTCCGAGCTACTTCATTTACTCACTCATATCATGGATTTGAATATTTCCCTTATAAAATGTTATCCGAATGCTGATATTTATTGACCTATGTAGCACTATAACAAGTCAAGTGGCTTTTAATGCCTAAGTGCTTGATTAACAAAATTAAACTCAGGTACAGTGATTAGGTTTTGTGATTGTTAATCACGCTAGGTAGAAGTCTAGGTGGCGCTAGATACTGAGAGAAAATGGGAAATTTTATGCAAATCAGGGAAGTAAGAACAAGTGACGCTCAATCAGTTTTAAGTCTCATGTATCAACTAGACCGTGAGTCGAAATTTATGATGTTAGAAGAGGGTGAAAGAAACACCACTCTTGAGCAACAAGTAAAAATCCTAGAGTCATTTGGTGAAAGCAGTTCTAAGACTATGTTCGTGATTTCAGATGGGCAAGAGGTATATGGCTTTGCTGCTGGCATCGGAGATACCGCTAATCGAAATCGTCACTCGATGTATTGCGTCATGGGAACCAAGCAATCAGCTTCAGGGCGTGGCTATGGCAAGCAATTGCTGGAACACTTAGAAGCTTGGGCTTTAACTCATGATTTTACAAGGCTTGAGCTAACAGTCATGTGTCACAATGAAAGAGCATTTAACCTTTATAGCAAACATGGTTTTGAAGTTGAAGGAACCAAGCGGAACTCTTTGAAAGTTGACGGTCAGTATGTTGACGAATTCTATATGTCAAAACTGCTGCGAACCTAACGAGCATTTGAGGTTTCAAGATACTTATTCTAATGCACATAGACTGGGGCAAGGTTGAAAGGCTAGCTCTTTTTTGTCCAATTGCGAGTCACACCCTCAAAAATTTCAACATCAGCAGGGCGTCTTATACGAACTCGTCTTGAGCAACCCATTGATGTGTAAGTTCGGGTACGAGTTACTATATAAAGATATTAGCGATTATTTTTTATCCGCCACCAGCTCTTCGTTTTTTGCCAATTCTTCCATCACTACGGCATCATGGGTGCAAAAAGGTTGCATGTTCACGCTATGCAGGCTTTCATCAGCTTCATCTTCAATACATGTCTCTTTATTTAATTGGATTACGTGATGCCTTAACGCAATAAGAGCAATGAGGCCAAACACAATGTTGCCCACCGCCTGCCCGTACAACACCCCTAGCGCACCAAAATATGCTGCCCCCATATAGACAAATGGGATAGTGCCTATAGTGGCTTTGCCTACATTAAGAGCTGTCGAATAGAGCGGTTTGCCTAGGTTATTGAATGAGGTATTGGCGACAAATTGGCTGCCATTAAATAAAAAGGTGATAGCGACAAAAGTACAAAATGTTTGTACTAACAGATCCGCATCGCCTGTTAAATTAAAACCACTGACAATCGATGTGCGAAGTAGATACAAGATAAGGCTCACTACGACACAATATACGCTCACGACTATTAATGAATTTCGTAACGTTTCTTTCACTCTATCTACACGCCCTGCCCCATAGTTCTGGCCTATGATGGGCCCTACCGCCCCAGATAAAGCAAAAATGGCGGCAAACACCACTGGCGTTAAACGCCCAACAACAGCAAAACCTGCTACAAAGTTTTCCCCAAATTGAGCAATGGCACTGGTGACGATGGCATTTCCTACAGGGGTTGCGATATTGGTAAAAATGGCGGGTAATGCAATGGCAAAGATGGCTCGTTGGCTGGTAAGCCAATGACGCAAACGAAAGCGCCCTACCAGATCATGTTGCTTAATTAATGGGGTCAGTGAAAAGGCTAATACGGTAAATCGTGATAATACCGAAGCGAGCGCAGCACCTTCGACATTCCACATAAAGACAAAAATAAATATCGGGTCTAAAATGGCATTCACACCTCCGCCCCATAGGGTTGCCATCATAGAGCGTTTGGCATCTCCTGCTGCGCGAAGTGCCGCTCCTGCGGCCATACCCAGCGCCACTATGGGCGTACTCGGCAGTAATATATACATATAGTCTTTGGCGTGCTCAAAGGCCGCACCTTTCGCACCAATTAACTGCAATAACTCGGGGATATAATAGGTCATAACAGAGGTAATGACTGCGTTCACCAAAAACGCCGTCACTAGGATATTCATCACCAAATTCTTGGCTTTTTGTGCTCGCTTAGCCCCGAGTTCTTTTGATACTAACGCCCCCATAGCAATGGAAGTGCCTATAGAAATGGAGGTTGAAAAAAAGATCAGCGTTCCTGCAAAGCCCACGGCGGCGGCAAGTTCCACTTGCCCAAGCATACTAATGAACATCATATCCAGCAGATCGACGATAAATAATGACATTAAACCAATAGAACCGGCACCGGACATGGTTAATATGTGTTTCATTGTCGATCCTTCGACAAATTTAGCTTGCTGTGTTGCCACTGCTATTCCTTCTTAGTTTAATACCATTCGTACTAAATAACGGGTCATTCTAGCTTGTTCAAATACTCGATAACTGCGTTAGAATTTTTGCTCACTTACTTAGTGTGATTAGTTTAACGTCATCATGATGTGAGCATATTGCCGCCTCTCTAAGCCTACAAGCTATAAACTAGCGCAATAACTCCCAAGCAAGCACTAGCATAACTAGACCTACAATCCCCTCAAGTACCTTCCAAGTATGGGCCTTTTTGAAGTAAGGGGTTAATAATCTTGCGCCATAACCCAAACTAAAGAAAAACACCACAGAAGCCATGGCCGCACCAACTGCAAACCAATGTTTATTTTCCCCGTACTGGGTGGATACCGAACCTAGCAGTACCAAGGTATCAAGATACACATGCGGATTAAGCCAAGTAAACGCCAAACAAACCAGTAAGGTTTTTCTCAAAGAAGCAGGGGCGCTACCCATTGGATCTAAGGTGTGTTTATTATTAAAAGCCGACTTTAAGCTGCCAATGCCATAGACGATTAAAAACAGGGCTCCGGCATAGCGTGCCACCACTTCCACTTGGGGATGGGCGGTCACCACTATGGAAAAACCGGCCACTCCCGCCGAAATGAGTATCGCATCAGATAGGGCGCACACTAAGCAGACCCAAAACACATGTCTTCGCAGTAAGCCTTGCTTTATTACAAACGCATTTTGCGCTCCTATGGCTAAAATAAGAGAAAGGCCTATAGAGAACCCAGCAACAAAAGCAGACATATATGACTCCAGTAAATATATAACAGAGGGATAATTTATAAGTTGGAATAGACAAGGCCATGATGAACAGTAGGCCGATAAATGAAAAAAGAGCAAACTCAATAGATTGAGTTTGCTCTATATGCCCACAAGAAAAAAAGCAATGAGCGGTATTACTTCTTCCCTTGCTATGACCTAATAACTTCGATTTTTAGGGATAATCAAACTATTACGTCGAGATGATGAATGTCAATCTGGCGGAAGAGTG
Organism: Vibrio rarus; assembly: GCF_024347075.1. Taxonomy (NCBI): domain Bacteria; kingdom Pseudomonadati; phylum Pseudomonadota; class Gammaproteobacteria; order Vibrionales; family Vibrionaceae; genus Vibrio; species Vibrio rarus. The sequence goes on from NZ_AP024900.1 coordinate 1,917,359, forward strand.
TCATTCATCCGGGCGATATACTCATTTAAACAGTCACGATTTAAATGAGTATTAGACTAAAAACTAGCTACAGTTCACGACCGAGGTCATGAGAAATAATAAGAGGGATGCAGCTAGCCTTCAGAATACTTTTGCTAGACTCGTTGCACTTACGCTCGTTTTGCTTTTAGTGCTTCGTCTACAGCTACAGCAAGTGCTACTGAAGCACCTACCATTGGGTTGTTACCCATACCGATGAAGCCCATCATTGCTACGTGAGCAGGTACAGAAGAGCTACCAGCGAACTGAGCATCAGCATGCATGCGACCCATAGTATCAGTCATACCGTAAGATGCAGGACCTGCAGCTACGTTATCAGGGTGAAGAGTACGACCTGTACCGCCACCTGATGCTACAGAGAAGTATGATTTACCTTCGCGGTTGCATTCTGATTTGTAGATACCAGCAACTGGGTGTTGGAAACGTGTAGGGTTAGTTGAGTTACCAGTGATACTAACATCAACACCAGCGCTACGCATGATAGCCACACCTTCACGTACATCATCAGCACCGTAACAATCAATTTCGCCACGAGGACCTTGAGAGAAACGACGACGTTCTACTTCTTTTAGCTCGCCAGTATCGTAATCAAATTGAGTTCTCACATAAGTGAAACCATTGATACGAGAGATAAGGTAAGCCGCATCTTTACCTAGACCATTAAGGATAACTTTTAATGGCGTAGTACGAGCTTTGTTTACGTTAAGTGCGATTTTGATTGCACCTTCTGCTGCTGCAAAAGATTCGTGACCAGCTAGGAATGCAAAACAGGTGCTTTTTTCGTCAAGAAGACGAGCGGCAAGTGCACCGTGACCGATACCAACTTGACGTTGATCAGCAACACTACCTGGTTTACAAGATGCTTGTAGACCTTTACCAATAGCATTAGCTGCTTCAATAGATGATTTGCTATCTGTGAATAGAGCGTAAGCTGTACCAACAGTGTAAGCATCAACCGCACTTTCAAAAGCGATAGGTTGAGTTTCCATTACTTGTTGACGAGTATCGATACCAAATTCTTTACAATAAGCAAATGCTTCTTCTAAAGAGTTCATGTTCATTTCTGCTAGTAGAGCTTGAGTTGCGTTGTTCATGAGTCAGTCCTCTTCGCTTATTGTTGACGTGGGTTGATAGTTTTAACAGCTTCATCGAAACGACCGTATTGACCGCTTGCTTGAGCCAATGCTGTTTCAGCATCAACACCAGCATCGATAGCTTTCATCAACTTGCCTAAGTTCATGTATTGGTAACCAATCACTTCGTCATTTTCGTCAAGGCCCATTTTAGTTACATAACCTTCAGCGATTTCCATGTAACGAACGCCTTTAGCTTTAGTTGAGTAGCTAGTGCCCACTTGGCTGCGAAGAGTTTGACCTAAGTCTTCTAGTGCTTCACCAACTTCTAGACCGCCATCTGAGAATGCTGATTGAGTACGACCGTAGGTAAATTGAAGGAAGATTTCACGCATTGCTACGTTAATCGCATCACACACTAAGTCAGTGTTCATCGCTTCAAGAATCGTTTTACCAGTAAGAATTTCTGATGCCATAGCTGCAGATTGAGTCATACCAGAGCAGCCGATAGTTTCGATTAGAACTTCTTCAATGATGCCTTCTTTAACGTTAAGAGTCAGTTTTGCAGCACCTTGTTGAGGCGCACAACCGCCCACACCGTGGCTTAAACCAGAGATAGCAATAACGTCTTTAGGGTTAATCATGCGGCCTTCTACTGGGATTGGAGAAGAAGCGTGTAGGTCACCGCGTTGAATTGGACACATTGATTGAATTTCGTTTGTGTAATGCATAGTGTTTTCCGCTCTAACAAATGAATTAAGTTCGAGAAAACAGTGTTGGGAATCATTGGGGCGAAATAATATAAAACACCCCACTAAACCGAGTGCCAACATAGGCACAAGTTACAATTATCCTAAGATAATCAACACTGCTTTCGATTTTAGTAGGAGTCATCAGCCAAGAGTTTGGCGGTTAAATAGGTGGAACTCCATCACCTGTTTGATTAGGTTAGGCTTATGCAAAAGGGAAGACAATGTATACCTACGCAACCTAACTTTACAGATATGGGATAAGATTCACACTAAAGTTTGCGATAGAACAAACAAATTCTTAAACTATATAAATATCAAATACCTAGTGACAAGAGTTAGGGCAAATCGTCATTTAAAGACAGGTCTCGCGCTCTTAGGGTAACGGTCACTAATCCATGATCACTGGCCATGCGGTCTATGGCATAGATGGGGTTAACCAAATGCGCATCTGCGACTTGGTAATCACTGACCTCATACAAACAAGCGGCACTATTGCGATCAAACTCTTCGGACAGCAACACATAGTCAAGAACACTGCCTTTGGCCCCATAATAATGAGTAGCAATAAACGGCGTCGCTTCCACCATTAAGGTTTTGGCGTCTTGTAAGGGGCTAGGTACGCCTTGAGCCTCTTCTATAAAACAACAAAATTCAGCGCTGTGCAAGGTTCGATTAAAGTCCCCTACCAATAATTGCGGATAACCCAACTGGCTTTTTCGTTGGGCTAAAAACGCACTCACAAAGCGTGCTTCTAAACCTCGTTGCATGGTTGAACGCCAACGCTCCACGGACATTAATGTATCGCTCCGTTGTGAAAGCTCCATTGGCCGTTGAGACTTAAAGTGCACCACCACCACATCTATTTTGCCTAAATAGGGAAGCTCTACTACCGCATGTATAGGTGTTCGGCTAAAAGCAAAATCCAATTCGTTAACGGCCTGAGACTCTCCTTGCACTGCTGTCACAGATAATAATGGGTAACGGGAAGCAATCCCCACCACGGGCTCGGAATGGATAAAATCGTCTTTGATAACAGGCGTATCCACACAGGCAAAGTAGTTATAGCCTAATGTTTTTAACTGTTGCTGCAATTCATCAGGGCTAAAGATTTCTTGAAAACCGATGATATCTGCATCACTGCGCTCTATTTGTCGTGACAACCACTGCTGTTTATCTTGCCACTGCTGCCTAGTATAAATATTTTCAAACTCATAATAGGCTCCTGGGGGGGCCAGATAATTAAATAGATTGAAGGTACTGATCTTAAATTGATGCGCTAACAAAAGGGTCACATCCCTATCTACGGCTATATGCTCGTGTCCAAGATAACTCAAGTTACTGGTTTCAGCGAGTTTCATGGAGTATCTTAAAGCAATATTTAGGCTCAAGGAGAACCCAATATGAAGTACGCCAAACTTGGCAATAGTGGACTTCAAGTATCACGTGTCTGTCTAGGCAGTATGACTTGGGGGGTGCAAAACACTCAGCAAGATGCGGATCAACAAATTCATTATGCCTTAGAACATGGGGTAAATTTCATCGATACCGCAGAAATGTATGCCATTCCTGCCACCCCTGATACCTATGGCAAAACAGAACAAATTATTGGTCACTGGATCTCAGCCAATGCCCATAAACGCCAAGATGTGATTATTGCGAGTAAAATTGCCGGTCCAGGTATGCACTGGGTCAGAGATGGACAACCCATCACAGGTGAAGCTGTGATTAAGTCAGTAGAGGACTCTCTCACCCGTTTGCAAACGGATTATATTGACCTCTACCAACTGCATTGGCCAAATCGAGTGTCTCCCCATTTTGGTAAGCAGTGGCCCAATACATTTACCTTTGATGAGGTGGATGTAAGCGCCCATCGCGCACAAATGCTGGAAATTTTGCAAGCCCTTAACGAATGTATTGTGGCAGGTAAAATTCGCCACTGTGGCTTGTCTGATGAAACCCCTTGGGGGATCAGCACTTATTTAGAGTTGGCGCAGAAGCACAGCTTGCCAAAAATGGTGTCAATCCAAAATGAGTTTAGCCTCCTTTGTCAAAAAGACTGGCCTTATCTTATTGAGCACTGTCACCACAATGATGTGGCTTACCTGCCATGGTCTCCTCTTGCCACTGGGTTGCTTACTGGTAAATACGCCAATAATGCACGCCCGCAAGGCACTCGCTGGAGTTTAATGCAACCTAAGAGCATTTATAGAAACACGGAGTTTTCCCAGAGTGCGGCGGCGCAATACTGCGAAATTGCCCAACAAATTGGCATCACTCCAGCGCAATTGGCACTGGCATGGTGTAACCAAGTACAAGGCGTCACCTCAACCATTATTGGTGCCACCCACTTACATCAGTTACAAGAAAATATCGCCGCTTTTGATATTGAGCTCGACGAGCAAACCTTGCAGCGCATCAATAAGGTCACCCAACAATTCCCGGCGCCTTATTAACTATTAATATCGAGTACTGGGCTTGGCCCAGTCTATAGACTTTATCGAGTACAACGTCATGAGTGTTCCATCTTTACAACAACCCACTATGCCAATGCCACCGGCAACACAAGCGCCACCAAGCTCTTCAAATCGGCTTATATTGACTATTTTGGCTATCGTATTAACGATTATCGCGCTGTTTAATTTAATAGATCAATACACCTTAGTTAAGCTTGATGACGCCATAGAGCAAGCGGCCATCGCTTTTGCTTCGGTGCGTAGTATTCACGCCATTATCTCGGTACTGCAAGGGACTGAAGTGAGCCTGCCAGTATTGACCTTTAGTGTAGGCGAAGTCCTATCACCGGCCACCGACATACTGCAATCCACATCGGGAGTATTAACCACTGCCCTCGCCTCACTGGGATTGCAACGTATTTTATTAGAAGTGTTTACTGCCAAATTGGTGAATATCACCATTGCCATAAGTGCTCTCGCCTACATAGGAACCCTATGGTATCAGCCAGTCACTAATTTGCGTCGCTACGCACAGCCGCTGTTTTTTATCCTTTGTTTCACTCGCTTTTTACTGGTCGGTACCTTACTGCTCAATAGCGTTGTTGATACCTTATTCCTCAATGAGCAAACCGAGCAAATCACCCAACAAACGGATTTAATTGCCACCGATTTTCACCAGTTACATCAAGAGTTGTTAAGTGAAAAAGGAGAGGATAATACCAACGATGATAGCTTTTTAGGCAGCGTGAAACAGGCTTTGCATACTGTCACCGATGGCTATAATGACGCCAAACAAGAAATACAGAAAAACCTCGAACAATTACAAAGTAAAACGGAAACTTTAGTGGTCAATCTGCTGACATTGATTGCCATGTTTGTGCTAAAAACCATTTTGATCCCCATCGGCTTTTTACTGTTACTTAAAAACCTATACTGGCGACTGATTAATCGACTGCCAACCATTTAACTATTAACACTGCTTGGGTCTATCCCTAGCAGTGTTAAACGTAAGTTAACCTGCAACATCAGAAGCCACAGCGACTTTGCTCGATTGCCTGCGCCAGCGGATGGGCATTAAAGGCACCACAATCATCGCAATCCCCATCACAGTTAATGCGTCTGGGATCTCATCAAACCACAAAATACCAAATAGGGTCACAAACACTAAACCGGAATATTCAGCCAGCGCAATTTGACTAGCCGGTGCTTTTTTATAAGCGATAACCACTAAAGCGTGATAATTCAATACAAATATATTAATTGCGGCAATCCAAAACAGGTGATGCCATTGAATGCTTGCCCAAGACGGTAAAGCTAATAATAATGCTCCGGGAATGGTCAGTACTGTCGTCCAAAATAAGGTCGATATTACCGACTGCGCTGGAGGAAGGCGCTTAATTAATATATTACCCACCGCCATTGCCAGTGCACTACCTAGGGCGATAATCGCAGCCCAATGAAAATGCTCTGGCCTTAATACCACTAGCACTCCGATAAAACCGATAGCGGTGGCCAATACCTTTTTGGTGGCCGGCCTCTCTTTTAAAAACAACATCGACAGCGGCAACATTAGCAAAGGGGCTACATAAAACATGGCATTGGCAGTCGCTAAAGTTAAATGGGTAATGGCAACCATAGCGCAACCACTGCCAATAAGAATGAACTGAGCGCGCCAAAAGTTGACTTTCCCACAACCGAGCATTCGCTGTTGTTTAGGCAGTTTTAACCACAAAGGGCCAATAATCAGTAAGCTCATCATTTGACGAATAAACACATACTGAAAAGTGGGCACTTCCCCATTGAGCACTTTCAAAGAGACGTCAGAGAGGGAGGCTAAGAAATTAGCTAAAACTAACAGTAGAATTGCCTGAGTAACCGTTTGAATGCGCATAGTGGCCTAAAAAAGAGTGATAAACAAAAGACGCGCGAAGATAGCAGTCTTTTGTCAAGAAAGCCAATTTGTATGACAAGTGTCGCGTATAGCAATCACAACAAAAGCCCCTTACTTTACCCATGGGCTATGATAAAGTGCGCGCATAGATAGCCATGAGACGAATCCTGAGTAGCGAACGCCCGATGAATAGCAAACGCCCCATAAAAAATAGCCAACAGACGCCAAAGAAACCCGTTAAAAGTGGTCTTCATCCTCGTAACAAACATCATGGTCGCTACAATATCGACGCGTTAGTTAAAGCGTTACCTGCACTGAAAAGCAAAATCATTCTTAACCCTAAGGGTGAAAAAACCATCAATTTTAGCGATGCTGATGCGGTGCTAACGCTTAATAAAGCCTTGTTAAGTCACCATTATCAAGTGCGTATTTGGGATATTCCTAAAGGTTATCTGTGCCCTCCGATCCCAGGACGTGCGGACTATGTGCATCGATTGGCCGATCTATTAAACAACACCGATGATGCAATAAATGTGTTGGATATTGGCACTGGAGCAAGCTGCATTTACCCCATTATTGGCGCAACGGACTATCAATGGCATTTTACCGCCAGTGATATTGATCCGGTATCCATTAAAGTGGCCAGCGAAATTGTCACTCACAATCCGCATCTAAGTGGCAAAATCACCCCAAGATTGCAAAAACGTGCTGACGCCATCTTTAAAGGCATCATCCAAGAGGGCGAGTATTACCATCTCACTATGTGTAACCCTCCATTTCATAAGTCACTGCAAGAAGCGCAACTGGGTAGCAAAAGAAAGAGCGAAAATTTGGCCAAAAACCGCACCAAACGAGGCTCAACAAAAATAAACCGCGCCTCTCCATCACAGGCGGACAAACCCACTAAGCTAAATTTTGGCGGGCAAAAAGCGGAATTATGGTGCCCGGGAGGGGAAGAAGCCTTTATTAAAAACATGGCGCGAGAAAGTGCCGACTTTAAACAGCAAGTAGGTTGGTTTAGCACTCTTATTTCCAAAAAAGAAAACGTTTCTCCCATGAAAAAAACACTGGCTCGTCTTAACGTCGCTGAAGTGAAAGTGGTGGAAATGTCTCAAGGGCAAAAAATCAGTCGCTTTATTGCTTGGCGTTTTAATTAGCCAAACAAGCTAGCCATGGTTATCCGCAAATTCGGCTTGGCATCGCACCCCTACCGATAACTCCTCTGCGTCATTATTGAGTGAAACGGTCACCGCAAACGTATTACTGGCGGCATCGATCACAGGGTCGATAATCGTGACTTTACCTTGATAAACGGTGTCTGCTCCTAACGGGGATAAGTTCACCGTTTGGTTCTTGACGATTTGTCCGTATAACTCAGCGGGTAACACCACTTCGGCATGGATGGGATTGAGGGTCGCGATACGCAAAAACGGTTGCTCATCGACAAACTCACCGGGATCTTTAATACGCTCGATAACCACCCCAGAAATAGGACTGCGAGTTTGTCTTTGACTCAATCGCACCTTCGCCTCTTTTAATTGAAAGGCCGCTAAGCGTTTCTCGGTGAGCATTTCATCTTGCTCGTTATCTGAAATAAGATTCTTGCGAAAAAGATCCGCATTGCGTTCCACTTTGCGATTGGCAAAATCCAACTTCGCCTTAACCGTATTTAACGCCGCGACTTCCAATGTCGAGTTCAGCTTCATGACGATTTGCCCTTTCTTCACCCGATCCCCACGGTTTACTCTGATCTCTTTGATAATACCTTGCACTTCGCTACTCAGTTCAACATCTGAGCTGGGCTCTAATAAACAACTCAATGGCGAAACCAAAGGCAAGTGATCTTGATTGGCTTGTGTTGTGTGGGCGACAAACAGCAGTGCACTTCCTAACATCCATGTTGTACAAATCTTCATTATTTACACCTAATTTTGCGAAAACGACATTACATCCTGTTGTTGTTCGTCATGTTTTAATAATTGCTTACGACCCTGTTGCTGTTGCTGTTCAAGTCGTTTTTGACAGCAACGAATGCAACTCAATAATAGTTTATTTTTCAAATATTTGGGCAGTGGTATTTTAACAATAAACCTCATTACTCTTGCCCAAGGCGGGGTGATGATCGGCTCTTCTAAACACAATATAAATTCCACGCTCCCCCTATCCCCTTGTCGAGCACAGCGCCCTTCTAATTGCCTATCCACTCGGGAAGAATCGTGCAAGCCTGTGACGATGACATGTAAGCCTCCGGCCGCTTCCACGGCACTATCCAACTTAATGTCGGTTCCCCTACCCGCCATACTGGTGGCTATGGTCACCTTACACGGCAGGCCGGCTTGTTCTATCACCGTAGCTTCCCCTTGGTCTTGCCGAGCATTGAGCACTTGATGTTCAATACCTAATTGGGTTAAGTGCTCTGATAATGCCTCGGAATCCTTTAGGGATTGTGTGCCGACCAAAATAGGTCGCTCACTGTGCTGTGCAAAGGTTTCAATGCGCGTAGCAATGGCATCCCATTTCTGCGTTTCGTTCATCAAGACACTCGGCTCATACTGCGTTCGCTGACTCGGCTTATGGGTAGGGACATCCACCACAGGCAACTCATACACTCGCCAAAACTCACTCTTTACTTCTTGAGCTGTCCCTGTCATTCCTGACAGGTGATGATATAAGCGAAAAAAGTGTTGGAAGCTAATACTGGCAAGCGTCACTCGCGGATCGCTGAGCTCACACCCTTCTTTTATCTCAATGAGTTGATGCAGGCCTTGCTGCCAAGTTCTATCAGGCATACGTCGTCCGGTATGCTCATCAATAATAATCACCTTCCCCTCATCCACTAGGTAATGCTTATCTCTGATAAAAAGGTGCTGGGCACTGAGGGCTTGCTTGACCAACTCCAAACGGCGAGTGCGGGCATGCCATAAAGCGCTCAGCGTTTTGCTTGCTTGTTCAATCCTTTCCTCACCCATAGGAGTAAACTCAATCTGCTTGGATGGGCTTTGAATTACAAAATCTTGTGGCTGGAGCAAGGTTTGTGCAATGGCAAAGGCCTGAGCATACATAGCTTGTTGCTCGGGATTAGGACTGCTGTCACCAGAGATCACTAGCGGGGTACTGGCTTCATCCATAAACACGCCATCAGCCTCATCGACCACAGCGAAATGCAGACCACGTAACATCAGATTTTGCAGGCTATCATGAGCAGAAGAAGGCAGTGTTCTCAGGGCGTGTCGGTGTAATGGGTCCGATAGTTGATTGAGTAGGATCCCATCTTTTAGGTAATCAAAAGCCAGTTCGTTATTGGTGCAATACACTATATCCTGCGCATACTGCTGTTTTCTCTCGGCTACGCTCAACCCTTGGATCACGACCCCGACACTGAGCCCTAACCTGTGGTAGACAGGCATCATTAGCTCTGCATCTCGCTGCGTCAGATAATCGTTCACTGTCACCACATGGGTAGGAATATGAGTAAGCGCGGCCGCAGCCACCGGCAAAGTAGCGGTTAGGGTTTTACCTTCTCCCGTTTGCATTTGTCCAATATTGCCGTGCAAAATAGCCAAGCCACCCATAAGCTGGCTATCAAAGTGCCACATGCCCAACTCTCGCCCTGCCACTTCACGAATCAGCGCAAACGCCTCTATTGTTAATGAGTTGCTTAGGCCATGGCGCAGCAGAGACTGCTTTACATCTGCGATTTTTGAATCCAGTTGTTGCTCGGAAAGCTGTCTATAGGGCAAATCGCGTTTTTTTATGGCCCACAACAGTGGCTTATACATCCACACCGTCGCCCGTAAAGGGCGAGTGCCATAAGCGGTTAATGTGCGCCACCAGCGCTCCATGCGCTTTTGCGTATCCACCACTCGTTGCGGACGCTCTAATACACTACTGGGTCGTCTTTGGGGGCGTTTATACATCAAACTGCCTCAACAATAACCGCCTCATTGAACGATACCAACGATAGGCGATGGGCTCAGCGTCATGCTCAAACAGAACATGTACCCTTTCATCAAAACGTTTAATGGGGGCATTGCTGCTGTCTAATTCCACGCGAAAATAGCTGTTGTAGCTTTGCATTTCCGACGTGCTGTTAGGATCAAGTGCAATGAGTCCACCGCCTTCGGTGGCTAATACCGAACTGGGCAGAGTATGTGTGGAAGAGGGGATCTGCCTGATTATCCCACTGGCGTAATGTTGATCCGGCTGTGAGGCAAGCGTGAGCGATACGGCACGAGTTTGCTGTCTCACTCTATCGATATCGTCTTCAGAAATCATCGCCGCCAAAGGTAAACTGGCAAAATCCACCACAAAACCGATCACTTCACCACGATTGTAGTAGCGCCCTTGTTGCAACTGCCTATTGGCAAACACAAAACGGCCTGCGCTGGGACTCATTACCTGTAAATGCTGCAGTTGACGAGTAACGTGTTGATACTCTTGTTTAAGATAATTTAATTCTTGCAATAAAATCTCTGACTCGGTGCGATTATTAATACTGGCCTCAAAACGCAATTTCGCTTCTTCAAATTGAGCCTTGAGCACTAACTCTCTGGCTTGCAACACAGGAGAATGAAGCTCAATTAACGCTTGTCCTTGAGTCACCGTATTGCCATCCTCCACCCTTATTTGCTCCACAAAACCATTACTTTGCGCGCGCACATAAGCATGCTGAGGAACATAAATCACCCCTTGAGCATAGGTTTTATATGGCACAGGCAAATAAAATAGCAACCAAGCAATACCGGCCAGCAGCCCAGCACTACCTAAATAGATATACACACTTTTTGTTCGCATAAGGGGATCTTGTCTTGGTTTTACAATGACTTTAATAACGGGAATGATCAAACTGCTCATCACTGACCAAATGGCCAATACAATACCGATAATGAAATACTTACTGGCAACAAATAATGAAATAGCCACCATGACAAACAATCTATAAACGTATGACACCACAGCATAAAACGCTAACCAGAATGATTCCGAGCGGCTGTAAGCATTCGTTCGCACCGCACTAATACGAAATAGATGTCGCTTCACTAAATAGCCAACTTGGGCATTGCCACGAGCGGCTAAATTAGGGATCTCAAGATAATCGGCCAGCACATAGTAAGCATCAAACCTCAGTAAGGGATTACCATTAAAAAGCAGGGTTGAAATACCGCCAATTAACATCATATTGTACGCTAGCGCTCGCACAATACCGGGTTCCACCAAGGCCCAAACAATCATGGCTAAGGCCGCAATTAACACCTCGGCCAATACGCCGATGGCTCCTACTATCATGCGCTGATATTTATTGCTAAAAGAAGAAGCAGCCGAGGCATCCACATAGGGTACAGGAATAAAAATAAGTAGCATCACCCCCATTTCATGCACTTCCCCTCCCCAACGTTTTACCGCCCAGCCATGCCCTAATTCATGGGCTAATTTAATGACAGGATAAACCAGCGCCATCAAAAACAGGTTTTCTAACCCTAACACTTGGTCACTTAAATTATGGGTTAATTCGGTCCAATGTAAGGCGGCTAATCCTGTAGCTATAACCACCACTACCAGCCAGCAAAAGGCTCCAATCTTGGACAGTAAGCATTGCGCCACCCATGTGCTAGCGGCGAGAAAGCGTTCGGGATCAATTAAAGGAATACGGACACTTAAAGGGGATTTTAACTGTTGCAGTAGTTTCTTGGTTTGCTCGCTCTCATGGCGCCGATGCAGGTGCTTAATGCTCGGCAGCACATTGGTTTGCACGACATTCGCTTTGTTTAGTTGTCCCACTAGATTAATCACTTCATCTTGGGTCGGTAGCTCTTCTTTTAACTGCTCACACGCCAACTCCCAAACCTGCTGTAAGGTGCGCTCGCCGTTCATCAAACCGATGAGTTGATACGCTTGAGGGGTAAAACGTTGAAATTGTCCGGTAACATGATCTTGCAACACGTACCACACTTTACCTCGGTACACATGGCGATGAATATCTGCGTGCTTGCGAATGCGAACCTTAAGATCTGACACTTTATACCATGATGGGCTAAACAAGGTTTGAGACATATGCCTACCCCCACCAAGACCATGCCTGAAGTCTCAACCACTCCATCATTTCTCGAGTCCAAATGTGCACTACAAGACGCTCATCAATGGCTACTTTTCCCACGCCCTCCATTCCGGGTTGCAGTTGCTCATTAATATCACTCAGTTGTGCTTCTACAATAAAGTAGCTCGCGCCATCTTTAGCCTCGGTAACAGGGGTGAGTTTGCTAATGGCAAATTCAAATCCTTTTTCCGGTAACGCGGAGAGATACAAGGTGCCTGATTGCCCCAGTTGAATATCAGAGATACGACTTTCTGGTACTTGCAACTTCACTCGGTAACTGTCTAAAGGGGCGACCTCCAATAACAGATCCCCTTTAGTAACCGCACTGCCCAAACGTTGGCTTAAATCGCCACTGACCACTAAGCCATCATAGGGGGCAACAAGACGTCCACGTTCAATTTGGCTTTCCACTAACGCTAATTGCACCTGCACTTGTTTCTCTTGTGCGCTTAATATATTTATCTTGGCTCTATCTCTCACCGCTAAGGCCTCTAGCCTTTGGCGCACCAATTTACTCTCTTCGCTCAGCCACTTTAAACGCTCTAAACGTAAGTCGCGATCATCCATTAAGATTAAGGATTCCCCGGCGATGACTTTATCTCCAGCGCGCACCATGGCTTGATTAATATACCCATCAAAAGGGGATACTATGGCCCGTTGTACAGCGCTTTCAATTTGCGCATCTGCAGACAGTTTATATTCACCTGTGGTGGTCGATAAAAAGTATCCCATTATCATTAAACTCATCACCAGCAACTTGCGCCCTAAATACTTTGGCCCTAACAGTCGCATTAACTGCCTCTTAGTACCGTCAGCGCACTTAACCAACAAAGAACGGTCGTTGATTCGCTTATCTTCTAATGTGGGGAGAATGAGACTCGCAATACTCTGGCATAACTCCGACTGTGCCACGCTCCATAACTGGTCAGGTTTTCCCTCCACCACTAAAGCGCCATAGGTTTCTCCGCGTAAAAACAGCGGTATGGACATGACACCAATATCCCCTTGGCTGGCCGACAAACTGGCATGCGCTTGAATAATGGCCTGCTGTTGCTGGAGAGATTCGGGGTAACGGATAATTTTCCCTTGGTCTAAACACTCATCCATCACCCGTTCAATTTGTCGAACGTGATTCATCTTTTTGCCGAACTGGGCACTGTGGGAGAGGTGTTTAAGGTGGGTTCGTTGTTTCTTATATTCACCTAAGCTGACTCGGTCACAATTGAGCAATACCGCAAGTTCCGTCACCATACGCACAGCAGAAGCGCCATAACTGGCCTCAGACAGTACCCGAGCTAAAATTTCAACTCGAGTAGCATAATCTTGTTGCTGTTGCTGGGCGCGCTCTGCCCGTAATTGATGCTCTACCGCCTCGATGCTGGCAGCGCTCCATTGCAAAAGCGTCAGAGATTGAGTCAACTGTGACTGTGACGTAGCGTGTATGGCAAAGGCGGAAAAGGCGATCAGTTGTGCTTGCTCATCCAGTACGGGAAACAATAAGCCAAACACTTCTCCCTTAATAAGATCATCAGCTGAATCTTGGCTCGTTAAGCGGCCCACTTGAGGTTGCGAGAGTTGTTTATGGCTGTCCGTTAAAGCGGTTAACTGAGAAAAAGAGGGGTGCTCTGGGTCAAGGCTTGCCACAGCAACAAGTTCATCGTCTATGGGCAGATAAACTACCGCTGACTGTACACCGGGTATCACCGTCCTATGTTGAGTTAGCCAGTGATGGTAATAATCATTTTGCGGGGAAGCGATGTCGGATAGTTCCTGCTCAGAATCTATGCCGAATTGTTGAACCATGTCGTACATCCTTGTAAACACAAAAGCGTAACCATATCCATATGGTTTGTGATTGCTCTACCGTCCACTCAGTCGTGAGCGGCATCCTCATACTCCATGAGAAAGCCGTGCCCGAAAGCACGGCCTTAATTTAAAGTTAGCCTTGGTTTGCCTAACTGTCTAGAAACAAACTAGAAACTAACCGCGACGCACGCCTTTCACCCATTTTGCATCATTATTTTTTGTGCCGTTTTTGCCATTCGACTTCGCCACCATCCAGCTTGCCGCTCCCGCTACACTGGCTACAGCCGCTTCAATATTAATGCTAGCATGAGCATGCTGCCCATGTTCCAGTTGATCTTGCTGTGGGACCCGTTGTTCAGTGGCTATTTCAGCTTCTACAACCTGCTTTGCGACGTCCTGCTCAGGGTTGGTTTTTTCAGTTACGGGCTGTTGTGGTGCGGCTTCTTGCGGTATAGCTTGTGGTACAGCCTCTTGTGGCGCTTGCTCTGGCGCAGTGTCAGCACCATTAACTGGCGCTACTGGCGCTGTTGCTCCACCCGAACCGGTTGGTAAAAATGCCGTCCCCATCTGAGCAAAGGCCAATTCCGCTTCTTCGGTAAAGGCGATCACCTCGTCGCTCTGTTGCGTCACTCTCTGTTTTGATATTTCGCGATACGCTGATTTCTCATACACATCGGCAGAATAACCACTAAATAAGCCCATTTGCAGGGCACGAATTAGGTCGAGTTGACCATTTGCCAGAGAAATAATGGATTCAGGTACGCTTTCCCCATCCACTTCCACAAAGGTAAATCGACCGTATTCACCGATTAAGACATCTTCACTAAAGTTAGCATCAAAGAAATCATTACCAAAATGCCCTTGCATTCGGTCTTGTCCGGCACCACCAATAAGGGTGTCATTTCCCCCAACAAATAGGTCTATGGCTTCAAAGATAATGGTGCCATCTTCGGCTCGGCTCACTCTTGAACCATCACCACCAAGCATGTCATCCCCAGCTCCGCCATTGATTTCATCCGCGCCATAACCACCGAAGATGATGTCACGATCATCCCCTCCCACCAGTAAGTCTGCGCCACCAATGCCAGTATTGCCCGTGGCTACGGTAATGTATCGTCCATCACTGTCATTAGTGATATAGCCATCATCACCAATAATGATGGTTTCCCCAGAGGCGTTGAACACCTCATCATTACCTACCCCAGCGATAGCATGGTCTTCACCACCCCCTAAGGTAATCACATCACCACCACCGGTTTCGTTGCTAGTGTCAGTAGTGGCGATAAGACGACGCACACCATCCACATAATCCACTTCACCGTTATCGCCGATGACAATATCATTATCATCACCTGTGGTAATGTGGTCGTTAGCATAACCCCCTAGCACCAGATTGACTCCGTTGCCGGCATTGATGGTATCCGATCCGCCCTGCTCAATGGCCGTGGTTTTCCCTTGAATCAATACCCCTTGGTCATCGAAGATAAATTGTCCGTTATCCCCTATGATGACATCTACGCCATTGGCGGTATTAATCACATCAGAGCCATTCCCCCCAATAACGAGGTTATCCCCTTCACCCAGAGAAACCGTGTCATCACCACCTCGCTCTTGTTCGGTGGTTCTAGCTAAGGTTAAAATACCGGCCGCGTTATAGATAAGCTGCCCATTATCGGCAAGCACTTGAGTGTTGCCTGAATCGGACACCACACTGTCACTGCCAAGACCGGAAATCACGCTATCATTGCCAGAGCCAAGATTAATGGTGTCTGAACCTGTTGTGCTTTCATCTCTGTCAAGGCTTTGCATCACGCGAATGACGCCATTGACCACATCAAGCTGACCGTTATCACCAATGACCGCATCTGCGCCACTGCCGGTGGTCACTTCATCATCTCCAATGCCCGCAATCACAAGATTGTGACCATTGCCTGCATTGATAACATCGTCACCACCAAGGCTTAACTGAATGGATTTGGCTTGTAGTAATACGCCTGCATTATCAAAGTTTAATTGGCCATTATCACCCACTAGCGTATCAGCGCCGTTAGACGTCAATATCGTGTCTGCGCCAAAACCGCCGATGACAAGGTTATCGCCAAGGCCCGCAATCACTTCATCATCACCACCTAGATTAGGCTGTGTGCTTAGAGCTTGGGTCAAAATGCCCTGTGCGTTGTAAGTGAGAATGCCGTTATCAGCCAGTACATGGGTGTCGCCAGAATCTGACTGCACACTGTCACTGCCAAGGCCGGCAATCACGCGGTCAAAACCTGTGCCCACTTGAATGGTGTCTGAGCCTGCGGTGGCATTATCCGTATCAGTGCTTTGCAGCACGCGAATCACGCCATCAATTAAATCAAGCTGACCGTTATCGCCAATGACCACATCTGCGCCACTGCCAGTCATCACATCATCATCACCAAAACCGGCAATCACACTGTTATCACCGTCACCCGCATCAATGCGGTCACCACCACCCTGCGCTAGTGCAATGGACTCTGCCTGAATCAGCACACCGGCATCATCAAAGCTCACTTGCGCATTGTCACCAAAGATAAGATCGTTACCACCAGCGGTCAGCAGAGTATCGGAACCAAAACCACCGATAATCAGATTATCACCCTCACCTAGGGTCACTTCATCATCACCACCAATATTGGTTTCGGTCGATATGGCATGGATTAAAATGCCGTGTTCGTTGTAGGTTAGGATACCGTTGTCAGCAAGCACTTGTGTGTTACCTGAATCGGACTGCACCGTATCGCTGACAAAGCTAATACTCATGCCAATACCATCAACCGTTTCAAAGTACTCTTCGATATAACTATCAAGACCGGCTATCACTCGGTCATCACCTGCACCGACTTTAATGGTATCGCCACCGGCTGTCGTGTTATCAGTATCACTGCTTTGAATGGTGCGAATTACGCCATCAATTAAATCAACCTGACCGTTATCGCCGATCACAGTATCGCGGCCGCTACCTGTGGTAATCGTATCTTGTCCCTTACCACCAATCACTAGATTGTCACCATCACCTAAGCTAACTGTGTCATTACCGCCTAGGGTTGAGTCTAGTGAGGTTGCGTTAACTAAAGTCCAGCTATCATCACTGTTCACGTCGTAAGTTAGAGTGCCGTTATCAGCAATAAGATGGGTATTACCTAATAAAGAGGTAATGGTGTCATTGCCAAGGCCGCCCAACACACTATCGTTGCCAGTACCAAGGTGGATTTCATCGTTACCAGACGCGTTTTCATCGCCTTGCTCTGTTTTCAAAATGATGGCGCTGTTACGCAGGTCAACTTCACCAAAGTCGCCCAACACCCAATCATTACCCGAGCCTGACTCTACATAGTCATTGCCCGCGCCAGCGAGGATAATATCATCATCAGCATCACCGTAAATGACATCATTACTGCCTTGCTCGGTATCAGAGGTATTAATGAAAGTCACTATGCCAGTATCAACTTGCACACTGCCCATATCACCTAAAATAATATCTTGGTCATCGCCAGTAATCGCGCTGCCTTCAGGGCCATTGCCGCCATACAGGTAATCACTGCCATTACCCCCTAGCAGGATGTCATTACCGCCATTACCCACTAGGGTATCGCTGCCACCATTAACAAATCCGCTGTTCGTCACTTCTGTAACATCAGCAAATGAAGTAGACAGAATACGGTTGGTATCGACCACTTGGTTAATGACGCCTTTATCTGCAATCACAATATCATCACCAATGCCGGCATCGATGCTGTCATTGCCCACTGTCAATACATCAGAGGTATCAAGGTTATCGTTTTCAAGATCGGCAATATTCACGACACTCAGAATCTGCGTGCTTAAATCTAATCGGGTTGAGACATCAATATTAAAGCCTGCATCACCATAGATATGATCGTCGCCCCCTAGGCCAAAGATCTGGTCATTACCTGAACCACCGGCAATATGGTCGCCATATTCACTGCCAATAATGGTGTCATTACCAGCACCGCCAAATAAAGTGACTGTGCCACCCGCGCCTGATGCATCGATAACATCATTACCTGGGTTGGTAAATTCACGAGCGCTGTCAGTTTTTTCATCTGATGTTGCGTTGTAGGCAAAGCCATTTTGTCCAGTATCACCAAACAAAATTAGCACGCCATCTTCATCACTGCCGGTCACACTTAGCGTGTCGCTACCGCCACCACCGTGGACCACCGTAATCACTTCAGCTGCAGTATCTTCTACCACAAGATTGTCATCACCTTGGCCTAAGAACAGTTCCACCACTTCAACATCAGCGTATTCAATGCCAACACCCATGCCTAAGCCCGTTAGGCTTGTGTCGCTCAATACACCACTGTCATTTTCTAAACTGCCGTCATTAAAGATGTTAAGTACATCCGTTTGCAGAACTTCACTTACCTCAATATTGTTGATTGGCAATTCAGTATCAATTTCTGTTGGCAACATGATGGCGACACTGAGTGCGCGAGCCTTACCTTCAGGCACACCACCCTCAATAATCAACTTGCCTTGAATACCGGTTAAGGTATGCGGTTGCAATGGTGGATTCTGCACAGGCTGTGCATCTTGTTCTTGATATTCATCATTCACAGAAAGAGTAATGGTAATTGGCTGATTCCAATTATCCGCATCAAAGGTGACGGTATTGTCATCAGCATTAAAGCGAGGATCTTCACTGCTAAATAAGGTCTGACCATCATTAAGTAAATTAATGGTCACCGCATCCGTTGGCGCTTTGCTCAGCACTAGGCTGTAGTCATCATCCTGATTTTGGCTAACCAGCGTTGAACCGTCTGTTTGGGTCACAATCACGGCGCCGCTGTCGTTATCAGTGACAAATAGAATCTGCTCAACATCATCTAATTGGTTGTAATCAGAATCCGCAACATTGCTGGTTGCGCTTAATTGAACACTGCCTTGATACAGATTTTCTACATCAGCATCATCCACTGCAGTCACGCTAAAGCTCTGCACCTGATCCCAATTACTGTGATCAAAAGTTAATTCGCTATCGCTAAGGGATAATTGACCACTTAAACCGCTACCAATAAGCTCAGCTAAAGAGACCGTGACCACTTCGCCAATCTCAGGCTGAGTGGATAGTCGCACATCAAACTGCGCCGCCGTGCCGCCCTCGGTGACTTGCTCATCACCTTGAGCCATCAAAATAATATCGGCTTGGTCATTGTCAAATACACGAACTTCAACATTAGCGATATCTAGGTTATCAAAGTCAGGATTGTCACTGCTGACGCTATGGCTGATGACGTATTCGCTCTCACCTTCCATCGCGCTGTCATCGATGGCTTTCACAAATATTTGCGTGCTATCTTGCCAGTTAACACCTGATTGGTAGGTCACGACTAATGATTCATAAAAGTTAATATTATCGATAGAAACCAGCACACTCGATGCCTGTCCATTGCTATTGTCTTTGTCGCTCGTAGAAGCGCGCGCCGCGGATACCGTTACATAAGCAAGGGTTGCCACATTCGGCTCGTCAACACTTAGAGATAACTCATAGCTATCTGTCATGCCATCTTCATCAACCAACAAGGATTGGTTACTGATCGCAATCGCGCCGTTCTCTTCGCTTGCAACATTAAGAGAGACACCATCAACAAAAATGCCGTTATAAGCGTCATCATCACTAAACACACTGTGGTTGATAAAACTGCTACGTCCTTCGACAGAATAAGAGACGATGGATTGAGTGACATCACTGGCCACGTTAAATACGTCTGCGCCAAGGCCGCCAATAATGGTGGTTTCAACATCGGCATTGGTACTCAACACATAGAAGGTATCATCCCCTTCTAGGCCATCAAGCTCGGCAAACTCAACTCCTTGATAGCTAATGTTAAGGCCAGCACCAAAGATGCCATCTTCGGTGATCATGAAGCTATCATCACCTTCTGTGCCCAACACGACCACTTTATCACTGCCTGCGCCGCCATCAATTTTCAGCGCCGCATTGATGCTGTACTCAATGGTATCTGCGCCATCACCACCAAACAGTTCAACATCGACACTGCTATTGGTTAAGCCACTATCGGCCAGCAAGAAGGCACGTACAACAAAGCTATCATCACCGGCTTCACCATAAAGCTTAGTCACCGCCTGATTTGAGTAGACTTTAATACTGTCTTCACCATCGCCACCATAAATAACCATAGGTAGGCTATTACCATTGCTTAAAAAGCCAAGGGTCGTTTCTGTGGTTTCAATTTCATCACCTGCGGCCACCATGCCAAGAGAGGCTTGACGATCACTACCAAATAGTTGACCTACTTGGAATGTATCATTACCCGCGCCGCCATCAAGAGTCACAATTGTGCCGGTATCGTCACTGTAGAAACTGTCTTCGCCATCTAAACCGTTGATGATAAGGCGGGCATTGATATTGCCGTCATAGTTAATGCGCTCAACCGCGTCGCTATAACCGCCATTGCCATCATCATTAATTGCCGCCACAAAATTGGCGCGAATTAAGAAGGTATCATCACTGGCAAGTCCATTGAGCGTTAATACATCCGCCCCGTCATTAGCCGCTCCAGAGTCTTGCACATCAATAACGTAATCTTTATCTGTGCCACTGCGGTTGATGATGTAGCTATCGGTACCACCTTCACCATCCAGCACTAACTGATCTTCACGAGTATTCAACTGGTTAATGGTAATCGCATCATCGCCACTGCCCAGATTAATAAAGGTATCACCGACAAGTGTTTGCGTATCCACCAGCACAGAATCATTGTCTGCACCCATGTTAACCACAATATTTTCAGCCTGTAACATGCCTTGAATAATCAAACTGTCTTGATCATCTGCGCCGTTAATATTGATGTCGCCAGCTGCGGTCATTGATCCTTGAAGATCAATAGTTGCACCTGATAGATCTTGATTACCAGTATCACCATCATCAACTTGAATATTAATGTTTAAGTCCGCATCCAGTACAGCACCTGATTGCAAGGTAAAGCCATCACCGGAGTTAATATTGATGTTGGCTGAGGTTTCAAGAGTCACGCCCGATGCAATGGTAATATCATCATTGTCAGAGTTATCGGTTGAGGTCAGATTAATGTCCTCGCCTGCCAGCATACTTTGCTCAACCGTTAATGGACTGCGGGTAATCATGTTGATTTCACCACCTGCGGCAAAACCATTGCTGATGCCATCAACCACACCACCCACACTCAGTGCGCCGGTATTTTCTATATAAGTACTGCCTGTGGTCGATTGACCTTGAATGTTACCCACCTGAGTCGATAGCGCTTTATCCGCACTACCAATATCCAGAGAAGCAAATAGGTAAGTCTTACCTGCAACAACGTTATCGCCACTGGCATTATCATTGAGAATACGACCGGCAGGTGCGGCGATAAAGGCTATCGCAGCAATGCCCGTTTCAATGCTATTTAAGTAAAGATCGCCACGAGTTTCTGTTAGATGGGTATTATTTGCACTTGAAACAGTCAGGTTTTCACCTTCAGTTGAACCTGAATCCACTTCAAGATCATTACCCACTTGGCCGACCGTATCAAAGCGCGCCGTTAGGGAAATGCTTGCCCCTACCACATCCGCAATTTCAGAGGCCTCGTCCACAACGCCATCTAAAATAGCCAGGTGCGCAATCAGTTCTACATCACCTTGAGTTGACTCAACATGGTCAACATCAAGGTTGCCGTCAGTTTCATTAAGGCGAATATCATTTAATGCCGATGCATTTAATACGCCACCGGTTAAGTTGATATCCAGTAAATTGCCCAGTACACCAATGCTTCCAGCATCTGCTGTAAGCACAATATCTTGAGCTCGAATATTCTCATATTCATGATCAAAGCTATCTAAAATAGACCCGTTCAGTGCTTGTAGATCGACCGTGCCACCACTTGAGTAAATGGTCGCAATATTTAAGTCGGAGTTAATTTCAGTAATATAAATATCTTGCTGCGCACGAGCAGTTAGGGTTGCATCATCTGCAAGGTCAATATTAAATCGATTGCTTGCACTACCAATAGCGCCAGAGCCTGCTTCAAGAATCAGCGTGCTAGTGGCAGAAACTGAAGCGACAGTGCCGGTTTCATCAGTTAACGATTGTTTTGACTTAATGCGTACGTTATCACCCGATATTGAGTCAATCATCATGGATTGCTCAGAGCCCAGATACACATTGCCACTTGCTGTCGCACTTATCGTGCCGGTAACCAAAACATCGATATCTTCACGCTGATCGATGACAATTTTAGTCACACTTGCCATGCGATAATCGGCTGCATTTAACGCAATAATCGAAGAAGCAATGCTTGGATCAACCTCTTCTAAATCGATGACCATTGCCGCAATGCGGTTTACTTGATAAACCTCTGAACCAATAGAGACAAAGCTATCTTGGACTAAACCTAAACTTTCCCATGTTTGATCTTGAGTATTAATCAAGGTGCTGAGATCCGGAGTACTGCTAATGGCGGCGACATCCATAATGACCGCAACTTCAACACTTAATGCCGTAGAGGTTAGCGTCATGGTATCGGCGGTAACCGCAGCAATTTCGTAGAAGCTGCCTTCATCATTGGCGTTACCACTGTCACCCGCAATGCGAATTTGCATGCCTGCAACAAAACCATCGGCAATCCAAC
The DNA here is from genome assembly GCF_024347075.1 of Vibrio rarus. Classification (NCBI taxonomy): domain Bacteria; kingdom Pseudomonadati; phylum Pseudomonadota; class Gammaproteobacteria; order Vibrionales; family Vibrionaceae; genus Vibrio; species Vibrio rarus. The sequence goes on from NZ_AP024900.1 coordinate 1,940,127, forward strand.
TGCCTGATTCACGGACTAAAGAATCACCGCTATCAGATTCAACCACATCCACTTCAACGCTTTGTGCACGTTCACTTAGCAAGAAGTAAACATCATTTCGCTCAGCGGCGGCCAATTGCACACGCTCATCATCGCTATAGTCACCATCAAGGTCGATTTCCACCGAACCCACTGCGCTACCAATATCATCTTTGGTGATGATAGTAATGTTTCCACCAGCCGAAATATTGGCATCTTCAATAGAAGCTTGGGTATTGGTAATCGGTTTAAGCAAACTGCCGCTAATTAGGTTTGTTAGCTCATCTTCGGTCCAAACATGCACACTGCCTGTTAGCTCAGCGCGCTGCTCGTCACTGAGTTGATATTCATACTCTGAGTCATAATCATCTGCGCCATAACTGGCATGCAGAGCGTGATACTCAGCGGTGCGTTTGTTCACCAGTGTTTGAATTGCATCATCAACAAAGGTCTCAAGCTCAACATCCGTTAAGCCATCTTCCAAGCCAATCGTTTCATACACTTCACGATAGTATTCTTCTTCATCAGCACTTAACGCAACTTCTTCATCGGCGGTATAAACGCCATCAAATTGACCATTGCGGATATTCCAATAGGTGCTGTATTCCATTTCACGAGCGGTCACATACGCATCAATGACATTATCAATTTTATCTTGCGCGGTATCACTGCCTTCAATTAGACCCAGGTTCTGCCAAAGGCCGGTACTTAATTCTTCATAAGTACGCTCATCACGAGCGGTGGTATTGTTCGCATCCACCAGTGACCCTTGAGAGACGGTAATAGACACATCCCCTGAACTACTGCTGATCTCTTTGGCTAAGAAGTTGCCATCTAGCTCCGTTAAGTAGATATCATTGATGGCAATCACACTCACGCTATCGGTATTTAACTCGCCGCTATCAATTACCAAGGCTTGAGACGAGGTGCCTACGTGGGCTTCAGAATTGATCAATATGGTGCCACCACGCACAAGGCCAGTCTCACCCGATTGACCTTCTACGCCGCCAACAGCCGAAAGGTAAACTTGTCCACCGGTATCGGTTGCCAAACCATAACTGCTGGCCGAGGTGATGTTGTTGACCACCAATGGGCCATCCGTTTCCACAATGTTGATGCGACCGCCATAAGTGCGCGCCGTAATACCGCCATTGCCATCATTATTTAGGTTGGTGTTTAGAGCGGTAATTGAAGCATCAATACTGCCATCAACATTGGTTTGAGCAACGCCACCAATATTTGAGGCGATTAATTCGATATTGTTACCACCAACAGAACCTGTCGATTGGGTATAAATATCGGCATTAGTGGTTATGGTTGTGGTGCCTTGCGTATTACTAATAGCGCCTTGAACAATGACATCCCCACCTTGATTGGAAACAATATCAATTGATCCGGCTTCTTTACCAGTGAAGGTAATCGCCACGCCGTAATCCGCTTTAATCGAGTGCGTAGATTCATCACGAACCTTACTCTCGTTAACAAATTTAGCGTAATAGGTTTTCTTGCCCCACCAAGTACTCTTCGTCCACTTACGTACTAAAGAGGTTTCTGACGACAGCTCAATATGGTTGGTATCAAAGGTATAGTCATCATCAGAATCACTTGGTACATATTCAAAATAAGCACCTTCACCACGCAGTGTCGCAGGACCTAAAGGCTCAGGGTCGCCATCAAAGACCACATCATCAGGATCTTTAGCAAACGCATCTATACCTAGCCAAGACGAGGTTGCCTCTGTGGTATAGCGACGCTCAAATTGCTCTTGGCCCATAGTCCAAGAATAACGCCAGCCCGTTTTAGGGTCATAGGTCATATCATCAGATCCAGACGTTTCCACACCATTGGTGGTTACCGTTACGCCGTTTTCATCTTTGATATAAGTGGTTTCAAGAGGGTTGTCAGAAGTACCTTTCGCCTTATCTCTAATGATAAGCGTACCTTGACCGCGCTGTGATGCATCCAGTCCTAGAATTTTCACATCTAAGTCGGTGCTGTTCACCACGTCAATATCGGCGTAGCCACCAAGTAATTCAATTTCTGAATTAGTATTGGTATTTAAAATATGCCCTTCAAGCTCGATGTAACCACCGCTGACTCGCATATCTCCAACCACGATTTGATCGTTTGTGGCATCGTAAAATACTGAGAAATCTTCGCTATCGACATCTAGGCGAATGAGGCCAGTTGCGCCATCAGCGCGCAGTCCATCAATAGTATCTTCTAGGGATTCATCAATCTCTAAAGTGAAGCTTTCTTTACCACTTTGAATTTTGCCATTGATGTTAATGTATTCAGCTGTAATCGAGATATTGTCTGCATAGATACTCGGGCCGGTAATTTCACGTCCAACCAGATCATCAATCTCAGAATCTGACGCCTCACTAAGGCCATCATCACCAATTTCTTCATTCCATTTTGCGTATTCAGAACCATCAACTGAATAGACCGAACCCGGTGGCAGGCTAATAACGGTTGAGCCGCCAGTCATAATGACTTGTTCTTTTACATCAATATCAGCATAAATATTGATGTCGCCTTTACCTAAGGTAGTGGAATCTTCACCGCTTAAACTTTTCAGCTCTAAGCTACCGCTTCTATTGGTCACTTCACCATTTAAGGTAATTGAAGGCCAAGTTAATATCGCATTATTATCTGGTAGGCTAATGGCAAGCTCTGCTTGCGCTAAATCTAAATCTACATCGTTAATAATGCTGATAAGAGGCTCATCATCCACGCCCGTATCTTGACGCTCACCATTAAGATACACGCCACCATTTTCTTGCGGGATAGTGATATCGTTAACGACCAACGAGGCTAAGGTGTGATTAAGAATCGATACCGATGCATCACCAGGTGATAGCACGCTGCCGGTATCTTCAAACTCGCCAGAGCGAATATCAATGCGGCCCGCTTCGGCGTGAATATCATCAATTGTGATAACCGATGTTGAAAGTGAAACAGCAAAGTAATCACCGCTGGCACTGACATCCATTAAGCCTTTATCAAGTAGTTCGGCTTGCAGTCGAGTGATTTCAGATTTATAGAAGGCTTCGATATCGGTATCAGAATCTTCACCATCATTGAAAATAGACAGCTGTTCTTCTGCGTATTCAAGGTCTTCAAATAAGCTAGAGCTTAATGCTTCGATAGAGGTTGAGAAGCTAATACCATCGGTTTGCGTCACTTCATCAACCGTTCCATCGTCATTTAAGCTAATAAATTCGATGGATTGGTTTCGGCCAATACCGGTTTCAAGCGTACCGGCGTTATTGACGGTACCTGTGGTACCAATGGTCACTTCACCGCCAAGGTCGGCAGTGCCACCAAGCGCTGACGCCCAGTTAACCGTTTTGGTTTGTGCATCCATATCGGCATAACCAAAACGCTCAGCATGTAAATTCATTTGACGGGCAGTTTTGACATGCGCGCCAGAGGCAACGGTAATACTGTTGGTTTGTGATAGCGTGGCATACGCGCCGGCATCATCTACTGGAATGACGCTATCCGAGAAACTGTCTATTAGCGCATGAACTTTATAGTCATCACGATTAAAGTCCGTATCTGTACCTGCAGAAATATTCATATCACCATAAGCGGTAATATCTGCGCCCATATCAATGAGTACGGTATTGACTGGGGTAATATTGACTGTTGAATTAGTCACAGATACCGAAATTGCACCGCTCGAATCCGCTTCAACATTGCCCACAGCCGTACCTTGGCCGCGCGCTGATATTTGTACATCGCCTTCTGATTCTAAAATAGCATTTTGGCCAATTCGGACCTTGGCAAGGAGCTCATCATCACTGATTTTAACGGTTGCACCCGTGCCGGCTAATGCGCCAGTGGCATTAAGAACCACCTTATCAGTAATATCTAAATCGTTTAGCGCATTAAGGGCTATACCATCGCTGTCACCACTGCCCCAGGCCGTTAGACTTGCATCATCACCAACATCAATGGTGGTTGCCATATCCAGAACCGTTCGGCTATCTGCACCTGCCGCACTGGCAAGGCCAACCGCAACCACATCAATTCTTCCGTCTTGGTTTTTCTCGGCGCGGTTGATTGCATCAACATTGATATCCGATGCTGTGATAAGCAAATTATCACTGTTACTTGCTCCATCACCTAAGGTCACGGTGACATCGGCTGTCACATCATGATCAATTTCAGCGCCCGAACCTGATAACAACCCACCGGATGCCACGACCACTTTGGCATCAAATTGAGCAATATGTTCTGCTTTAATATCTAAGATGCCATCGCCAGACTCTTCACCTAAAATAATCGAAGATTCATCATCGACAGTGACTTGGGTATTACTGGTGGACGTGGTATCAGCGCCAACACCTGCGCCAGCTAACACGCCGCCACTACCGGCAACCGCCAGCACATAATTATTTTCTGTGGCTTTGGCAACGATACTCAGATCGCCCCCTTGATAGTCGGTATTAGACTGAGTAACTAGAGTATCGATATCGGTATTACTGTCGGCAAACACTACACCGGCGGAAATAAACCCAGCCGATATACCATACGCTTCTGAGGTTTGCTCAGCACTGGCAATGGCTTTAACGGTGCCGTCACCTGCCGCTTCAATATCAGAATCGGTCATACTAACGCCAATATCACCCGTCACGTCACTTTCAACAAATACCCCAGCGCCAGAAAAGCCCAGCCCTAATGAAACGGAAGCGGCGACACCGGTGGTAAATACATCATCGGTTGTTTTAGCCGTTAATGTGAAATCACCACTGCCCTGCAGATTTGAATTATCAATGTCACTATTAAGGTCAACATCAACAATATTGACCACGCGAGATGCGCCGATTGAAATGGCAATACCTGCCGGTGCAAATGCGCCAGCAATGGTAGCAGCTGCGGCCGTAGCATCTATATCGGAAGTGCTTGATGAAGTGACTGATATATCGGTTGCAGTTACTTGAGTGCTGTCTTGAATATAACTATCAAGGTCAGCATAGACTTCGTTTTCTACGCGCACAGCTGCGCCAGAAATTGCTGCGCCACCTGCACCGCCAACGACAGCCGCACTGCCTGAGCCTACGCCTGAGTTGATGGTCATATCTAACGTCGAATCAATTTCAAGCGCGCCAGAGGCGTACAGTTCACTGTTATCAACGTAGCTTGTTACTACAATGCGATCGCTGTCTGCGCCAATTTCATTCACCGCAACTGAACCGCCAAGAGACACCCCAAGACCACCCCCTGCACCGCCAGCACCCGCCACTGAAACAGCGGCCACTGTTGAGTTGATTTTCGAGGTGTTGTCCGCTTTGACATCGACATTGCCTACAGTGCTATCCGCCGATTCACCGAGGGCACTATTTGCAATGTAAGCCTGCGTTTCACCATAAATATAATTGACTGTTTCAGCGCCAGCGCCGCTAATCGCGACCCCGCCACCAACGCCGCCAGCCGCGGCAATAGAAGCTGCAACGGCCGTTGCATCAATGGTGTTATCAGTCGTTGCGGTCACGCTAATATCACCGCTACTTAGCTCGCCAACGTCAGTGATATAGCTTGATGTGTTGGCATCCACTGTATTTTCAGCCAGCGCCACACCAACACTTAAAGAAACGCCACCACCTGCGCCAAATGCGGCGGCTAATGAAGCGGCGCCAGCATCGGCTGTAATCTTACTGGTATTATCAGCATCTAAATCAACAGAACTACTGCTAATGATCTTGCTAGAAGCTGAACTATTATCGATATAGGTTTCTACGTCGGTATAGATATCATTGACAGTACTAACACCTGCACCTGCGCCCGATACACCACCACCGGCGCCACCAGAAATGGCCATACTACCTGCGCCAACCCCTGAGAATACCGTCATGTTTCCGTCAGCATCAAGGTTAAGCGCACCTGTGGTCGTAATACCACTGTTCTTCACATAAGAGCGCACCGCTTGACGGGAGCCGCTATTACCTATGTTATTACTGGCAAGCGCCGCGCCAATCGCGACACCAACACCACCACTCGCACCTGCCGCTGCGGAAACCGCAACCGCTGCTACCGTGGCATCAATATCAGAGGTATCGGAAGCTGTGAGGCTAACTTGGCTTGCGCTATCAATTTGCGAGCCTTCAATATAGGCCAGTGTTTCACCATTGATGCTATTGACTGCTTCTGCGCCCGCACCACTAATGGAAACTGCGCCGCCAGCGCCTGCAGCAAAAGAAGCGGTTGCCGCAACCGAGGTTGCATCAATATCATTGGTTGTTGAAGAAGAAACGCTGATCGCGCCACTGCTGTCTACTGAGCCTGCATTTAATAGATAAGAGGATGTATTCACATCAATGGTATTGTCAGCAATAGAAATACCAATGGTAAGTGTTCCAGCACCGCCAGCACCAGCTGCAATACCTAAAGAAGCCGAGCCTAGCTCCGCAGTAATGGTTGATTCACTGGTTGCACTGATTGAAATACTGTTAGCACTAATGGTTGCGCTAGCCGCGTTTAAATTATCGATATAGCTTGCAACTGCAGCATAAACATCATTGGTTGCCGAAACGCCAGAGCCTGCGCCCGCAAGACCGCCACCGGAGCCCCCTGCCACTGCCATACCGCCCGCGCCAACACCGGCAAAAATGGTCATATCACCACTTGCTGTCAGTGATAAATCACCGGAAGCATTAACACTTGAGTCTTGAATATACGAAGCAATAGAGAGCCTATCACCTGACGTGCCGATTTCATTTTCAGAAACTGATGCACCAATCGACACACCAATACCGCCTCCTGAACCGCCGCCACCAGCAACCGATACCGATGCCACCGTTGCGCTAATATCAGAGGTATTTTCTGCATCAAGCGTCACAGCGCCTGCATTTTCAACATCGACTCCATCAAGATAAGTCAGTGTTTCGCCATGAATCGAGTTAATGGAATTAGCACCCGCACCACTAATCGATAAACCGCCACTGGAACCAAACGCAACCCCTAGAGATGCAGCTACTGATAGAGAATCAATGGTGTTATCGGTTGAGGCATCAATATCTAATGCCCCAGTGCCTAAATCCACATCCGCGCCAGCAACATAAGCGCGAGTATTGTTGTCAATTTCATTGCGAGCTAATGCGACACCAATGGTAACGGCTGCTGCGCCACCCGAAGCAAAGCCTGCTGCAACTGATGCTGCAGCGGCGTCTGCGTCAATATCAGACACGTTACTGGCATTAAGGGTTAGCGACGCACCTTTTATGGTTTGATTGGCCGCAGAGCTGTTATCAATATAAGCATCAACGTTGGCATAAATCTCATTAAGGGCGCTGACGCCGGTACCAGATGCTGCGACACCAACACCACTGCCTCCTGCGGCAATGGCCATTGAGCCTGCGCCTACTCCTGCATCAATATCCAAATCAGCCGTTGAGGTAATGGTAATATTACCTGACGTATCGATATCGGAATCAATAACGCTCGCGATCACAGACAAACGATTGCCTGACGAGCCAATATTATTTTCAGTTTCTGCGGCGCCAATCGAGACACCCAATCCGCCATCAGTGCCGACAGCACCTGCCACAGAAACGGCAGCGATTTCAGCATTGACCTTAGAGGTATTGCTGGCATTAATTGAAATATCGCCAGAGCTGTATATTTGGCTGTTTGCGATGGAAGCTTTCGTTGAGCCGGCAATAGCATTGATGGCATTTGCACCTGCGCCTGTTGCAGAAATGGTGCCCGACCCCCAACCTAAAGCAAAAGAGGTCGCAACTGAAGTCGCGGTAATGGTCGCGTTAGACGTCGCAATCACACTGACACTGCCTGCTCGGTCATCACTTGCGCCAATATCAACGTTATCAATTAACGCAACCGTATCATTGTCGATATCGTTTTCAGCCAGTGCCACACCGATGCTTAAACTGACCGCGCCCGATGATGCAGAGAAAGTACCGGCAATGGATGCACCCACCACCGCACTGGTAATTGAACTAGTATCTTTCGCCTCAACAGAGATGGAACCCGCTTTGATAACATGGTCAGCTTCCACTGCGGTAATACCTGAAGTGGTATCAATCATCACTGAGTTTTCAGTGGATGCGCCAACGCCGCTTAACGCGCCAGCCACACCATCATTTGAATTGGCTAAAGCCACTGAGGCTGCAACAACAGCTGCAGTAATTTCTTGTTTGCTTTCAGCGTAAGTCTCTACCGCGCCAGCAATATCGACACTCGAATCGGTAATCGTGGCACTAATCGCATTCGCACTACCGCTGTCATCTCCAATGCGGTTTTGCGCTAAAGCGACTCCGATACCACCTGAGACCCCCGTACCTGTGGTCGCGCCAGCCCAGGCTATGGACGCCGAAATGACCGTAGCACTGATATCACCATCGGCATCAGCGCTAACATATAACCCCGTATCGGCCGATGATGGATCGTTCGTGGTAGTCAGCTGATCAATGGTACTGCCATCAACTTGAGCAATGGTGTCGCCATAGACTTCATTCTCTACAGAAGCGCCACTGCCCGATAAGGTAATCGTTGTTTCGCTGCCACTTTGTAAACCAATAGAAGGGGCAACCACCACACCAATAATATCGGTTTCGTTATGCGCTTTTACCTCCATTATTGAGGTATCTAAATCCTCACTTGGCAAAGTAATGGTGCTATCGAGTACTTTGGCGCGGGTATTCATGCGCACCGTGTTGTAGCTCACGGCAGCCGCCACTGACAAGCCTACTTTGGTATCGTAGTTTGGCGAGGTGTCTTTACTGACACCTGCGCCAATGGCAACCGATAAAATATCCGCTTCACTATTGGCTTGATGACGTACTTTACCGATGGTTACGTCCATATCCACATTGCTGATCAATGCATCAATGTCACTATCAATATTATTTTCGGAGTAAGTGACCGCTACGCTACCATTGCCTGCGTAAGCGACGCCTAGGGCAACGGCGTAAATTTCTGAGCTGTCTTTGGCTTCAATATCTACGGCCAAATTGTCGCTATCTTTACCACTGATTGTAGCGGAATCGATATCCACTAAAAAGGCATCAACATCATTAATGACATTGTTTACCGAGACATTACCGGTAATGGCAATGCTAGTGGTATTCGAGCTTTCTGGCGTATCGGCTACCCCTGAAAGAGCCGCCGATACCGATGCACTCACCACTGTTGTATTGTTGGTGGCATTAATGGATAGATTGCCTAAGGTCAGATTATTAACCCCCGAGATACCCGCATCAATATTTACGTCTACATCATTGCGTAAACCTATACCTGCTGCCGCCAAAGCAAACTTTTGCGCCTCTGAACTGGAATAAGCAATAGGGAAGGCAAATACACCCGAGTTATCAACGGCCTCTAGGGTTAACGCCTCTGCATTAAAGCTATTTAAGTTATAGATAGAAGCGGAAGTGGTGTGATCCACAATATTAAAGATAAAGGCACCCGACACTGAAATGCCGTATGAACTGTTGTTCGTTTTTGGTGTATCTCCGCCTGAAGGGGCAACTTTACCCGTTGCCCACGCGGCACTAATTGCAGAGCCAATAATAAATCCGTCACTGCTGGCCGCCACTTTCACGTCGCCGTTTACGTCAATATCACCGCTGCGACTTGCCGCATCCTGAGTGCCAATTTCGGCCTTGGTTACTTTGGTCACTATGTTGACAATAGAAGAGGCCCCCACCCCCACAGCGCCACCCGATGCACCCCCTCCAGCGATGGTAATAATATCCACACGGTTATCGGCAGTAACGGTTAAACGCTCAACATCACCCACATTAGAAATGCGCGTACCTACCAGCAAATCCACACCCGATTCAATACGAGCTTGGGTATTGGTATCTACAATATTGTTAATAAATAAACCGGATAGCCCTAAGGTACCTTTACCGTAACCGGCTGAATAACCAAGGTTAATGGCAAACACATTACTGTCGGCATCGAGTGTAAGATCGTCTGCGTACACCATAGCGCCATCTTCAATTATGGCCTGACTATTTAAGGTGACCGTATTGATATATACACTGACGCCCGCGCCGTTTAATGACTCTGATTGGCCCGATTTTTCATAGATAGTTTTAAGAATAGGAATGTTGGAGTTGGTCGCCGTTAACAGGCCAACATAATCCACTTGTTGATTGGTGGTATTGGAGGTGACCGAGATATCTCGCCCAGCAGAAGAGAGTCCACCTAAGAAGGAGTCTACTAAATCGTGGTACGCGGCTTCTGTTATCTCATCAAAGTTGTTTTCTAGCTGTGTTCTTTGGTTTATTTGCGCACCACCTAATACCTTGGCATTGGCGTTTTGTGACACATTGAGATAGCCAAAGTTAAGACCAATGGACACTTTTGCGCCTGCCGCTTCAGATTTAACTGTGTTATCAATGAGGTATAGATCAGAATCGCCACCTAATAATTGGCTTGGTAAACTGGTTACTTTATCCCCCAGCAACTCCCACTGCGTGACATCGCTAAAGTCTGTAGTAGAAAAGCGTAACGTCTGTTGTTCGTCACCAATATATTTATATACTGCCCCTAAATAGCCAATATCCGGTTGCTCTGATTCTGACGATTGTTGCCAGTCGTAATCTTTGTAGTGAAAGCCGATTAAATCATTAGGGTTAACTAGGTAGTCAGTGTCGATATCGCTAGGCTGAATATAATCAGGTTTCACGTATTTAAAGGTGGTGTCTGGGCTGATTAAACCGGTTAAATTTTCAGTTTGCGCATCTAAGGTTATTTTATCTAATACATCTAACTGGGTATTACCCTGTACTAATGCGCTGGCGTTATTATCCATATCCGCAATCATTACCGATACCGCGCCACCAAATGGCACTTGATTAAATTCACTCTTAGTACCGGTAGATCCTGAAAGCTGCGACATTTGTGACACAGTGCTTGAGGTTGATGAAACACTGGTTAACTGACGGCTTTCCACCTGCGCTGTTTGCTCAAGTGAGCCGCCTATTTGGATGTCACTGCTTTTATCTGCCAAACCAATCAAGGCGTTGGCATTATTAGTATCATCGGCATAGCCAAAGGCGATACCTAAGGTAAATTTGGTTGGTTTGAGTCGGTCTGACGGGGATATCCGTTTGGTAATAAAGTTGGGTAAAATGGTTTTAGCCGCAACGTTGGCCGCTTTTTGCTTATATTTATCTTTAAAATTATCCAAAATGCTGGGCACACGGTCGACAATAGCTTCAACCTCCGTCCCCCAAACACCATCTACTCGGCCTTGCTTGTGTTCCGCAGTCACATCCACATCACCGGCAATGATAATGTCTCCTGCTAACGTCGCATTGGTATCACCATGTTCAATGTGAACCGCGACACTGGCAGCCAGTTTCCCTTTTGCACCCGCATCACTTAATGCGCCAACATAAGTAAAGTCTGAAGTATAAGCGGAGACGTCCAGATCCCCTTCGCCTATGATCTGCGCTGTGTCTGAGACTAATGTGGTTGAGTCACTTTCCAAAATACCCACGGCGACACTGGCGGCAAACCCTTTAAAACCATAATAGGGTTCGGCTGCCACCTTCATGTAGTTCTCAACCTTAGAGGTGATCACTACATCCCCTTCAGCAATCACAGTTCCGTTCATTTCTACATTAGCATCAGAGCGAATACTGCCGATGGCTACGGAAAATAGTACCGCTAATGGCTCTGATTTCACGCGGGCTATGGAATGGGACTCAATAGTCACGTTATCGCCTTTAATCACGGCGTCTTCATCAATAGTGACTGTGGTATCCACTTGTGAACGAGAGTAACCAAAGAACAAAGCAAAATTTTCTAATTCGGCTTTGAAATCTTTAATGCTTAACTCGTCAGACTCTAATGAGTCACCACCGTAATTGACTGGGCTATCTGGGTTAGTTTCAGCAAATGCAACTAAGGTAACATCACGTCCTTCTATAGTGGCTGCGCCAATAGTCACGCTGGCACTGACATCATCAAAATTGTAGAAACCAACCCCTTTGATTTTGTTTCGGGAGTCTGACGCTATGATATTAATATCGCCATTTTGCCCAACAGCAAGCCCTTTGGCAGAAATACTCACGCCATCATCTATCTTGATATGACGGGCATAAAAACCAATATCACCAGCGCTATCACTCTGATCATCGGTGCTGACGTCAGCACTGACCGTAATGGTACCCCCCGCGTCAAACTTGACCGATTGCCCGGCAATAAACACATTGCTATCTATGGTCAGATCGCCACTGGACTCACTGACAAAGGTGAAGTTATCACCGTTAATGTCAGCTAATGCAAAATCACTGACTGAAAATACGTCGCTACCCCCATAAAAAACCACATCATTGCTCAGCGCAAGATCGGAGACCGTCACACTCACCACATCAACTCGAGAACCCACATCGAGCCTAAATTCATTTACCCCTAACCCCCCAGTTAAAGCCGCTGAGGTATCTGAGGCATCTAATGTTGCATCAATGGTGGCAGAAGATGCATCAATTACAGTAGCGCCACTTGTGGCAACGACTGTGACGTGTTCAATATCTTCTAGGGCGACACTTTTATCGGTTTGCGCAGCCCCTTTCCAAACGAGTGCGTCGTCAAATATGTCCACTTGAGTATGAGTTAGTGTGGTGGTGGTTGATAGTGAATCATCCCCCCCTAAACCTTGAACTTTACTGTCATCATCATCGATAACAAACAGATCCATGCCTTGGGAACCAATAAAGCTGTCTGCTCCTGCGTTACCACGTTGAGTCGTCAGTTGCAGTGAGGCCATTAAACCTAGGCTCACCCCAGTGACCATGTTATTGGCAACAGATACGCCATCTAGGCCCAATACCCTTAAAATAGAGTTATCATCACCGGACACACTTACCCCTGAAATACCGGTAATCGTCAGTTGTGTGGTGCCTTGATCAAACGAGGCGAACAGAGCGCCTGTTTCTCGATCATCGGCTACATTGATCATGGCAAGCAATTCTTCTAGCGTTTGTGCGGTTTGGGTATCGACTTCAACAACCGCACTATCATCATCTAACGTAAACAGTAACGAAAATTCGCTAAGATCAGCCCAACCATCAAGCAGGTTTATATTGGTGGTTTCTGATAAGCCAGAAAAGTCTGTGGCATCAAAGGTATCATTGCCATCGGCCCCTATCATTTCTGCACTTTCAAAGCCCAGCAAAGTAATCGTGGCAAGATCGGTCATTAAGCGGTCATTATCAAGATCAAAGCTGTGCGCAGTGCCTATGTTGTCACTCATATCTGCGGTTAATGTATCTTCCCCTTCTCCGCCAATAACCGTGTCATTAGACTCCCCTGTAATGGTTACAAAATCATTGCCATCCCCTGCGTCAATAATATTTGAGCCTTGCGCGCCACGGATAGTGTCACTGCCTGCTAGGGTGGAAATGGTGCTGTTGCCTAAAAACTCATGTAAGTCCACATCATCAGCGCTCACACTGCCTTCGAGCTCAATATAATCACTGCTATCAAAGGCAATTAAGGTATCTAATACTTGAGTCCCCACTTGCGATATAGTGGCTGTGGCATTGTTACTTGCGGTAATCGAATCAATGAAAGGCTGGCCAGAATACAGCCCTGAAAACTCAATGCTCCAACCATCACTTTGTTCGGTGACAATCAATTGACCATAGGCAAGATCTAATGCTTTTTCGATGGCGCGTGACACATCACGAGCGCCAGCATCCCAAGTAATTTCGTCGGTCACTAAGGTGTTTGAGTTTACTTCGATAGTGAGTGTATAGCCTGAACCACTGGTAATAGCGGGGAGAGAAAGTGCGATAATTTCATTCGCGCCATGAGAGAGATCCAGCGCGTAATTACCATTTTCAACCGTTATACTGGCGCGACCTGAAAATGACTCATCCACCGTATCAACACCAGCACCGGCGGTTAAGGTGTCAGCCCCTTCCAACCCAATAAGGGTATCCCCATATGCTGAGGCGTATAACGTATCCGCAAGCTCTGTGCCTTCAAGGGTAATATCATAATCACCTGCCAGCCTTGCATCTAAGGTGTAGCCAGTAATATCATCGTCATTAGATAGCGCTTTAACATAGATTGTTTCTACATCCGTTAAGGTATCTACCTCATCATCACTGACCTTGATGGTATTGCCATCAATAACGACATTGGCCGCTCTTACTGTGATGACTTCATCAGTGCCATCACCGCCATCTATGCTGTCATTTCCCGCGCCACCCACAAAAACATCTGCAGCTGAGCCCCCTAATAATGTGTCAGCACCGGCCCCCCCCATAAGGTGAACCTCTAACTCTGATTGGGAAAAATCAAAATAGTTATCGCCACTGCCACCTTCGGCAGCAAGGAGGGCGACATCGAAAATAGTTACGGTGTGATCTAAAGTATCTGTGAATGTTGCGCCATCCCAAGAGCCACCTTGATACACATAATCAATCTCCGCGTTTTCACTGTCTAGTTGAACACTCAGATCAATGCCAGCGCTGCCAGATTCTTTAAATAACACCGTGTCATAACCGCCAGAGCCATCAACACTATCGCCGAAACCAACCACAAAAATATTGTTGTTACTATCACCAACAAAGCTATCAGCATAGTCAGAACCAATCAGCGTGTTCATGCCTGTGACACTATCAAAACCTGTAACTTGTTCGTTTTCCAGATCAATGGTAACGCCTTGGCTATAATCACTATAATCCAGATAATCGCTACCACTCCCACCAAGTTCATCAAAACCCTTAAAGGTGATAGAGGTTGAGCTGGCTGAATCTAAAATGCCCCCAAGCTCGTCTTGCAATGTGGAAATAACGCCATCACCTTCAGCATCAATTTGCCAGTTGTAGCTGTTATTTACCGCGGCTAATACATGAATAGAGTCATCACTTTTGGTCGCTTCTATGTTTTCAGTATTTAAAAACTCAACGCTACCGTTATCCCCCAGATTACCCTCGTTATCGCCGTTTATTTGCCAATTGCTGGTGGTGACTGTACTGCCAACCGCGACGGTATCTGATCCATCCCCTCCATCAAATTGAACGAGAAAGTTACTTTCACCAAGTTCAAGAAAAGATTGGTCAACGGTAAATGTGTCATCTTCGTCTGTGCCAGTGACGGTGATAACACTGGCGGCGCCTACGCTATCTATCTTACGCTCGGCAAGTACCGCGCCATTATCTTGATTGTTAATCAGCTGGATATATTGCTCATTGGCGGCGTTTTCTATCACTTGTAAAGTGACATCATTAGCGCCGGCCACTAATGTGGCTAATGGATCAGCGGATAGCAAAAGCCTAGGTTCTAACTGCTCGATAGCAAATGTGTTGTTTTGCGCAGGCGTTAGCCCCCATTTCGAGGACTTAATGGCGGTATTTATCCCCGTCATCAAGCTCGATAATCTAAGGGGGTGAACGGCATTTCTTCCCTGCGTTGAAACGTTTAAATCGTCCAGTTGTTTATCCATAACTTTAACCTTCTAGGGTTCTGTGGCACCAGAACCCTTACACTAATTGTGGTTTTTTTAACCACCAAAAAGCAAAAATGCACAGCTCAAAGAGCTGTGCTATCCATTTTATTACTTGTTTTTGTTCTGCTAAATTGCAGACTGAGCTTAATGAACGCTACCATGCTCATCTGCTCGACTTTGTATTGGTTGTTCGCTCTGCAACATCTTATTGAGGTTTCGCAACGAGTGCAGATGCAAGTACACAAGCTCTAGCCCATCTGTGGCAAACAGCGCAGATAACGCCTCTTGGGGTAAGGCTTTTAACTTCTCTTTATTGATCACTTTAAAGCCTGTTAAAGTGCGTTCTTCGCCTGTAGGTAGAGTGAACTTCGCCCCCATATCTTCAAACAGATCAAGCTCGACCAGTTTGTTACAAAATGCTTGGGTGCGTTGGTAATGATTTTGGTAGTCTTGAAGAAAACTCAATACTTTTTCTAAGTACTGGGTTTGCTCACCATCAGAATCAAATAAGCGCTCACCTTTATCTTGCTGATTGCAACCCGCATAAGACTCATCAAGGCACAAGGTGAGTGTTTTCTCTTCGTCTGTGCTTGCAAAAACAAAGGGATAGCGTCTGACAAAAGCAGGAATATATTTCGCTACCCACTGCCCTTGATCGTTCACATATAAATTTTCGTCTTGCTTGATCCCCATAACAACCACGGGGAGCAACTGCTTTCCTTCTCCGGCAAATACAATAGAATAATCCTGAGCAGCATGTGGAAACTCCGCTGCCATCAAGGGCACTGAGTTGACCTTTTTCGCAAAGTCATAATTATTCTCAGCCTTAATCGACCAATTTTGATGGCGCTTCTTATTGACTGCTTCTACTTGTCCGTAAATCAATAGTTGTGTAGCCACGTTGAACTCCTTTTCCTATTTTAAATTGCTTCGCACGCAGTAAATTACGCCGAAACTATGTTGCCTCTAAAGCTTGCGCTTTAGACTTCAAATCAATATTTGGTTAACCGAGACAGTTCCAGATCTTCATTTAACACCTGTAAATCTGTAGACACTTCTTTTCCTTGTAGGGAACTATTCACTTGGTCTAAATCAAATTCAGTTAATGTGCCTACCGCACGTTTAAGACGTAAATTGTTGTACAAATAATCATAGCGGGCCGCAGAGTACTCGGTACGAGCAATGAAAAGATCCCGCACCGCATCAAGCACTGTAACCCCTGTTGTGACACCAGATTCAAAGGATTGCTCTTTAAATTCTACGGCCGACTCATACGCTTCTACTGATTTTTTCAGAGCTTCTACTTTACTAATGGAGCTGGTGACGCCAGTGAAAGCATCGCGAGTTTCTCGTGAGGTTTGTCGCCACGACTGCTCGAGTTCATTACGGGATTTTTCATACAAGCTTTCCGTTTCACGAACCCTTGAAGAGACCGAGCCACCCGCATAAATAGGCACTTTTAAACGAATCATTACATCAGCAGTTTCTAACTCACTGCCACCGCCAAACAATGAACCACGAGTCTCAGAGATGTTATAAGAAGCCACTAAATCCAGTTCAGGATAATGTCCCCCCTGCTGGCTGCGGATTTCTTCGCGAGCGGCCTCAAGGGCACTTTGTTTTGCTAAAATAGTAGGGTTATTTTTTTGAGCGTTTTCAATCCAGGTTTGAACTTGATACGGGTCGGGTTTAACTAAGCTCAGCTCGTCACCCAAAGTGGACAATGTGGCGGGAATGGTTCCGGTTAATTCATAAAGCCCTTGTAACGCATCTCGTAGGGAGTTACCAATTTCAATTTTACGTGCTTGCGCTTGTAGCAACCGCGCTTCTGAGTCCAACACATCGGTTCTTCTAGCGAGGCCATTAGCCGCTTGCGTCCCCACAAACTCATTCAACTCTTGAAGTGACTTCACTTCTGCATCAATGCCTAAATAAATATCGCGCTTCTTAAGTACGGTAAAATACGCTCTTGCCACTCGTAGCATTAGCTCTTGCCTTACATCTTCAAGCTCAGCTGCTACTCGTTTAACATCTTGTTCAGACTGAGAAAAAGCTGCCCAATTACTGAAACTATAGATAGACTGGGTTAAGGAAAGAGTTAAATCGTTGGTGGGGTAATCGGTAGAGCCGGTTTGATAAACCTGGTTATCCGCGCTGATGATTTTTTGATAAGTCTGGGTATGACTCAATTCAAGGTCCAATGTAGGAAGTAGAAAAGCAAGTGCTTGCTCATACACCTCTTTATCCGCATCATGCTGAGCAATACCTGCACGATATATGGGATCATATTGTAATGCTTGTTGATACACATCGAGCAAATTCTCCGCGCTGGCATTTGAGACCAAAGCCCCAAGCGTTAGCACGCTGAACAGTTTCCTAATCATTTTTTCATCCCTGCACTTAAAACGATCAAATCCATCAATCGAGTAAAAACATCACACCCAAGCACCCACTCGATAAGGCGGGCTTATACATTAACAACAAGTATACACATCATTTACAAAATGACACAACCAGCAACAATAATTATTCTCAAACACCAGCCACCCATTCTCAAATACTAGCCACCCACCTTATTTCCACCTTAATTTAGCCACCCATAACAAAACAACCACTCACCTTAATTTAGCCACCCATAACAAAACAACCATTTAAAGGCATCAACTCTCATGCCTTCAGGAATTCATCACCAGTGACGACAGTGGGCAGGAAAATACTCTTTAAATAGTTATAAATGTCGAGTTTTGATTGCTAAATCAAGAAATCGATTCCATAGAGAAAAACGAAATCACCCAATGCTTGATTGGGTATTATGAATGGCGTTTTATTTGTTAATAAAAAACTAACTTGCTAGGTGTTGGCAACACCAAGAAAAGTGCCGTCGTCGTTTTCCGAGGTGTTCACAATAACAAGTGAGTTCTTCCAGTGTCCCAACCGGACCACGAAACAACCGACCAAATTCAGTTGTTAATTTCAGCCAGTTATCACTTGGAATGTGCATTTTTGTTAGTAATTGAGAACTTTCCTCACTCATTAATCCACGTTTGCCATGACTAATAATACGTCCAGTTTCGGCTACTAACGTTAGATAATCTTTAAGAGAAAACGGGAGATTTTTGTTATTTGTATTGACTTCATTTCCACTAAAAGGCAATAAACTTTTCGGTTGCTCACCTTTTATAGCAGCCCTAATGCGAAGTTGAATACTCGTATGATCGGATTGCTCTGGAGTGTCGGTCATTTTTGCTCTAATAGGATTGAGATCGACGTAAGCCATGCACGTCAAAAGTGCAGTTTCATCTAATAAGGCTTGCGACTTAAATCGCCCCTCCCAAAAACGACCAGTACAGTTATCCTCTTGATTTGCTTGACGAGCAATGGGTTCATTTAAACAACGCATGAACCAACTAATATCACACAACCGGCTGCGATAAGTCGCAATGGTATGTTTTAATATCGATATTTCTGCAGGTGCCACTAGCTCACCTTTGACAAACCGATGAGTTAGATCATCCCCTTTAAATAGTTGATGCCATTGCTGCAAAACCTCGCTATCTGTCCAGTTATTGGCAGTGTCAATATCGATCCGCAATATCACATGCAAGTGATTAGACATAACGGCAAAAGCCGCTACATCGATGGCAAAAATAGCCTCTAATTTCATTAACAATGACTCAACCCAACCTCTTCTATGGTCATAATTTTTACCAGAAAATGAGTCATCACCGCATAAATACGCACGCCGAACCACGCGACTGCAACAGTGATAATAGGGTGTATCTTCAATACTAATTTGAGTGCGTCTAGGACGTGGCATAAGAATACTCCAGCATTGATGGCTTCCTAAAGTTTAGTCGATAGTTGAGATCGTGCTATTTGCTATGGATGGCAAATGTAATTGTGCATTACTGATTTGACTTAATCATGGATGTCTTAAATTAATCAATAGTTGAGATCGTGTTATTTGCTATGGATGGCAAATGTAATTGTGCATTACTGATTTGACTTAATCATGGGTGTCTTAAATTAATCATGGGTGGCCTGATTTAATAGGTGTATTGATATGCTATTGATTTCAATATGGAAAATTATTTCTTTTGTTTTTATCACACTAGATACGTTAATTTTTGTTGCAGGTGCAACATAAACACACTATGATTGCCGTCGTTAATTTGTTGCAGGTGAAACATTATGATGCATAAAGTATATCAATGGATATTGTCTTTTATTCTTGGGGTCAGTGTTATTTTTGCTGTGTTTTTAGTCGCGAGTGATAATCTTGCGCCTTTTACAACGCAAGCGCAGTTACATATTCCAACCAGTCGCATTGCTGCTGAAGTCTCAGCTTCCGTTGTAGAACTGGTTGTTAAAAATGAACAAGAAGTAAAAAAGGGGGATGTGTTAGTTAAACTTGATCCAACCCGTTACCAATTAGCATTGCAAGAAGCTAACGCTGCTCTCGTGCAAGCAAAGCAACGTTTACTAGCTAAAAAACAACAACTTAATGGTTCTCGGGCGGCCTTACTTCAGCGTAAGAAAGAGTATGAAAACGCGCAAAGGAAGCTAAATCGAAACCTGCAGTTATCCAAAAAACACCTGATTAGCCAAGAGATGCTAGATAACAGCCGTGCTGAATCGGTTGTGCGCCAACAAGCAGTAAAAGCCTCACAAGCTCAAATTGCACAACTACAAGCAGAGTTATTACAAAATAGTGACTCAGGTGCACTTGCCATTGCTCGAGCTAAAGTGTCTGAGGCTGAATTAAATCTAGCCAAAACCACCATACTCGCGCCAGTTGACGGAGTGATCAGTAACTTAAATTTAAACAAAGGGAGCTATGTTGGTGCGGGTAGTCCGATTTTATTTCTTGTTGATCGACAACGTGCATGGGTAAATGCAGACTTTAATGAGAAAGGGATGCATCACCTACAAACGGGTGCCCAAGTAAGGTTGGTATTTGATGCTTTACCCGGCCAAGTCTTCGATGGACAGGTGAACGGGCATGAACTAGCAATACATGATGCAAGCAGTGACAACAATGGTCTTGCACATGTAGTCAATGACGATCATTGGATTCGAGACCAACAAAAAGTACGTACACAAATTACTATGACCCGCATAGACCCGACCTTATTTTCAGGTTCCAAAGTGAGTGTTATGGTAAAACCTGAATCCACAATGTGGAGTGCTCTAGGAAGTGCCTGGATGGGGCTTTTATCAACAATCCGTTACTTGGTGTAGAGGTTGATAATGAACCACTCAACACGTGGCCCGATTAATTGGCCTGAAGTCATCTGGATTTCCTCTATTGTGTCACTGGGTATGTTGGCACAAATAGGGTTACAACTTGGCATTGCCGCCTACTTAGCTTTGTTCCCTGTTATGGCGGCAACAAAACTTAATGACTATTCATTATCCGGTATGCTTAAGGCTTTTTATCCTATTGTATTGGTGGCTTGTGCTGCATTATTAGTTAATCAACTTTTTTCGGCCCACCCTGCCGTTGTGTGGTGTATAAGCCTTTGGGTATTTGATCGCGCACGACGCTGGGCTGACTCCCCCAGCAAGTTAGGCTTTATTTTGATCCCGTTACTTAACTGGTTTTTAGTCACTATTTTTGCTCAACAAAGTCATTTTGTGATGATCGATTGGGTGCGAGATATGACAGTAAGCATGTTAACAACCATGGTTGTTGTTCGCTTTGTATGTTTATTTTTGTCACCACCAAAGTCAATGCCACCACCCAAAATGCCTAACTCACCAGTCACTTACCGTCAAAGACTGATTTTTGTTACCATGCTAGGCATAGGATTAGGTTTCTTAATGTTAGTGAATTTGGTTTCAGCGACCTTTTGCATGATGCCGGTCATCGTTGCCGCGGCACAAAGCCGTGAGGAACACTATCAAATGGTGATTCGGAACTGTCTTTTTGCACATGTGGGTGGCTGCGCATTAGTCATGATTTTTATCAGCTTGTTAGCTGGGCAACATATTCATAATTTAATTTATATTCTATGCCTTGGTGGCTTAATCACCCTTATTGCTGTCTGGATTAGCGGCAGTCGAGGTGGCACTCGAGGATTACACAGTGAAGCTATGTTAGGCACTATGCTGCCATTACAATTATACGTTTCTGCTACCGATCTTGGTCTGCAGAATATCTATTTTCGCGGAGAACTAATGTTTACGGTATTAGTAATATTAGTGATTTGCCAAGGGGTTATTTATGGATCATCCAATGCCAATATCAATCACCGGAATCAATAGCTTAGATACAAATCCAATGTTTTTAATGGGCTTGGTTTATAAGCAATTTCGCTGCAATGTTTCAACACAAATGAGTGCAATGAACATTACTTTAGAAATGTATGGCGCCCTACGTGTATTACATGAACAAGGGGAAATGACACAGCAGCAATTAGCTGATTATTTACTCAGAAACCGCTCTGTTACGAAACGGCTTGTTGATAATGGGATTAAATTTGGCTTAATTATCGCGAATAAAAGCGCAACAAATAAAAAAGTGAAACTACTGACGCTAACACCTGATGGTGAGCAGATGGTCAACCAATGCACACCTATCATCAATAACATTACTCAGCAATTTCAAGATAAACTTAGTAAATCTGAATCCAAGAAACTGGTAACGCTGTTATCCAAACTGATTAGCAGCGATCACTTCGTGGATTAGCCCTTAATTAAAAATAACAATAAATCACTGAGCTTAGCGTAAGGCTCAGACACTCAACGACACTTAGTCCCAGATGGCAACTCGAAGGTATACTTATAATCTATTGGTTTATTAAGATCTAATCTAGCAATGGTTTGCTCGGCTAAAAATTGGTATAAAAATTGGGTATCACAAACATTATTGTAAGTAGAACCCTCAGTAAGCAATTCTTGTCTGCGGTCATCCGCATTCCAGAAGTTGAGCTTATACGTCGTTATCGTATGTATGCCCGTTTTAGTAGAGCTACCGGTCACACCAAATTTTTTGTCTTTAGTTGTCGTACACTTAGTACCAGAGGCATTGCATTTAGTATGGGTTGTGCCTGTTTCAACCATGCCATAATCGTCAGAGGTATATTGATAGGTTTGTGATCTTTTATTTACACTAACAAAAGCTTCAACATCAACTTCCACGGCTTGTGATTTAACATCGCTCTCGGAAAACACATTCAAAAAACCACGCTTATGCAAAGCTTCAATGGTAGGTTTCACATAGTATTTAGATTGAATGTCAGACTTATCAGCCACTGCCACTACTATGTTTTCATTCATTGAATAATTAACATCAGGATCAACCATACTGTACTGGCTTGCGCTTATATAATTTGCACAACCAGATAAGATGACAGGTACTAGCCCAACCATAAGCCATTGTTTAATGTTCATAATGCCGTTTTCAAGTCAATTTTATGCGCATCATACGTCATAAATAACATGTAAATGTTGATGAAAAATCAATTTTTACAATGCACAGATTTAAAATACCCAAATGCCACTCAACATCAGTCTTTTCAAAGATGCCAGTGTCACGTCATATAGACATAACACCCTATCTATCTCTAATGGCCACCCTACCCTTAAAACTTCCACTTTATCAGCACGACTGCTAATCCCACTAAACACACTTGTTTCAGACTATTACAGACCATGGCCACCCATTGTAAATAACAAGATTACATATCAGAAATGAATGCATTACCTGTTAGCAAACAGGAAGTTAGGTTAAATCTGAAAATATACAAACTGGGTACTTTAATGTGGGTGTCCGGATAAATCCTCAAAATGAATGCATTACCTGTTAACAGACTGGAAGTTAGATTAAATCTGAAAATATACAAAACTGGGTACTTTAGTATGGGTGTCCATATAAATCGATATAAATCGTGCATATAAATCGTGATTAAAGTAGCTGAATTTGATTCGCTATAAACACAATTATTTACACTCCGTTCTACAAATGGGTCCATGAGGCATCACCAAGGCACGCGCTTACTTGACTACAAACGCCAAAAACGACAAAGGCCTGACAACTTGAAAAGCTGTCAGGCCTTATAGAATGTGGCGCGCCCTGTAGGATTCGAACCTACGACCACATCCTTAGAAGGGACGTGCTCTATCCAGCTGAGCTAAGGGCGCGCTATAGGGAAAGGATTATACGAGTTGAGAGGCGTGGGTCAACGAGTTTGTCTCACATTTTCTTCTAAGTGTTGAAAAAAAAGACAATGCTGTGATTTTTATGGATAAAACATCATAAGCAAACGTTTGCTTTGTAGCAAAAGTGTTTCTTTTCTGCGACAATGCGCGCAAATGTTGAACCGCATAAAATAGGGATCGTCATGACTGCTCAAAATATTGATGGGAAACTCATTTCTCAAACTGTTCGTTCTGAAGTTAAGGCTCGTGTTAAGGCTCGCACTGATGCGGGATTACGCGCTCCTGGCTTGGCTGTGGTGCTGGTTGGTCAAGACCCCGCTTCACAAGTCTATGTGGGCAGTAAACGCCGTGCCTGTGAGGAAGTCGGCTTTGTATCTAAGTCTTTTGACCTTCCCTCTTCCGCAACAGAACAAGAGCTATTAGCTCTGATTGATCAATTGAATGTTGATGATGAAGTGGATGGTATTTTGGTTCAACTTCCGCTACCTGCTGGTATTGATTCTACGGATATTCTTGAACGTATTATTCCGGAGAAAGATGTGGATGGCTTCCATCCTTACAATGTTGGTCGTCTGGCGCAACGCATGCCTAAGCTTCGTTCATGTACGCCTAAAGGTATCATTACACTGTTAGAACGTTACAACATCCCTACTCATGGCAAGCATGCCGTGATTGTGGGTGCATCTAATATTGTTGGTCGCCCGATGACAT
The DNA here is from genome assembly GCF_024347075.1 of Vibrio rarus. NCBI lineage: Bacteria > Pseudomonadati > Pseudomonadota > Gammaproteobacteria > Vibrionales > Vibrionaceae > Vibrio > Vibrio rarus. The sequence continues at coordinate 1,964,461 of NZ_AP024900.1, forward strand.
TAGAGTTGCTTCTTGCCGGTTGTACTACCACAACTTGTCATCGCTTTACCAAAGATCTGGAAAGCCATGTACGCCAAGCTGATGTGCTCGTGGTGGCGGTTGGTAAACCTAATTTTGTACCGGGACACTGGGTGAAAAAAGGCGCGGTTGTGATCGATGTAGGCATCAACCGTTTAGAGAGTGGCAAGCTTATTGGCGATGTGGAGTACGACGTAGCAAAACAAAATGCCAGCTTCATCACTCCAGTCCCTGGGGGCGTTGGACCTATGACGGTAGCTAGCTTAATTGAAAACACTCTGATTGCTTGTGAACGATACGGCAAGTAAGTTTCGTTTGAGCGAGGTTTTCCTCGCTCAATGTTTTACCCTACTTCAACTCATCCGCTAGCGTACTTACCGCCAACCCAAAGTAATACGAACGATTCCAGTCCATTAACACTTTATAGTTGTTATACACTAAGTACACTCTGCCGGAAGGGGAATCTGGCGCGATAAGCCAAGCATTAATTTCTTTATTTAATTTAGGCAGATCATACCCTTGCAGATCACGTACCCCTAGCTCTTGCCATTGGCTTAACGTTTTACCTTGCTCACTTTTTAAGCCAAATTGTGCGGCATCAATGGGGCGAGTTAAGGTGACTTGTCGCCCCCAAGTGTAATGATTATTCCAACCGGCCTGTTTTAAATAATTGGCCGCAGAGGCAAACACATCTTGTTCGTTATGCCAGATGTTTTTGCTGCCATCCCCATTGCCGTCCGCAGCATAGTTCAAAAAAGAGCTCGGCATAAACTGAGGCTGCCCCATTGCCCCAGCCCAAGAGCCTTTCATGTTTTTCGCACTAATATGACCTTGATCTAAGATGGTTAATGCCGCCATCAGTTCTTTACGAAAAAAGGCCTCTCGTCGCCCCTCATAAGCCATTGTGGATAAAGCATCAATGACACTGTAGCCTCCGGTTAATGCACCAAAGTTGCTTTCTACACCCCATAAGGCCACGATAAAGCGAGGTTGTACACCATACTCAGCCCCGATACGCTCTAGCTCTACTCTGTGTTTTTGATATTTTTGTCGAGCTTGCTTGATCTTCCACTGTGGCACTGCGCGAGGAATGTACTCATCTAAAGTAATTTTTTGCTCCGGTTGCGAGCGATCAGCGGACACGGCGCGAGGTTTAAACTGCACATTAGCAAAAGCCGTATTGATCGTTTTTACACTGATACCCCGATTGCTTGCTTCACTTTTAAAGGTGGTGACATATTCATCAAAACTCATCTCAGCCTCAGATGCTTGAATATTCACCGACAAAAAATAACTACTAGCCAACAGTATATGTCCAGCGGTCTTAGGCCACTTTAGTGCTGTTATCATTATTTCTCCATTTCCATTAAATTAACCGGTTGAGTCATTTTGTTGTTTTTTACGCTGTTTGTAGCTTTCTAGCTCATTTTCTACCGGTGGCGGAATTTGCAAAAAGAAGCCATCGTTTAATAACGACTCTTTTACTTTATCCACATCTACGGTTGCCAGAGAACGTTTAGCAAGATTGACCACCATTACCATGGTTGGCTTACCAAACATCTGCATCAATTGTTCTGGTACCGGAGAGAAATCATCTTTCTTGGTGATGTACAGATACATCCCCGGTTTTTTGTTACTTTTATATATTGCACAAATCATATACGACCTTGCTCTATCGAGTTCATATGAGACGTTAAAACTGTGAAAACGTCACTTTTAAAGTGTTTGGTTGATTTTGGGCCTAAAGCTAACATTTGACAACAAGTTACTTGTCGGCTGTCTCTATGATAGATAACATGACCTAATACTGTTTGATTATATGCCAAGGCTAAGTTAGATGTCTCAAACTCCAGATTTAAAAGGAAGCAGTTTTCCGCTTACTGTGCTTCATATGCATGAACACAGTACCGAATCTGCAATTTGTTACTTAGACGGGAAAGTTGCTAAAGCCCCCGCTTTTTTCAAATCCGCTCCATTGGTTATTAATCTCTCTCAGGCTAGCTCAGATCTCGATTTAACCCTCCTTAAACAAGGTATCATCAATGTCGGCATGGTACCCGTAGGAGTGACTGATTGTAACGATAAACAATTAGAAAAACGTGCTCGAGAAGCCGGTTTGGCGGTGATGACAGGAACCAACCGCCCAGATAAAGCCCCTGAGCCTATTATGCCGAGTAAAATTGTTCGTAATCCAGTTCGCTCTGGACAACAAATTTACGCGAAGAATTGCGATCTTATCATCCTCAACCATGTCAGTGCTGGGGCTGAAGTGATCGCCGACGGAAGTATTCATATTTATGGCACCTTGCGTGGACGAGCTCTCGCTGGAGCAAGTGGGCAAGCGGCCTCAATAATCTGCCATAACATGCAAGCAGAATTAGTTTCCATCGCTGGCAACTATTGGCTTGCAGAGCAAATAGAATCACACCATTGGGGAGAGCAAGTGATATTGAGTTTGACGGACCAAACCCTACACTGCGACCTTCTAAATATTAAATAAAGGATAAAATGATGGCACGTATTGTTGTTGTTACTTCAGGAAAAGGCGGCGTAGGAAAAACCACCTCCAGCGCTGCTATCGCATCGGGTCTTGCGCTAAAGGGCAAGAAAACCGCTGTTATCGACTTTGATATCGGTTTGCGAAATCTCGACCTAATTATGGGCTGTGAACGTCGCGTTGTTTATGATTTCGTTAACGTTATCAACGGTGAAGCCACGCTAAATCAAGCACTAATAAAAGATAAACGCACCGAAAACTTATTTATTCTTCCTGCCTCACAAACCCGTGATAAAGATGCCCTTTCCAAAGACGGCGTCCAGCAAGTATTAAATGATCTGGATGAGATGGGTTTTGACTTTGTTATTTGTGACTCTCCAGCCGGTATCGAGCAAGGGGCATTGATGGCCCTTTACTTTGCTGATGAAGCCATAGTCACCACTAACCCAGAAGTCTCTTCTGTTCGCGATTCAGACCGTATTTTAGGCATCCTTGACTCTAAGTCTCGACGTGCAGAACAAGGCCTTGAGCCTGTGCAAACACACCTATTGCTTACTCGCTACCACCCTGCCCGCGTCACCCAAGGGGAAATGCTCAGCGTTGATGATGTAGAAGAGATTTTGCACATTAACCTATTAGGTGTGATTCCTGAAAGCCAAGCGGTACTGAACGCATCTAACAAAGGTGTTCCTGTCATTTTTGATGACCAGTCTGATGCTGGTATGGCGTATCATGACACTGTTGAGCGTCTACTCGGGGAGCAAATTGAGTTTCGTTTCTTAACTGAACCGAAAAAAGGCATCTTTAAACGTCTATTTGGAGGTTAATGCTCTATGTCCCTACTAGAATTTTTTCGTCCCAAAAAGAAATCTACGGCTAATTTAGCAAAAGAGCGCTTACAAATTATTGTTGCAGAGCGTCGTAGCCATGATGATCCAGCCCCTTCTTATCTTCCTGAGTTGAAGGCTGATATCCTTAGAGTGATCAGTAAATATATTGAAGTGGACCCAGATATGGTGAATGTCTCTTTTGAACAAAAAGATGATGATATTTCCGTACTTGAGTTAAACGTTAAACTCCCAGAAGAAGAGTAGCGTTTTTCATTCAATGATAAAAAAGGCGATAAGTATCTTGTACTTATCGCCTTTTTGTTATGCTTTTAATTAAGACCAATCACACTAAGTAAGTGATCAGAAATAGCGCAGTTATCGAGTATTTTAACAAGCTAGAATAACCGGTTATTTAGTACGATGGGTATCACCTAGTTTTTTAAGCAGTTTATCCCCTAGCAAGGGCTTACGCCATCCTTGCATGAGATCAGGAGTAGACTGTGGATCTTGATTTTTACACCAAACCCAAGAGATCAATTGATTGATCTGCTTCTTAGACGCTAAAAATTCAGGTGCCAGATGCGATGCTTTCAATACCTTATTCATTTCGTCTTTTAAGGCTTTAAACGTTTGTTTGTAGTTAGGTAAATCGACTAAACGTTCAATTTTTTCTGGCCAATCCTCTTCTGCCGTACCCTGTGCGTTACGTACAATATTTGCAATGACCGCGCTATAGCGACGCACTGAACGCACATCACACTGCTGACGCTCCATTTCACGACTTGAGGTTAAGTTAAAGCGAGCAACAGTTAAGAGATCCGTTTCTTTAAACACAAAGTTAAGGGCTAAATCTTTACGTACTGCCGTTTCATAACGCCAAGTCGCCAGTGGTTTTAATACACTCAACTGCTTGGCTGATAGTTGCCATGCACCTTTGATATTAAGATACGCCATTTCAGGATCATGACGACGAATTCGTTTTGACACTTGGCGTTCCGACTCTTGCAGTGCATCCTGCCAGCAACCCGACTCTTGTAATAAGCCATGCAACTTGTCAAACATCGGCAATAGATAAAAAACATCGGCAGCCGCATAGTTAAGCTGTTTCTCGGTAAGGGGTCTGGCTAACCAATCGGTGCGCGATTCGCTCTTATCCAGTTCAACCGACAAGTATTCATTGACTAAACTGGCAAATCCGGTGGACAAGCCATGACCAATAAATGCCGCCATCACTTGCGTATCCACCATCGGCGTTGGCACGCTTTGAAAGTGGTGCTGGAAAACTTCTAGATCTTCACCACAGGCATGCAAAACTTTCAGCACCTTCTGATCTTGAAAAAGCTCAACGATTGGCGTGATATCGTCAATGACAGTGGTGTCAATCAGGCTAAGAAGTTCGCCATCATACATTTGCACTAAACCAAGCTGTGGGAAAAAAGTTCGGGTCCGGACAAATTCGGTATCCAACATGACCGCTTCTTTCTGTCGTGCCTGTGTGCACGCCTGTGCCAGAGTTTCAGTGTCTGTCACTATTTGATAATTCAAAATACTCTCTTTACCTTAATTAAAAATGCCCCTACTTTGCATTCGCTAACGCGCCTACTCAGTAAGGGCTTTTGCTCAATATCGGTGTGTCGAAGCCGATTTATCAGATTATGCTTTGCTACGTAATTCGCGACGCAAAATCTTACCTACGTTCGTCTTAGGAAGGTCATCCATAAACGCGACCACTTTAGGTATTTTATAACCTGTTAGGTGGACACGACAATGACTTATTAACTCTTCTTTTGTCAAAGACGGATCGCGTTTCACTACGCAAATCTTAACCACTTCACCTGATACTGGGTGCGGTTCACCAATGGCAGCCACTTCAAGCACCTTACCATGTAGTGCCACCACATCTTCAATTTCGTTTGGATACACATTGAAACCCGACACCAAAATCATGTCTTTCTTACGATCAACGATGTGCAAAAAGCCTTCATCATCAAACTTAACCACATCACCAGTGGAAAGCCATCCCTCTTGAGTAATCACTTCTCGAGTGGCTTCTGGGCGTTTCCAATATCCTTGCATCACCTGTGGGCCACGTACTTGTAGCTCTCCCACTTCGGTATTTGCTAGCACGTTGCCTTCATCATCCACTACGCGTACTTCTGTTGATGGCACAGGTAGACCAATGGAGCCATTGTAGTCAACCATATCGTGAGGGCAACCTGACACCAATGGTGCACATTCGGTTAAGCCATAACCTTCCAGTAAGAAAACTCCAGTGGTTTTTTTCCATTCATCGGCCACGGCTTTTTGCACGGCCATGCCACCACCGACAGCAAGATTTAACTTACTAAAGTCCAACTCATGGAAGTCTTCATTGTTGACTAAAGCATTGAATAAGGTATTTACCCCTGTAATTGCGGTAAACGGAGCCTTTTTCAGCTCTTTAACAAAGGTAGGAATGTCTCTAGGGTTAGTGATCAGTAAATTACTCGCACCTAATTCTAAGAATAAAAGACCATTCACTGTTAAAGCAAAAATATGGTACAGAGGCAAAGCGGTCACCACGAGCTCTTTACCCTCTACCAGTTTAGGCGCATACGCACCTTTGGCTTGCAGGACATTGGCAACCATATTACGGTGCGTCAACACCGCACCTTTCGCCACACCGGTTGTTCCCCCCGTGTATTGCAAAAAGGCAATATCTTCGCCACTCATAAACGGTTTCACATACTGTAAACGACGGCCTTTACGCAAGGCTTGTTTAAAGGAAATGGCTCCCGGAAGGTCATACTTTGGCACCATACCCTTCACATATTTCACCACAAAGTCCACCAGCGTGCCTTTGGCCGTCGGTAGCATTTGTCCCAGACTGGTCAATACCACGTTTTTCACCGAAGTATTATCCACCACTTGCTCTAGGGTATTGGCAAAATTAGATACGATAACGATGGTTTCTACTTCGGCATCATTAAGTTGATGCTCAAGTTCACGCGGGGTATAAAGGGGATTAACATTAACGGCGATACACCCTGCGCGTAGTATGCCAAACAATGCAATAGGGTATTGCAGTAAGTTAGGCATCATTAAGGCAACTCGGTCACCTTTTTTAAGTTTTAATTCGTTTTGCAAATAGGCGGCAAAAGCACGGCTTCTTTCTTCTAATTTACGATACGTCATCACCGAACCCATGTTGAGGAAGGCCGGTTGATCTGCAAATTTCTGAACACTGTTTTCAAACATCTCAATGAGAGATGGATAGCTGTCAGGGTCTATCACTTCTGGTACATCAGAAGGGTATCGAGAGAGCCAAGGTTTATTCACGTTTTTACTCCTGAAAAAATAGCCGTAGATCATATACAACTATCAGGTTGAATTTATTTGAGTTATTACGATTCTATTACAGAATAGTCGGGATTTTGAAACACATTTAAATCTAGCTCACAAAAGCTCATTAACTGCATGAAATTAACTCAATTATCGCTGTAGAAACAAGCAAAGCTTGCGATATATGACAATGGTGCCCCCCTGCAACGGTAAGCGTGTTACTTTTAGCGCGGCTACGCTCTGATAAATGGGCCATCCCTTTGTCTCCAATAATCAATAAATTAGAACTGGGTAATGCGTCTATTACCTGCTGTGCATGCTGTTCCGACATTCGGTAAAGGGAACTCGCTTTTAACTTAATATCATGACGCCACTGCCACCCCTTATCGGTGCGGTGACTGTCTCTCATCACTAAAGGAGTGACGGCTTCAGGGGGGAGATTATATCTGGCGGCGCGCAACGCCACCATCGCCTCGACACTGTTAAAGTAACGCGGTGGCTTATTTGCTAAACGATGCCGACTTTGCACCCCTTTTCTTAAGCGTTCAATGCTGTGACATTGGGCTTCTGATAGTGGGCCATAGCCTTCAATTTGGACAAGATGCTCCACATATTCAGGAAAGGCTGCGCAGTAACAACTGGCGATAAGCGCCCCCATGGAGTGGCCCACAATGGCTAACGGTTGCTCAGATTCAAGCTGTAAAATAACTTGATGCAACGTATCGATATAGTCATGAAATGGGTAATAACCACTGGTAGCATGAGAGCTTAATCCATGTCCTGGAAGATCAATGGCCAGCAGTTGAGCGTGTGGAAACTGCTCTTGCATCTGTTGCATAAGTGGGGTGAACGAGGCGGCATTATCTAGCCAGCCATGCACAAATAACACAGTGCAAACCGGTTGTGTAGGGGCTGTACTAAGGGCGGCTATCACTCCTTGTGTCAATGCAAAACGGCGTTCACTGAACATGTCTATTCAACGCTCTGCACAACATGTCCTTTGCTTGGCCCATAATGCACATTTCGGCAATATAACGAGCGACAAGGGAAACGAGTCATAGGCTGGTCTTGCACAATAATTTGCTCACGAATTTGCCATAAATGGTAGCCCGTGACCTGCAAAACTGGAAAGCGATAGTCGAACTCGCCAACCTTACCGGTTTCATTGCCATTCGGTTGCCCTAACACGGTAACTAAACGTCCCTCAGCAAAGGTTAACGGGTCAATAAATCCGTCCACATAAGCGATAAAGCGTCCTTGGGGTTCCACATTAATATCTGGTTTGCCATCTTTGCCAATAGGCAAGTTCACCAACTCAAGACGGGTTTTGTGCTGTAAGTTACTCACTTTCGCAATCACACCACCTAAGCGCACTTCCTGCACGGCATTCGGCTCACTATTAACCCATGTTTCATACTCAGTAACCAGTGGCTTTTTACTTGAGACCAGTGTCTCGGGCAAAGAGCTACAAGCGGTGAGTAGTGATGTAAATAGCAATGTCATTAACACTTTGTGCATACTGCCCTCCAGCGGACGCCAAGCTGCGTTCGGTTATTCTCGGCCGGGTAATTTTTTCCAAGCCACTTTATCACGCAAATACACCGGAGATGCTTGCTCCGCACTGATTTGATTACCGTGTACTAATTCATGTTGCGCCAAGACCACAATATCTTGAGATTCGGGATAAAGCACCCCGCTCTCGGTGCGTTGCAGTGGCAGTGGCAGTGATTTCAGTTCTTCGGCGTAGGCTTCCCAACCGGTACCCACTTGAGTCCAAATGCGCTCATCGTCCACCGTTTTATGGGCTAACTCCAAAGGAGGGATCACACACTCATTATCATCTGCATGCCATTCCCCTGAGGACTGACGACTAAAGCGTCCCCAATACACCTCACTCATACGTGCATCAATGGCGGCAGCAACATGTTGGGCCTGCGTAGTACGGTATGCACCTTGCGCCATGGCTTGCAGTGTTGATATGCCTAGCATAGGCAAGTCAGCACCAAAGGCCAGTCCTTGAGCAATACCGATACCAATACGCACGCCAGTGAAACTGCCCGGACCACGGCCAAAGGCTAAAGCGTCTAATTGGGTAAGCTTAACGCCCGCCTCTACTAACAATTCATCTACCATAGGTAAGATCTTGCTAGTATGGCCACGGGGGGCATATTCCCCTTTAGATAACACTTCTCCGTCCATCATGATGGCGGCAGAGCAAAACTCCGTTGAGGTATCGAGTGCTAATATTTTTGCTTTCATCGGTTTCTCTGTTATTCGTTGTGCATGTGAGTCTCAATGTTATTTGCTCATCGAAGACTGCAAAAAATGGATAATGGTTGAGACGCTGCGCGTACGCGGTATCGGTGGCAAGCTAGATAAAAACATTTTTCCATAGTCACGGGTGACTAAGCGATTATCGCAGATAATCAATGCCCCTTTATCACTTGTGTCCCTGATTAACCGCCCTACCCCTTGCTTCAGTGCAATGACGGCGTCGGGAAGTTGTACTTCATAAAACGGTTCACCCCCATTGAGTTTACAATCCTCAATGCGCGCTTTTAACAGCGGATCATCGGGAGGCGTAAACGGTAATTTGTCAATAATAACACAGCTTAACGCGTCACCTCTAACATCTATGCCTTCCCAAAATGCGCCCGTTGCCACCAGTAACGCATCTCCTAACTGAGTAAACTCTTTCAGCAACGCTTGTTTACTGCTCTCACCTTGCATTAATACCGGCAAATCCAGTCGCTGGCGAAAGCGCTCGGTGAGATCTTTCATCATAGAATGAGAAGTGCATAAGAAAAAGCAACGCCCTTTATTGGCCTCTATAACCGGGGTTAATATCGTCACTAAATGTTGTGCCATTTGTGCACTGTTCGGCTCAGGCAAATAGCGAGGTACGCATAACCTTGCTTGGGTTTGAAAATCAAAAGGGCTACTCAGAGCCAAGTTCTGTTGGTCTTTTAAGCCCAAGCGCGAGGTGAAGTGCTGAAAATCACCGGATACAGACAGCGTGGCTGAGGTAAAAATCCAACTGCCACCGTGCTCATCCATTTGTTGTTGGAATTTATTGGCTACCGACAGTGGCGTAATGTTAAGGGAGAAGTGACGAGGCGTACACTCAAACCAATAGGAGTACCCCATAATGGATGTATCACAGACGCGGGTTAAGCGGTTGTGAATTTGAGTGGTACGGTCAAAGGCCGTATCCAAAAGTTGACTGCGACCCAGCGCCATTTTTAGTACATCTCGACACAACTGTAGCGCGTCATTTAAGCGCTCTATTTCTCGTTGTAGATTAGGATTTTTTAAGGCATCGCGCCAATTGCCACGAAAGCCAGGTTCACCTAATGCTAGGCGCATTTGCGCAGCCGAACTGGTTAATTTCTCTGCCACTTTTTGCAATTGACGCATATCTTTTGCTTCAGTGCGGTAACCTATTTCAATATCTTTCGCTAAATCAGCAATGTGCTTAGAGCTCATTGATTGACCGAAATATTGGCTTGCAATATCCGGGATCTGATGTGCCTCATCAAAAATAAACACTTCTGCTTCAGGGAGCAGTTCACCAAATCCTGTTTCCTTAACGGCCATATCCGCCAAAAACAAATGATGATTCACCACCACAAGATCCGCTTGTAACGCTTTATTTCTGGCCTTAAACACAAAACATTCAGCAAAACTTGGGCAATCTTTGCCTAAACAGTTTTCATTGGTCGAGGTGATATCTGGAATCACTTTACTGTCTTCGGCTAAATCTTCGCACTCACCTAAATCACCACTTTGGGTAGACGAAGACCAAGAGCGCACTTTCACTAACTGGCTAAGCAGTTGCGGATCCGATGAGTGACTGTGGCTTTCTATTATTTGCCGACTCAACCTATCTAAGCACAAATAGTTCCCTCGCCCCTTTAACAGCGCAATACGCCCCATAAACCCAAGGGCCGCTTTCATTAACGGTAAGTCTCGATGAAACAGTTGTTCTTGCAGGTTTTTAGACCCAGTAGAGACAATGGTTTTTTTACCACTGAGCAGAGCAGGAGCAAGGTAAGCAAAAGTTTTTCCCGTACCTGTCCCCGCTTCTATCACCAATGGTTGCTGTTGTTGAATGGCGTGGTAGACACGCTCGGCCATCATGGTTTGCTCATCACGAGGCTGAAAGCCGGAAATGGTTTGACCCAATGCACCGTCGGCTGAGAACACGCTACTGATTTTCAAAAATTGCCCTTAGCATAGGTTTATAGGGAGAAAAATAATTATGTCAGCTTTTGTCACTGATACCAATGGCCGTCACGCAATGTGTGCATAAGCAAGGATGCTCGGCTATGTTCCGCGTTGCGAGATACATGCCAGCACAAACTCTCTAAGCACTTGAATTTGCAAGAAAGAGAATAATTAGATACTGTCTAAGCTCATCATTTTTCATCACTTATTAGTAACCAAAGAGTCATCATGGAAAGAAAGACCCTCCTCACCCATTGCTCAGACGAACCAGGCTTGATCGCCAAGATCACCAACATTTGTTATAAGCATCAACTGAACATCATTCATAATAATGAATTTGTAGACAATACCTGCAGCCACTTTTTTATGCGTACTGAGCTTGAAGGCAATTTTAATGACCGCGTGTTTATGGAAGACTTGCAGTTAGCTTTACCAAGCAACGCCGAAAAAAAACTGGTGGATTCTAGCAAGAAAAAAATCGTTGTTTTAGTCACTAAAGAATCGCACTGCTTAGGTGATATTCTGATGAAAACCTTTGATGGTAGTCTCAACGTTGAGATTACTGCCGTGGTCAGTAACTACGATGTGTTAAAGCCACTGGTTGATAAGTTCGATATCCCATTTCGTCATGTGAGCCATGAAGGCCTCAGTCGAGAAGATCATGAACGGCAAGTTCAACAAGCCATTGATAGCTTTGATGCTGACTATTTGGTTTTAGCAAAATACATGCGCATTTTGACCCCAAGCTTTGTGGAGCATTATCAAGATCGCATTATCAATATCCATCACAGCTTCTTGCCAGCCTTTATTGGTGCTAAGCCGTATTTACAAGCCTTTGAACGTGGCGTGAAAATTATTGGTGCTACCGCGCACTTCGTGACCAATGACTTAGATGAAGGCCCAATCATTAAGCAAGACGTTATTCCTGTGGATCACAACTTTAGCGCGCAAGATATGGCGCAAGCGGGCCGTGACGTAGAGAAAAATGTATTGAGTAAATCCCTTAACAAAGTGGTCAATGACCATGTATTTGTGTACGGCAACAAGACGGTCATTCTATAACAGAGATTGGGGGCTCCTAAGCCCCTTTGCCTTGCTCTGATTCAACAATGCGCTTTAAAGAGTGAGGATGCAGCTTGATGCACACACCCTCCTTTTTAAATGCAATCGTTGGGTTAGCAAGGCGCTCCCCCTCTCCCTTTGGGCTCGACAGTTTCATTTTGCAATCGCCACTTGGATTAAAACTCGGCAATCGTTGTAGCAAATCGTGTAAATACTCATCGGCCAACTCTTTGGCAGATGGAATCACAAATTCAATGTGCTCCCAGTCCTGCTTAGGATAGGTTTTCCCTGCAGCTGGGTACGGCAACTCCAAGCACTCAATAGACCAAGCCCCCACTTTAATGGGCGTGTTAAACGCCATCACCACTATTGGCCTGCCATTAATATTGGCTTCAGATAAGGTCGTTGCGTGCTCTAGCCAGGCTTGATGGGCCAAGACCGCTAAATCATAATCGTTAATGCGCAACGCAATATGGTCCGCTTGATACTGGGTAAGATCTAGCCCTAACTCCTGCCCTAACCGCTCTATGTGATAGGCAAACTCTTGCACGCGCTCTAGCATCTGCTGTGGATGAAGACCGGCAGCCAATAAAGGTTCCATTTTTCTGCTCTTTTGTCATTTATCGAGGTTTTGACAAAAGTTTACCGACTACGCCGAGTTTTGCTACTGAATAATTGACAAAGTGACAGGGTCGAATGCTTTTAGATTGGCCATTAACTTGTTATCATTACCCCCATTTTTGTGAACTACGGCACGAAAGCACTTATTTCGCTTTCTTGACACTCCTTGAATTGAAGGAATTGCGTGTGAATATCCAAGCACTTATCAACGACAAAGTATCTCAAGCATTAGAAGCAGCGGGCGCCCCAGCAGGCAGTCCAGCGGCCGTGCGTCAATCGGCAAAAGCTCAGTTTGGTGACTATCAAGCTAACGGCGTAATGGGCGTAGCAAAGCGACTAGGTACAAACCCTCGAGAATTTGCTCAAAAAGTGCTTGAGCACCTAGACCTTGACGGCATTGCGAGCAAAACCGAAATCGCCGGCCCTGGCTTTATCAATATTTTCCTTAGCGAAGACTTCCTAGCTAAATCAGCAAAAGAAGCACTGGCTGATCCTCGTCTTGGCGTCACCGCAGAAGCACCGACAACAATCGTAGCCGATTACTCTGCCCCTAACGTGGCTAAAGAGATGCACGTTGGCCACCTGCGCTCAACCATCATTGGTGACGCTGTGGTTCGTACTCTTGAGTTTTTAGGCCATAAAGTGATCCGCGCCAACCACATTGGTGATTGGGGTACTCAGTTTGGTATGCTCATTGCTAACCTAGAGCGTATTCAACAGCAAGACGGCGAAGTTTCTATGAAACTGTCCGATCTTGAAGGATTTTACCGCGAATCTAAAAAACTCTACGACGAAGACGAAGCGTTTGCAGTTAAAGCTCGTAGCTACGTAGTTAAATTGCAAAGTGGCGATGCGTTCTGCGTAGATATGTGGAAAAAGCTGGTGGATATCACCATGAAGCAAAACCAACTTAACTACGACCGTCTCAACGTGTCACTAACTCGTGATGATGTCATGGGTGAAAGCCAATATAACCATATGCTAGGAAACGTGGTTGCTGACCTAAAAGAAAAAGGCCTAGCTAAAGAAGATGACGGCGCGCAAGTGGTGTTCCTTGATGAATACAAAAACAAAGATGGCGACCCTATGGGTGTTATCGTGCAAAAACGCGATGGTGGCTTCCTATACACCACGACCGATATTGCGTGTGCTAAATACCGTTATGAAGAACTGGGGGCGGATCGCGTTCTTTACTTCATCGATTCACGTCAGCATCAGCATCTAATGCAAGCCTGGACTATTGTTCGTAAAGCCGGTTATGTACCAGAGGAGATCTCTCTTGAGCACCACGCCTTTGGTATGATGCTTGGTAAAGATGGTCGTCCATTTAAAACTCGCGCCGGTGGTACAGTTCGTCTTGTGGATCTTCTTGATGAAGCAGAAGAACGTGCACAAAAACTGATTGAGTCTAAAAACCCTGAACTTGCGGAAGATGAGAAAAAATCGATTGCGACAACCGTTGCAATGGCGGCGGTTAAATACGCCGATCTTTCCAAGCACCGCACAACCGATTATGTCTTTGATTGGGACAACATGCTGGCCTTTGAAGGTAATACTGCTCCATATATGCAATATGCCTACACTCGCGTGGCTTCTGTATTTGCTAAAGCGGGCGTATCTATGGATAACCTGCAAGGTGATATCATCATCACTGATGCAAAAGAAAAAGCCCTTGCTTCTAAACTCATGCAGTTTGAAGAAGCCGTTCAGTCTGTAGCGCGTGAAGGTCAACCACATATTATGTGTAGCTACTTGTTTGAACTTGCAGGTCAATTCTCTAGCTTCTATGAAGCGTGCCCAATTCTTGTGGCAGAAGAGGAAGCGGTAAAACAAAGCCGTCTACAATTGGCTGCGTTAACGGCAAAAACCATCAAGCAAGGCTTGTCTCTACTGGGTATTGAAACTCTAGAGCGCATGTAATAGCCGACTAAATCAGCCACGATATAGAGATGAAAAAGGATCTGACTGCAGATCCTTTTTTTTTGCGTTGCCTTCACCTATTGAGTGCTAAGCGCCCGTCACTTTTGAGCCTCGAACGACCTGATAAACCGCAATATTGTTATCGGCTAGGCGTTTTACCGCGTCAGGAATGCATTGAATTGGCATGGCTAACTCGTAACCAAACTCCAGATGCTTAATCGTATTTGCGTGCGTCTGCCCAACGAGCTGACTTAACACTTGCAGCGCGCTGCCTTGCCACTCACCGACTTCAAAATAGACCTTGTACAATGCTTCTGTGTAATCTTTTGGTGTACCGCAGGTCATGGCCTATCCTCTTTGTGTCGTTATCCATAAAAAAGGCATCTCATCCATAAAATGCAATTATTTTAACGGATCATTGTCTGGTAAGGCATTGTGCATCCATAGTGCCAAACGTTTTTTAATATTAGGACCGTCGAGTTTATCTTCTGGCAGTGGCGGAATTTGATTTACCTCCACTAAAAATAAATATACCGCTTGCACCTTTAGCGGCTGTGTTGCTGTAGGAAGCTCCAACCCTTGCAACTTTGCCAACTTAAAACCGACTTCTATGGCCTTTTTTACGAGCTTGTCTTCATTATGAATCTTTGCTGTTTTTGACATTATGCACTCATCCTTTGAATTGATTTATTACGAGTATATCAAACAACTACGACGATACAGATTGATTCTCAACACGTCGCGTTTGGTAAATAAGTTGTCCTAGTAATAAGACACCGGTCACACCAAGGCCAATGCCTATTCCCCCCCAAATCCCAGCCAAACCATAGCCTTTCATTAAAAACCAAGCGGCAGGCAAACCAAACAACCAATAGCCTATGGCGGTGATTACGGTAGGTAACATGACAATTTTCATGCCTCGTAACAGATTGATGGCTAACAACTGCCATGCATCTACGATAAAGCATAGGGCCACAATCCAGATCACCGAGGCCAATAAATCCGTTAAGTGATGCCCCCCCTCTTTGTCCAATTGGAACAAAGAGGCAATTATCTCTGGCCATAAAGCAAAGCACGATGCGACGACAATACTGAGCGAAGTCACTGCCACAAAGCTCTTCTTGGCCACCACCTTTATGTTGGCGTAGTTTCCAGCGCCATACTCTTTGCCCACTAAAATAGCCGATGCTTGGGCAAAGCCAAAGTTAATATTCCAAGTAAAAGACAGGCATTGCAATAGAATTTGATGCAAAGCCAATGAGGCAACGCCAATCATGCCCGCCAATAAGGTGCCCCCATAAATCAGTCCATGCTCCAATAACGCGGCCAGTGCGATGGGAGACCCCATAGACAGCAGTGGCAACATTAATTTTGCACTGTATTCTTGAGCGCTTTTCCATGGCGCAAAGCCTTGGTATTTAGGCTGACCAAATACCCAACGGGCATAAGCAAACAACATGACCCAAGCAGAAAATGCCGTGCCGTAACCTAAACCTGCGATGCCCCAGCCAAAATTAAACGCCAGCACATAACTGATCGGCACGTTAATAAACACGGTCATGACCGACATCAGCATCACAGAGCGAACATCACCAAAAGTACTGGTTAATCCTCTTAATACCAAAAGAAGTAAGGTCGGTAACATGCTCCATTTCAGCGCATCTAAATACCCCATGGCTATCTCAACTACCTGAGGGGACTGTTGTGCTTTGATTAATAACTGTGGAGCAAAAGAAAAACAAAAAGTCAGTAGTGCGCTGAGCAAAATAGACAGCATAACCGCACCTTTAATGGCAAAACGGATCTGCTGTTGGCCAAACTCAGGGCGAGCAATGCTTTGCCCATAAGCAATGGCAATGAGGTTCGCCACACAACCCACAATACTGCTGGCGATAAGAAAAACGAATGAATACACAGATGCCCCTAAGCCACCTGCGGCTAAAGAGGCCACACTAATATGCGACATCATCCACACATCGGTTAATACCAATGCCATTGCAATGAGTTGGGATAATGTCAGCGGTAAGGCTAATTTAAGAATGATTTTCATGATGACCTCTTTATATTCGTAGCCAAAGTACTGATAAGTGAGCTAGCATTCAATTAACATTTACGCCTTTTGGCATTACTTGAGATCATGTGACTGCAATGAAGATTTACCCCGACATTCCCTACTCCCATAACAGCTTAAAAACCTTTGAGTCTGTGGCGAGACATTTGAGCTTTACCTTGGCGGCCAACGAACTCAATGTGACGCAAAGTGCGGTCAGTCGCCAAGTGAAACAACTTGAGCAAAGTGTAGGGGTGAGCTTGATCGTAAGAAAACATCGCAGTATCGGTCTTACCAGTCAAGGGGGGGAGTTGCTTGCGGTATTACAAAAAAACTATCAAAGTCTGCAAGCGTTGATCCATTCTTGGCAAGCCGATACACAGCAGCGTATCGTGATAAAAGCCGCCCTTAGCTACGCCACCCGCTCACTGTTACCTAAAATACAGCAGCTGCAAGAACGTTACCCCGACTATGAAATCGTGGTCATTCCTACTATTGATGAACACGAATCTCTCAATTCAACGGACTATGACCTATTAATATTGACCTCAAGAGCCCCTCAGCAATTTCAGCACCGACCCGATGTATTGTTTTTACGTGATGAATATATGGCCCCGGTATGCTCCCAAGAGTTGTATGCTAAAGACTCTGAATTTACATCCTTACTAACCCTACCGCGCCTGCACCCTAGCCTTGACCATCATGACTGGAAAACTTGGCTATCCACTGCAGGTCACCAAGAAACCAGTAAAGTGCGCAATAGCACTTTCTTCACTTTGGACTTGGCTTTAAGTGCTTGCCTGTCAGGGCAAGGGGTTACCGTGACGGATCTGCTGTTGATTTTGCCTGAACTTGAGCGCGGTTATTTGGTGTGCCCTAATAACACGCAAATTCAGCCCAGTGCTTGGCAATATTTCTGCCATTGTCGTAGCGCTTCTGAGGTGGTCAGTGAGGTGCTGCAATGGATACAAGATGAAACTAAGCAAGAGATCGCTACCCTGCAAACCTTAAGTGAACGTTTTGGTTGGAACTGGAAAACAAATCATTCACACAACCAGCAACTTACCCATTAACTAGCAAGAAAAGTCACCAAAAAATTTTTCTAACCACTGTAAACAAAAAGATACGTAAGCCATAGCCCGTTTTACACAGCAATAATCGTATCTCTACAGGCTTAATTGTGGTCATAAAAACCACAATTAGACCATTAAGACAGCGATTAAATGCAACAATGAGATCTGCACCCGATAATCACACTTTTAAGGGTTCCAACTTTTATTACAAACTGGTTAACTTGCCACTACTGGTGTGTCAATTATGCATTTATATGTGTATAGAAATGTTTACAAACTCATTTAGACATCCCAATACATCAACAATATTTAGCTTGGAGTGATTGTGGCAACAGGAAATGCAGCGGCTACCCCCCGTGATAATTGGGGTTCAAAACTTGGCTTTGTCATGGCTGCCGCAGGTTCGGCTGTGGGCCTTGGCAATATTTGGAAATTCCCTTACACCGCCGGAGAAAATGGTGGCGGTGCATTTGTGCTTATCTATCTGGCCTTCGTTATCGTCATTGGTTTTAGTGTCATGTTAACCGAGTTTGCCATTGGTCGTCATACCTCGCGAGCGGCCGTGGGCTCCTTTAAGACCACAGATCGACGCTGGAGTTTTGTGGGGATCATTGGCGTACTCAGCGGACTATTAATCATGGGCTTCTACCCTGTGGTGGGTGGTTGGGCACTGGCATATATACCTAAAGTCGCAACCGGTTTACTGGATAACCCACAAGACATTGGTGAGAGCTTTGGCGGTTTCATATCCAACCCTACGCAACCTTTATTATGGATGGCGGCCTACTTCATTCTCAATATCGTTATTGTGAGTAAGGGGATTTCAGGTGGGATAGAAAAAGCTGGCAAAATTCTGATGCCATTGCTGTTTCTTATTCTAGTTGTGGTTGCCGTGAAAGGACTCTCTTTACCCGGAGCCAGTGCCGGTCTTGAATTCTTATTCAAGCCTGATTTCAGCAAAGTGGATAGCCACGTAGTACTGGCAGCGCTGGGCCAAGCGTTCTTCTCTCTTTCTTTAGGTATGGGCTGTATGATCACTTATGGTAGCTACCTGAAAAAGAAAGAAAACCTAGTTCAAACCACCGGTATGGTGGTGGGCATGGATACCGCCGTTGCACTACTGGCAGGTATTGCCATGTTCCCAGCTATGTTCGCATTCAATATGGAACCGGCGGCAGGCCCTGGTCTTGTATTTGTGGTTGTGCCGCAGCTATTTGCTGAAATGGGCCATATAGGTCTATTGTTTGCACTGATGTTCTTCATTGGTTTAACGGTAGCCGCACTCACCTCTTCGGTGTCTTTACTGGAAGTGGTCGTTTCTTATCTCATTGATGAAAAAGGGATGAAACGCGTCAATGCGGTACTTAGCGCCAGTGCGGTTATGGCCGTGATGTGTATCTTTGCTTCCCTATCTCTTGGTGGCATTGGTCCTAAGCTGTTTGATACGGGTGTGTTTGATATCTTTGATCTTCTCACTGACAAGGTATTCCTAGCGGTGGGCGGTATGCTCATCTGTATTTTTGCCGGTTGGCGTCTCAACCGTGTTGATCTAGAAAAAGAGATCACGAACAACGGTAAGATCGCTTTTCCATTATTTGGCCTTTGGTATAACCTTGTTAAGTACGTTATCCCAGTTGCGGTTGCAGTGGTGGCTTGTGCGGGCATTATTAGTGGCTTTGAAAGTGGTAAGGGAGCGATCATGGTGTTAGCCATTGCGATTATTGGTTGCAGCGCCCTTATTTCGAAAAAATTGTAATACTCATCATCTTCAGTAAATGATTAAAGAGACTCTGTTGAGTCTCTTTTTTTATGTAATAACGATCTAAAATTTGTTACTTTATAGGAACTTCAGGGCGGGGCGAAACTCCCCACCGGTGGTAAAAGCCTAGCTTGAGCCCACGAGCGCCTTAGTGTCTATTTATAAATAGTTTCTATTTATAAAACTAAGGGACAGCAGATCTGGTGTAAACCCAGAGCCGACGGTTATAGTCCGGATGAAAGAAGTAAACAATTGATTTTCATAGCTCAGCCCCCAACAGTGGTCCACCTTCCAGTGAGCCTTGCGCTGTTGCTTGCTCGCAACACTACGGCGGGAGTCTGCCTTGTCATGACTCTATTACGCAATGTGGTTAGCCTATCAATGATCTTGCCTCTTACGCTCTGTTCACGTTAATCACACCAAGCCCATCATAGATGGCGAACTTTGGTCTGAATTTGGAGATCCTCGTGGCAGGTATTTTTTTTGTTATGATCGCAGCTGGACTTTGGGCCGCTGACACTTTATTTCGTTATCCATTATTAGAAAACAATAGCACGCTGCAAATCGTGTTCTTTGAGCACATTGTATTAGTGGTGATCATTGCCCTTTTACAAATTGCCGTGCCCAAATGGCGCTTTGCGTATATTAAAGGCTCCCTTTTGCCTTTCATCATCATTGGGGTGTTTGGCTCTGCCATTGGTACTCTAGCCTTTACTAAAGCCTTCACTTTAATGAATCCTACCATAGTGATTTTGCTACAAAAATTGCAACCCATTGTAGCCATCTCTTTATCGGTTATTTTACTCAAAGAAAAACTGCAAAGGCATTTCCTGCTGTGGGCGAGCATTAGCTTGCTAGGGAGTTTGGTTATGATTGCCCCAGACATTGTTGCCCTCTTAGAGCAAGAATCTGTTTGGCATTACGACCCTAAATTGGTCACTATATTACTCGGCTATGGTTCGGCTTTGCTGGCCGTGATGGCATGGGGGGCTTCGACGGTATACGGACGAAAGCTTACTATGATGGGCTACAACAGCATGCAGATTATGTCAGGTCGTTTTACCTTGGCCTTATTTACCTTAGTGTTCGCTATGCTGGGTTATGGAGAGCAATTTACTCTGGCCGAAGGCAGTTTTAGCCATCTGCTTTATATGGTGATCTTATCAGGGCTGTTAGGCATGTTCATTTATTACAAAGGATTAGAAAGAATTCCAGCCCGCTATGGCACTATTGCTGAGTTATTTTTCCCAGTGTCTGCGGTAGCCATTAACTGGTTTGCCTTTGATGTGACCTTAACCATACAGCAGGTTATCGGGGCCATCTTTTTAGTGGGAGGGGCACTAATGATGAGTCGCGAGCCGAAACAAAGCATTGCAACGACACAGGACGATGGGAGTCCTCAGCAAGCCTAATACACTCATAAAAAAAGCTAGGCGACTGTAAACAGTAAACGCCTAGCTGACTGGAACCGAACAAAGGTAAATGATTACATCTGTACGTTTAAGCTTATGCCTTGGTTGAGAGCGTAACGAACGCCCTTATCTTTACCTTTAATGGTATCGTGCATTCGGGACACTTTGCCTTTTTTTATCCATACTTGAAACATGGCATCGACACCATCTTCAGACAGACCAAAATGATTAGCGAGTACGCTTCTGTCTGTGGTGCCATGCTGTTCAAGGTAGGCTTTCAGTTGCTGTAAAATCATCTTTCACCTTCTTTACGATTAGGCCACTGACTCATGCTCTTGCCAGCGGTCTCTATTACCTTTGCGCTTGAGGCCCATAAATGTGGCCAAAGACACCAGTGCAACCACCAATATCCAACAGGCACTGCTTACAGGGTGAGCGGTGAACGTCATCACTTGGTTGTATAGCACGGCGCTAAGGTAGGCAAGGCCCATGGTCCAAGCGGCAATAAAGCGAGCGTATTGGCTGCCAAACTCTCTTACATAAGCGCCCATTGCCGCCACACAAGGTGTATATAACAAGATAAACAATAGATAAGCAAAAGCGGCATGTCCGGAAACAAACTTGCTTTGTAAATTAGCAAATACAGATTGATCTACCTCTTGCTCATCCGCCACTGAAGCAGTGTCTGACAAGTCGCCGACTTCCATACCTAGTGGGTCACTAAAGCTTAGGCCACTTAAGTTTTCAGGAATCGACAATACAGCCTCTTCAAGACTGACAATAAGATCGAAAGTGGCATCCTCTTCTTCAGGAGTTGAGTAAAGGCTATTCAATGTACCGACTACCGCTTCTTTAGCGAAAATACCAGTCACAATACCTACCGTTGCTGGCCAGTTGTCTTTTTCGATGCCCATTGGCTCAAAGACTGGGGTAATGACCTGTGCTGCTTTAGACAATACCGAACTGTCACTGTCTTCATTACCAAAACTGCCGTCAGTACCTATAGAATTAAGGAAACTTAAAATAGTGACCACTAGCACAATGGTTTTACCTGCACCAAAGACAAAGCGTTTGAGTTTATGCCACGTTTTGATCATCACATTACGTAAACGAGGGATCTCATAGTCGGTCATTTCCATCACAAAGCTGTCATTGCTGCCAGGGTAAATCGTATGCTTTAGTACGATACCAGTGAATACCGCAGCTAAGATACCAATAATGTACAAGGCGAAAACCACATTCTGCCCAGCCGTTGGGAAAAAGGCCGCTGCAAACAGTGCATAAACAGGAAGACGTGCACCACAAGACATAAAGGGAGCCATTGATGCGGCTAAGCGACGCTCACGCTCTTGATCTAATGTGCGACTGGCCATAATCGCTGGCACATTACAGCCAAAACCTAATACCAATGGCACAAAGGCTTTACCTGGCAAACCAACCTTTTGCATCACTTTATCTAATACAAAAGCGGCTCGTGACATATAACCGGAACCTTCTAAAAGGGTCAGGAACAAGTACAAACCGGCAATAACAGGAATAAAGGTGGCAACGGTTTGAATACCGCCACCAATACCGTTAGCTAGCAGAGTGACTATCCATTGTGGCAAAAGGGGATCTAATAATGCATGAGTGCCGTCAACCAATAGTGCGCCAAAAGCAATATCAAAGAAATCGATAAAGGCACCGCCAATATTAATGGCAAACATAAACATTAGGTACATCACCCCAAAGAACAGTGGAATACCTACCCATTTATTAAGCACTACCGAGTCAATACGCTCACTCAAGCGACGTGTAATTTTGCCTTCAGTCACTCTAAAAGATTTGGTCAACTCATGTAAAAAAGTAAATTTTACATCGGCAATATGCAGATCAATATCCATATCCAATGTATGGCGAGCCTGCGCTGTCACATCTTTCACTTCTGGCGAAACGGTATTGAGCACCAGGGTGTCTCCTTCAAGACCGCGTATGGCAAGAGCTCTATTGCTCACCATATCGTTCGCATATTGGTCTTGAACTTGTGAGATAACCTGCTCAAATTCACTGCCGTAGTCCAGAGCTAAAGGAGTAACTTCAATGCCACTGGCCAACATTTTATGTAGGTCAGCCTTAAGCTGATTTACTTCATTAATGCGCGTCGCGGTCACAGCCATAACCGGGCAACCGAGTGCCTTAGCTAACCCTTTAATATTGACTTTCTGACCCATACGGTTCATCGAGTCCATTTTATTAAGGATGACCACCATAGGGCGCCCCAATTCACGCAACTGCAGCGTGACATATAAGCTTCGTTCTAAACAGGTAGCATCGATAACATTGATAATAACGTCAGCCGGAGTGGATAATACTGAACGCGAGGCAATGGTTTCGTCGAGACTGTTGCTGTCATTACCACTGTCTAAGGCATAAATACCCGGTAAATCAGTTAAGCTAAACTCTTCACCCGCTAATGTATAAGTACCGGTTTTCTTCTCTACAGTGACACCCGCCCAGTTACCTACCTTCTGGTTTGAACCAGTAAAGGCATTAAAAAGCGTCGTTTTACCGCTGTTAGGATTACCTACGGTGAGTATGGAATAGTCCACTATGCGACCTCTATTGAAATTTGTGCTGCAGTAGATTTACGAATAGCAACGCTGACATCACGTACTCGCACCTGTAATGGATCTCCCATTGGCGCTTTGCGTACTAATGTGACTGCTGTATTCGGTAGCAGTCCCATGACCATTAATTTTTTTCTAGTGGAACTATCCAATTGCTGTAAAGAGCGAATTGTTGCAGATTGTCCAACATTGAGTTCAGCGAGTTTCATAATCTAAATGCCAATTATTATCATTTACAAAGACCTTAACACATTTACTTACAGAAGAGTTGTTTTAAATCAAAAAAAACGCCCTTAGCAAAGGGCGCTTGTATTTAACACCAAATCTATCTAAAGAAATAAACTATTTAAGACAGGTCGCAAACTGAGTGGTCAAATCATTTAAGAAATCGAAATAAGCACCCGGTTTTTCTTCAATATCGGTGGCCAGTGGATCAAGCACCCCCCTCGATACATGACTACCACGAGTCACCGTATCCACCACCGCTGGCGTGTATTGTGGCTCACTAAAGACACACTTAACATCACCTTTTGCGAGGCGAGTTTTAATTTCAATGAGTGTTTTTGCCCCCGGTTTTCTTTCTGGACTCACCGTAAAGTGGCCTAAGTGATTTAGATTAAATGACTTTTCAAAATAGCCATAACCATCATGAAACACAAAATAGCCACTCTCTTGTACTGGCTTTAGTCGCTGGGTAATGTCAGCAGTGGTCACGGTTAGTTGACTCAAGAAGTGGTCTAAATTTTCTTTGTAGATTTTTTTGTTGTTTGGGTCTATCTCAGACAATTTGTTGGCAATGTGTGTCGCAACGCTGGCCACCTGCTGAGGGCCTAACCAAAAATGAGGATCAATGTTGCCATGATGGTGATGTCCATCGCCATCATGATGTCCCTGTGCAAAATGGTGAAGATCTAAGCCTTTAATATCGCTAATAGTGAGCAAATTGTGCTGATTACGCGTAGCGGATGACATAAAGCTTTCAAGATCGGGGCCAAACCAGATCACTAAGTCAGCTTGACGTATTTTTTTTATATCAGAAGGGCGCAAAGCATAATCATGAGGTGACATAGCCGCATCCAATAGGGATGATGACGATGCTGCCTTCATTGTTATCTCCTGAGTAATAAGGTGTATAGGCTTAATACTGCTGAGCACTTCTACTGCCTGTGCGCTGCTAATATAAGCAAAAGAAATCAAGCATAATAAGAGGCGTTTCATCAATTCGTTCCATTGCAATAGAGAAAGTTAGCTTTAGATGTTACTTTATAACACTGGTTTTTTGCAAATGGAGTTACCATTGCAAAATAGAAGTGTTAACACTCTGTGAGTGATAATGCGCTGCAACTCACCTTTACACGACAGGCCAATAACTATGACCCAACTCGTCACGCTACAAGATGTGACCGTTCAATTTGACCAAAGAAAGGTATTGGACAACATCACTCTTACCATTAATGAAGCTGAAATCACGACGTTAGTTGGCCCAAACGGCGCGGGCAAATCCACCTTAGTAAAAGTGATTTTAGGCTTGCACAAGCATTACACGGGAAAAGTGAGCAAGCTAAATAAATTGCGCATTGGTTATGTGCCACAAAAACTGCTACTCAATGAATCTTTACCTTTAACGGTAGACCGATTTTTACGATTAGCAGGGAAATACAGTCAACAAGAGCGTCAAGATGCCTTAGCTTTAGTTGGGGCTACGCACCTACTCCACTCTGATGTGCATAAATTATCGGGGGGTGAAAGCCAGCGTGTATTGATGTCGCGCGCACTGTTAATTCGACCACAGCTACTGGTGTTAGACGAGCCGGCTCAAGGGATGGATGTACAAGGACAAATTGAACTCTACAGTCTGATTGATACCCTACGTCACCGCTTTAATTGCGCGGTGTTTATGATCTCTCATGATCTGCACCTTGTAATGGCAAAAACAGACACGGTGATTTGTCTTCATCATCATATTTGTTGCTCTGGCGCGCCGGCCGCCATTTCCAGCCACCCAAGCTATTTACAAATGTTTGGTGAAGCCCCAGCGGCCAGCCTCGCTCTTTATCAGCATCAACACCAACATCACCATCACGACCTGTCAGGCACTCCCATAAGCGGTGACATGGACACTTGTCATAACCCAAAACATGGTCATCAACATCGCCACCAGCATGGACACACACATGATTGAATTTTTATTGCCGGCCATTTTAGCCGGTCTCGGTATTACTATGATTGCCGGCCCATTGGGATCATTTGTTGTGTGGCGAAAAATGGCCTATTTTGGTGACACACTCGCTCACGCCTCTCTAATGGGATTGGCTTTAGGCTTCCTATTGGACATTAATATCTACTTAGCCTTAGTGGTTTGCTGTTTGGCTCTTGCCATCATCTTAGCCACCTTACAAAGACAACAACTGGTGGCTACGGATACTTTATTAGGTATTTTAGCGCACAGCTCGCTCTCTCTTGGCTTAATTGCTGTCAGCTTTCTTGACAATGTGCGAGTGGATTTAATGGGCTATCTCTTTGGGGATTTGCTGGCGGTAAACACACAGGATGTATTGTTTATTTATGTAGGGGTGGCACTGGTGTTGCTATTACTGCTTGTATTCTGGCGCCCTTTACTCTCGAGTACTGTTAATGAGGAGTTAGCCGCCATTGAAGGGGTCAATATTTCTCTAATGAGACTGTTAATCATGTTGATGATAGGTCTGGTTATTGCGGTGGGTATGAAGTTTGTTGGCGCGCTCATTATCACCTCTTTGATGATAATTCCTGCTGCGACCGCTCGGCGCTTAGCCAATAGCCCAGAAAAAATGGCAATTATCGCCTCAGTGATCGGCGCAATATGTGTCTGCTCAGGTCTCGCTCTTTCTTGGTTTTATGATACTCCAGCTGGCCCTTCAGTGGTGGTCAGCGCGAGCTTTTTATTCTTGTTAGTACAATTAAAACCGCAAAACCGCTAACAATTCTATCGTAAAACAAAAAACCTCTAAATTTTCATTTAGAGGTTTTTTTAATGCATTTAGCTAAGTGCTAGAAGAGATTACCAACCGGTAATTTCACGTAGCCCTTGACCAATATCGGCCAAACTTTTCACCGTTTTTACCCCTGCAGCTTCCAGCGCTTGGAATTTATCTTCAGCGGTACCTTTACCACCAGAGATAATCGCACCGGCATGACCCATACGCTTACCTGGAGGCGCTGTTACACCAGCAATGTAAGAGACGACAGGTTTAGAAACATGCTCTTTAATGAAGGCAGCCGCTTCTTCTTCCGCTGTACCACCAATTTCACCAATCATCACAATCGCTTCAGTTTCTGAGTCAGCTTCAAACAGTTTTAAGATGTCGATGAAGTTTGAGCCAGGAATTGGGTCCCCACCGATACCCACACAGGTGGATTGGCCAAAGCCTTCGTCAGTGGTTTGCTTAACCGCTTCATAAGTTAAGGTACCAGAGCGAGACACTATGCCCACTTTGCCCTTCTTATGAATATTACCCGGCATGATACCAATCTTACACTCGTCAGGAGTAATCACCCCTGGGCAGTTAGGACCAATCATCACCACGCCAGCTTCGTCTAAACGCACTTTAACGTCCAGTAGATCCAGTGTTGGAATACCTTCGGTAATGGTGACGATTAACTTAATACCTGCATCAATGGCTTCTAGGATCGCGTCCTTACAAAACGGAGCAGGTACATAGATAACCGAAGCGGTCGCAGCGGTTGTTTCTACCGCTTCACGTACTGTATTAAATACCGGAAGACCAAGGTGAGTTTGACCGCCTTTACCCGGTGATACACCACCGACCATTTTGGTTCCGTAATCCAATGCTTGCTGTGAATGGAAAGTACCTTGACCGCCAGTGAAGCCTTGGCAAATAACTTTCGTATCTTTATTAATTAGTACAGACATTATTTGCCCTCCGCTGCAGCTACGACTTTTTCTGCAGCTTCTGTTAGAGAATTTGCCGCAATAATGTTTAGACCACTTTCAGCCAGTTTTTGTGAACCTAGAGGAGCATTGTTGCCTTCTAAGCGAACCACGACCGGCACCTTAACCCCCACTTCTTCAACAGCACCAATAATGCCATCTGCAATCAAATCACAACGTACAATGCCACCAAAGATGTTCACTAGTACCGCTTTCACATTGTCATCGGACAAAATGATCTTAAAGGCTTCTGTAACGCGCTCTTTGGTTGCGCCGCCGCCTACATCAAGGAAATTCGCTGGGTGGCCACCGTGCAAGTTCACAATATCCATGGTACCCATAGCAAGACCTGCGCCGTTAACCATGCAGCCGATGTTACCATCAAGAGCCACATAGTTGAGCTCCCACTTAGCGGCATTGGCTTCACGCTCATCTTCTTGAGAAGGATCGTGCATTTCACGCAGTTTTGGCTGACGGTACAGTGCGTTAGAGTCAATGTTGATTTTGCCATCAAGACAAAGCAAGTTACCCTCTAGCGTTTGCACTAGCGGGTTAATCTCAAGAAGCGCTAAATCGTATTCGGCAAACATGTTACCAAGACCCATAAAGATCTTCACAAACTGCTTATTTTGCTCTCCTTCAAGACCCAGCTTAAACGCCAGTTCACGACCTTGGTAAGTTTGAGGACCCACCAAAGGATCAATCGCCGCTTGATGAATCAACTCTGGTGTTTCTTCAGCAATTTTTTCAATATCTACGCCGCCTTCTGTGGAAGCCATAAATACGATGCGACGTGAAGCGCGGTCAACAACGGCACCTAAGTACAGTTCATTGGCAATGTTAGATGCCTCTTCAACCAAAATTTTCGTGACTGGCTGACCATTGGCGTCCGTTTGAAATGTGACTAGATTTTTACCTAACCACTTCTTGGCAAATTCTTTTACACCTTCTTTGGTGTCATGCAGTTCAACACCGCCTGCTTTACCGCGACCACCAGCGTGGACTTGACATTTAACCACTTTTTTCGCGGTGCTAATTCTGCCAGCAGCTTCAAACGCTTGTTGAGGCGTATCGCATGCATAGCCCTCTGGTACGGGTAGCCCATATTCAGCAAACAATTGCTTCGCTTGATATTCATGCAAATTCATTAGTATCTTCCATTTTGATTTTTAGATAACAGCCGCGCCATTAGCTAAATTATTTCCTCATGTTAAAGACCAAGCTTTAACAGGTATAGGGTGCGAGTAGAGCCTTGACCAAGGGTGCCTAGACACCCTTAATTTTCTAATTAAACATCCAATAGTAGACGTGCTGGATCTTCGAGTAACTCTTTGATGGTTACTAAGAAACCCACAGACTCACGACCATCAATCAAACGGTGATCATAAGAAAGAGCGAGATACATCATTGGTAGGATTTCAACCTTTCCATTTACCGCCATTGGGCGGTCTTGGATTTTATGCATGCCCAAAATTGCCGCTTGTGGCGGGTTGATAATAGGTGTCGACATCAAAGAGCCAAACACACCGCCATTAGTGATCGTAAAGTTGCCACCAATGAGTTCATCTACTGTTAGTTTTCCGTCACGACCTTTAATGGCCAGATCTTTTATGCCTTTTTCAATATCGGCAAAACCTAAAGTGTCGCAATCTTTCAGCACTGGGGTCACTAATCCGCGAGGGGTAGACACCGCCATACTGATGTCGAAATAGTTGTGATAAACGATATCTTCGCCATCAATAGATGCGTTCACTTCTGGGTAGCGCTTCAAGGCTTCGGTTACCGCTTTAACATAGAAAGACATGAAACCGAGACGCGTATCGTGGCGTTTTTCAAAAGAGTCTTTGTATTGTGCACGAAGGTCCATAATTGGCTTCATGTTGACTTCGTTAAATGTGGTCAACATGGCAGTGCTGTTTTTCGCTTCCAGTAGGCGGTTTGCCACTGTCTTGCGCAAGCGCGTCATAGGTACGCGTTTTTGACTGCGAGCGGTTGCTGGGACTTCTGGCTCTGCAACGGGTGCGGATGCCACTGGCGCCGCTTTGCTGGCGTTCGCTAGGTATGAATCCACATCTTCACGAGTAATGCGACCACCCACACCTGTGCCTTTCACATCTGACGGGCTCAAGCTGTGTTCTGCAAGTAGACGACGTACTGCAGGGCTAAGGGCTTCATTGTTCTCTTCTGTGAGTACCGCCTTATGACGTTTATCAGGAGAGGCTTGGGTCTCTTCTGTGCTGTCCTTAGTGGGTTCACCGGCTACGGCACCCAGTTTTATCTTAGCTAGAAGCTGCTTCGCCAGTACTGTCGTGCCTTCTTCTTCTACGATTTCTTCAAGTACACCCGCTTCAGGTGCAGGAACTTCAAGGACAACTTTATCAGTTTCAATATCCACTAATACGTCATCACGCTCTACTCTGTCACCTGGCTTTTTATGCCAAGTTGCAACGGTAGCATCAGCAACTGATTCAGGTAAATCAGGAACCAGAATTTCAATTGTCATGTGTTGGGCTTCCTTATTCTTCTAGTTCTTTATCAATTGTAAGAGCGTCATCGATTAACGCTTTCTGTTGTTTTAAGTGAACAGACATATAACCCACCGCTGGCGACGCAGACGCTGGACGCCCTGCATAACTTAAGGTTGTGTTAAATGGCGTTGCAGCTCGGAAATTGTGCTGGCTTGAGTACCAAGCCCCTTGGTTTTGTGGCTCTTCTTGGCACCAAATATAATCGGTGACTTGAGGATAAATAGAGATAACCTCACGCAGATCCGTTAATGGGAATGGGTAGAGTTGCTCTATTCGAACAATGGCCACATCATCAATTTCACGCTTACGTCGCTCCTCCAGAAGGTCGTAATACACCTTACCTGAGCAGAATACCACTCGGCGAACTTTCGATGGCTCGATCTGGTCAACTTCTGGGATACAAGCTTGGAATGTTCCTTCGGCTAAATCTTCTAATGACGACACACATAAAGGGTGGCGTAACAAAGATTTAGGGGTCATAACAATAAGCGGACGACGCATCGGACGCACCACTTGACGACGTAGCATGTGGTAAATCTGTGCTGGGGTCGATGGCACTACAACTTGCATATTTTGCTCAGCACACAGCTGTAAATAACGCTCTAAACGTGCCGATGAGTGCTCAGGTCCCTGCCCTTCATAACCATGAGGCAGTAACAGGGTAATACCACAAAGACGATTCCACTTTTGCTCACCCGATGAGATGAACTGATCGATCACCACCTGTGCACCGTTGGCAAAATCACCAAACTGCGCTTCCCAAATCGTTAAACCGCCGGGTTCGGCTGTGGTGTAACCGTATTCAAACGCCAGTACCGCTTCCTCGGATAATACCGAGTCAAACACTTGGAACGGCCCTTGTTTGTCATGGATATTGGCAAGAGGTACATACGTACTCGCATCACCTTGGTTATGCAAGACGGCGTGACGGTGGAAGAACGTCCCTCGACCCGAGTCCTGACCTGAGATACGAATACGTTTGCCGTCGTCGACTATCGTCGCGTAGGCCAGTGTTTCTGCCATGCCCCAGTCAATGGCTTTATCACCATCAACCATCCCTTGGCGATCGTTGTATAACTTATTAACCCGACTTTGCAATTGGTGGCTGTCTGGGTAACTACAAATTTTATTACCCAACTCTTTAAGGCGGGTGAGATCATATTGACTGTCCCACTCCATATCCCATTCATGGCCAATATAAGGAGACCAATCCACAGAATGAAGCGCCATCGGACGCCACTCTTTCACCACCACTTCACCATGGTCTAGAGCATCGCGATATTCATTGACAAGTTGTGTTGCGGTATCAATTCCTATCTCATCACGCTCCATCATCACATCGGCGTATAGCTTACGTGGGGTTGGGTGTTTTTTGATTTTTTGATACATCAATGGCTGAGTTGCATTGGGCTCATCCGCTTCATTGTGTCCATGACGGCGGTAACACACCAAGTCAATGACAACATCACGCTTAAAGGTGTTACGGTAATCTAGGGCAATACGGGTAACAAAAGCCACCGCTTCAGGATCATCGGCATTCACATGGAAAATCGGTGCCTGTACCATCTTAGCGATATCAGTACAGTACATTGTCGAGCGAGTATCTCTCGGGTTGGAAGTGGTAAAACCAATTTGGTTATTGACCACAATGCGTACCGTACCACCCACTTGGAAACCGCGAGCTTGAGACATATTAAAGGTCTCTTGCACTACCCCTTGTCCAGCGATAGCTGAATCACCGTGAATGGTGATGGGTAATACTTTAGATCCACTCTTATCGTCCAAACGGTCTTGCCTAGCGCGTACCGAACCAATAACAACAGGATTGACAATTTCTAGGTGCGACGGGTTAAACGCTAACGCTAAGTGCACATTACCACCAGGGGTGGCGAAATCGGCCGAGAAACCTTGGTGGTATTTCACATCACCGGTACCCCAAGTGTCATCATGCTTACCGGCAAATTCGTCAAATAAATCCTGAGGCTTTTTACCCAAGACATTGACCAGCATATTTAAACGACCACGGTGCGCCATGCCCACCACGACTTCGCGCATTCCACTACGACCTGCGTGACGAATCAGCTCTTTAGTCATAGGGATAAGGGCATCGCCCCCTTCTAGAGAGAAACGTTTTGCACCGGGAAACTTCGCACCAAGATAACGCTCAAGGCCTTCTGCCGCCGTCAGTTCATCTAAGTATCTAATTTTCTCTTCTAAAGAAAACTCAGGTTGGGATTGCACAGACTCAAGACGCTGCTGAATCCAACGTTTTTGCTCAGTGTTGGTCATATGCATATATTCTGCACCAACAGAGCCACAATAAGTTTTATTGAGAGCTTGATAGAGGTCTTTCAATTGCATGGTTTCTTGCGCAACAGCGAAAGAACCAACATTGAATGATTCGGTGAGGTCATCTTCTGTGAGGTTATGGAACGCAGGGTCCAGTTCAGGTTGAACCGGACGTTCCCATAAACCTAAGGGATCTAGATTTGCCGCTTGATGGCCTCTAAATCTATAGGCATTAATAAGTTGCAGAACTCTTACTTGTTTTGCATCGACATCAGGATCACTTACTTGGACACTATAATGCTTCGTCTCTTGTGCTAGTCGGCGAAAGTAGTCACGAACGCGCGTATGAGATTGCTCTCCTTGTTCTGACGCCTGCGCTGGCAGGTCATCAAAAACGCGCTTCCATTCTTCACTCACCAAGTCTGGGTCACTTAGATAAAGTTCGTAGAGTTCTTCTACGTACGTTGCATTGGCGCCAGCCAAGTGTGAAGACTCGAGCCATGCCTTCATCACACTGTTATGCATATATTCCCTTAACCTGTAGATTAATACGTTTTTCGTCGGTCTTTGCCGAACTTTTGTCCAACTTTACGCTGGCTATGACAGGCTTAACAGTAAACTCCGAAAAGCCCGTAATTTCAATGATCTAAACCGAACGATTGACTAACATTGTTTTAATATGGCCAATTGCTTTGGTTGGGTTTAACCCCTTAGGACATACACTGACACAGTTCATAATGCCATGACAACGGAAAACACTAAATGCATCGTCTAAACTGTTCAGTCTCTCATCAGTTGCGGTATCTCGGCTGTCAATAAGCCAGCGATAGGCAGCTAATAGCCCCGCAGGTCCGATGAATTTATCCGGATTCCACCAGAAAGAAGGACACGATGTGGTACAACACGCACACATAATGCACTCATATAAGCCATCAAGGTGTGCTCGCTCTTGTGGAGATTGTTGATGCTCTCTTGCCGGCGGTAATTCGCCATCAGAAATCAAAAATGGCTTCACTTTTGCATAGTTATCATAAAACTGAGTCATGTCGACAATCAAGTCTCGAACCACAGGTAAGCCTGGCAATGGACGAATAATCAGCGAATCCCCTTTCAAAGCAGAAAGTGGCGTGATGCATGCCAGTCCGTTTTTACCATTCATGTTTAGGCCATCACTGCCGCACACGCCCTCACGACAAGAGCGGCGGAAAGCAAGAGACGGGTCTTGTTCTTTAAGCAAGATAAGTGCATCTAGCACCATCATGTCAGAGCCTTCTTCCACCTCTAGGGTGTACTGCTTCATGTAAGGCTTACTGTCTACATCTGGGTTATAGCGATAGACAGAGAAATTGAGGTTCATATCTCGCTCCCTTAATAGGTTCTAGCTTTCGGTGGGAAAGCGTCACGGTGAACAGGTTCCATATTTACGCCACGCTTAGACATGGTTTCCGTCTCCGGGTTGTAGATTGAGTGACATAGCCACTGGGAATCATCACGGTCTGGATAGTCAAAGCGAGCATGTGCGCCACGGCTTTCTGTACGGTAGTTTGCTGCTACTGCGGTGGCTACCGCCGTTTCCATCAAGTTATCCAGCTCCAAACATTCAATACGCTGTGTATTAAACTCGGTAGACTTATCACTTAAATGGGCATCTTGTAGACGCTCACGGATCTGTTTCAGCTCTTCTAAGCCGGTTGCCATCGCTTCCCCTTCACGGAATACCGAGAAGCTGTTTTGCATACAGCTTTGCATGTCTTTACGAATTTGCGTTGGGTCTTCACCGCTAGTGCTGTTCTCCCAACGCATAGTGCGAGCAAGAGAAGCCTCTATATCCGATTCAGAAACAGGACGCGCTTCTGCTTGAGCAGCTAATGTTTCCCCAAGATGCAAACCGGTTGCTCGGCCAAAGACCACTAAGTCGAGTAGTGAGTTTCCGCCCAAGCGGTTGGCACCATGCACCGAAACCGAAGCGATTTCACCACAAGCAAATAGACCTTGCACCTCAACATCGTGTCCATTGCTATCAAGCTTAATCGCTTGACCAGACACTTGAGTAGGCACCCCTCCCATCATGTAGTGACACGTTGGAATGACCGGAATCGGCTCTTTCACTGGATCAACGTGGGCAAAGGTACGCGATAATTCACATATGCCCGGCAAACGCGACTCAAGTACATCTTTACCTAAGTGATCCATTTTCAGTTTAAGGTGAGGCCCCCAAGGACCATCACAACCGCGACCTTCACGAATTTCAATCATCATAGAACGAGCCACAACATCACGGCCAGCCAAGTCTTTGGCATTAGGGGCGTAACGCTCCATAAAGCGCTCACCATCTTTATTCAGAAGGTAGCCCCCCTCACCACGACACCCTTCCGTTACCAGTACACCTGCGCCTGCAATACCTGTTGGGTGGAACTGCCACATTTCCATATCTTGCATGGGGACACCTGCGCGCAGTGCCATGCCGACACCGTCACCGGTATTAATGTGCGCATTGGTTGTTGAGGAGTAGATACGACCTGCTCCCCCAGTGGCTAGGATGGTGGCCTTGGCTTTGAAGTAACACATCTCGCCAGTTTCCATGCAAATTGCCGTACACCCCATCACCACGCCATCTTGGTTTTTCACCATATCAAGGGCGTACCACTCACTAAAAATGGTGGTGTTATATTTGATGTTTTGTTGATAAAGGGTATGTAATAGAGCGTGACCTGTACGGTCAGCCGCAGCGGCAGTACGAGCGGCTTGCTCACCACCAAACTGTTTAGATTGACCGCCAAATGGGCGCTGATAAATAGAGCCATCATCGAAACGAGAAAACGGCAACCCCATTTTTTCTAATTCAATCACGGATTCTGGACCGTTTTTACACATGTACTCGATGGCATCTTGGTCACCAATATAATCGGACCCTTTTACCGTGTCGTACATGTGCCATTGCCAATCGTCTTTATGGGAGTTGCCTAGCGCGACTGTGATACCACCTTGCGCTGAAACGGTATGTGAACGAGTAGGAAATACTTTTGATAACAATGCGCAAGTTAAACCTTGCTCAGAAATTTGCAGTGCGGCACGCATACCGGCACCACCAGCGCCAATCACTACAGCGTCAAATTCGCGAACTGGAATGGTCATTTATGCCCCCCAAAGAACAAATAGGCCAGAGAAAAAATAACCAAATAGCACAGCAATAAGAAGTAATTGCAAGCTACCGCGCAACAGCGCCGGTTTAATGTAATCCGTTAATACTTGCCACAACCCAATCCATGCATGGATAAGAATGCACAGTAGAGCGATCATGGTAAATATTTTGGTGAACAGTCCACCAAAGAAGTGAGTCCACTCCATATAACTCACATCACCTGCAAGCAGTAAAAATCCGCACAGATAAATAGTGTATAGAGTTAAGATAATGGCCGTAGCACGAACCAGCAAAAAGTCATGAACGCCGTTACGCCCAAATGAAGAAACGTGATTTACCATACGATGACTCCCGCAACAATGGCTAATACGCCCGTTACAATGAATGAGATCTGCGCGCTTTTCGCGCCACTCTCTAGCTCTTCAAAGTAACCTAAGTCTTGGCAAAGGTGTCGAATACCGCCCACGATATGATAGAAAAGTGCGCTGAGTATTCCCCATAGAATAAATTTAACGAAGAAACCATCCACATAACTGGCAGCTTCCATAAACCCTTTGGGAGATGATAGAGAAAGAGAAAGTAACCAAAGCAAAATACCTACAGCGACAAAGGTGATAACACCAGATACCCTGTGTAGGATCGAAGCAATGGCAGTAATTGGGAAATGAATCGTTTGCAGATCCAAATTGACAGGTCTAGTTTTTTTGTTGTCCACAGTGTGCTCACTCAGCTCCTTTGAGCAGTTTAAATAGTAAACATCTAAGCTTTCTTAACAAAAACTCATCAAAGCTTACATTATTTAAGGTTACCCTTAATTATTTTGTTACTTTAATTGTTTATAACTTAATTTATTAATAGGAAGTGAAGAACACCTCACATAGATAAATCAACGATATAGCAATCATTCACCGCCACTATACTTTTGTTAACATACAGATACAATCGCATTAACAATTTTTGCTACATAGAACCACTTTTTGTCCATTTTGCGCATAAAAATCTAAACAAGTGCACACAAAAGGGTATATAAATTGACTTCTACACCGAACAGACGTAAAAGTTTGGTGCACCATTGAACCGAGATGGAAAATATATAACAAAGGAGAATGTTATGGCAGATAAGCAAGTGACTCTTACTATCGAGGGTCAAGAGCCCATTGAATTGCCGATTATGAAAGGAACAGACGGTCCAGATGTAATCGATGTTCGCACTTTGGGAAGCCAAGGGTACTTCACCTTTGACCCTGGTTTTCTTGCCACTGCTTCTTGCGAATCTCAAATTACTTACATTGATGGTGATGCGGGCATTCTATTGCACCGTGGCTACCCCATCGACGAATTAGCAAACAACGCTGATTATTTAGAGGTGTGTTATATCTTGCTCTACGGAGAAGCCCCAACACGCCAAGAATATGACCAGTTTAAGCAAATTGTTACTCGTCATACTATGGTTCATGAGCAAATCGCCAGCTTTTTCCACGGCTTCCGCCGAGATGCTCACCCAATGGCTGTCATGTGTGGTGTGGTCGGTGCTTTGGCCGCTTTCTACCATGACTCATTGGATATTAATAACGATAAACACCGCGAGATTGCGGCGTTTAGACTGTTATCAAAAATGCCAACACTAGCGGCCATGTGTTACAAATACACCATAGGCCAGCCTTTCATTTATCCACGTAATGACCTGACCTACGCTGAAAACTTCCTGCACATGATGTTTGCGAACCCGTGTGAAGAGTACGAAGTCAATCCTGTAGTGGCACGCGCTATGGATAAAATCTTTACCCTGCATGCGGATCATGAGCAAAATGCCTCAACGTCCACCGTGCGCCTTTCTGGTTCGTCTGGTGCTAACCCATTTGCTTGTATTGCGGCGGGTATTGCCTCTCTTTGGGGACCTGCGCACGGCGGTGCAAACGAAGCTTGTCTGCATATGTTGGAAGAAATCGGCAGTGTCGATAACATTGAAGAGTATGTAGCTCGAGCCAAAGACAAGGATGACCCATTCCGCTTAATGGGTTTTGGTCACCGTGTTTACAAAAACTACGACCCACGCGCCACTGTAATGCGTGAAGCGTGCCATGACGTACTTGACGAGCTTAATATCAACGATCCATTGCTTGATGTGGCTATGGAACTGGAACGCATTGCTTTGTCTGATGAGTACTTTGTTGAGAAGAAACTGTACCCGAATGTTGATTTCTACTCAGGTATTATTTTGAAAGCCATTGGCATTCCTGTTTCTATGTTTACCGTAATTTTTGCTATTTCTCGTACTGTAGGTTGGATTGCTCACTGGAGCGAAATGCACAACGATCCGCATAACCGTATCGGTCGTCCTCGCCAATTGTACACTGGCGAAACTAAGCGTGAATTTAAGCCTCTTCACGAACGTGAATAACGCCTAGTGTAGAGAGTCACAAAAAAGGCTTGAACCTAGGTTCAAGCCTTTTTCTATACTGGGTTGTTAATATCCACAAAAGTCACATCTAATCCATGCTCTGCCGCAAGCCATTCCCCTAGCGCCTTAATTCCATAACGCTCAGTGGCATGATGACCTGCGGAGAAATAATGGATATTTTGCTCACGAGCCACAAACGTGGTGCGTTCTGATATTTCCCCAGATATAAATGCATCCAATCCATGGTCTGCTGCAAGTTGAATGTAATCTTGACCGCCTCCTGTACACCAACCTACCGTTACAATTTTTTTGTCCTGTTGCTGCGGAGTAATGTGCAATGGCTCTCTTCGTAACACAGTGCTAATACGCTGTGCAAACTCAGCCCCGCTGATCTCCTGCTGTAAACGGCCGTACATAGCCACAGATTGAGCGTGGCCTTCTAAGCCACCTTCGACCTCAATATTCAGTAACTGCGCTAACTGAGCGTTATTACCTAGCTGTGGATGGATATCTAGTGGTAGGTGGTAACCGTATAAATTAATATCATTTTTGATCAAGGTGCGTATACGACGTCCTTTCATGCCCACTATTGGTTGTGGTTCACCTTTCCAAAAATAACCATGATGCACTAAGATGGCATCGGCATTCAACGCTACCGCCTGATCAATTAACGCTTGAGACGCCGTAACACCAGTGACGATTTTTTGGATGGTTTTAGCCCCTTCGATTTGCAAACCATTGGGGGCATAATCTTTAATAAGCTGTGGTGATAGCTTGTCATTAAGGATGGTTTGCAGTGTTAAATTATCCATTTTTAATTCCAAATATTTGAAAGTAACGCATAAATAGAGCAAGTTAAACAAACAAAGTGCTGTTCGTCTATATTGCAACTCGTCTACATATCAGAGACTGTTACCTATGCCCAATTATACTGTTGATGCTTCGATCCTAAATCAATTTAGCCAGTGGATTGCCACAACCCCTCCGTTATTTCATGGGGATGAGGTGATTATGGACGGCAACACTTTTCCCCATAGCACACAACAAATGCCGAATTATCGGGGCAACTCCCGTCTCGGGTTTATTTATCAACACGTATGCGAGCAATTAATAGAGCAGCAAACGCATCTCTCTCTACAAGCCACTGAGTTGCAGTTAAACCATGAAAAACGCACCATTGGCGAGCTGGATTTTATCTTATTTAACCATGCCAACCATAGGTTAGAACACTGGGAAGTGGCGATTAAGTTCTATTTATTACATGACAAACTATGGTATGGCCCTAATGCAAGTGATCGCTTAGATAAAAAACTTAACCATATGTTACACCGTCAATTGCAGCATAGTGCGAGTGATGTTTTTATCCAGCAATACCCACAATGGCAATACCTCTCCCCTCACTTGCTCATGCAAGGACGTCTGTATGTGAACCCTTTTGAAAGAGAGCCAATACCGAGCCACTGCCAACATAAGCAGATTAACCAAAGTCAAATATCTGGCTATTGGTGCTATCGGCATCAGATGAAGCGTATTTCGGAAAAATTGTTCTTATTAGATAAGTCTGAATGGGCCATTGGTCTGCAATATAAACGCCCACCATTGACCGATACTGATGAACACATTTTGCATTGCCAAAGTGAATCTGGCCGCTTTTGGTTTATAGTGGGTGATCAGTGGCCCAATAATGGCTAGTCAATAATTAAAACAGTGATTCCACTTTTCATTACCCAGCGAATGACTCTGCGATGATTTCATTAAATAACAATAACTTAGATTAAGTCGCCACATATAGAACAACCCGGCTTTATCCCTTCATCAATAACTGCCTATTGAAGCCCATACAACAGAGGCATACAGTCGTGCCACATCACAATCATGATGAGTTTTTCTGGGAAAAAATATGGCTCAATTGATAGAAGCATTTACCGTTTTTGGATTAGTAATCTTCGCCCCTCTTATTATTGTTACCCTAGTACAACGTCTACAAGACATGCGTACTAGTCGCCAACAATAAACAAGCACTATTACATTACTGCCAAGCAACGTTGTAAATAACACTACCGTAGTCAATCACGGATCGGCCTAACTGGTTAAAATACTTGATAACCCCGTTGATATTTTGCATGTAGAGTTACTCTTAATCTAAAGTATTCGCCTTGTTCTCAAGTGTTTTTCCTAGGTTATACCAATCACACTAAGTAAGTGATCAGAAATAGCGCAGGAAAAATGCTCGAAAACAAGGCAGAATTTTTCGATAAGTAGTTATTCTACAATCAAAAATTCTAACGCAGTTATCGAGTATTTTAACAAGCTAGAATGACCCGTTATTTAGTACTATTGGTATTACTGTGATTGATATAAAAAATCCCCACCGTGCACACACACTGTGGGGATTTATTTTTTTATTAATGACCCTAACAACCGCTAGTCATTAATCATGGTTTGCCTTGAATTATAAACCCGCGGCTTTAAACACTTGATTGACGATTTCTTGAGCTTCTGTCTCAATTTGTTTTAGATGCGCTGCACCTTTGAAGCTCTCACAGTAAATTTTGTAAATTTCTTCCGTACCCGATGGACGAGCGGCAAACCAGCCATTTTCCGTAGTCACTTTTAAGCCGCCAATGGCAGCGCCGTTACCAGGAGCGTGTGTCAAGCGAGCCGTGATGGCATCACCGGCTAACGTGTCAGCAGCCACCATCTCAGCAGACAGTTTCTTTAGAATATCCTTTTGTGGACCATTAGCTACCGCTTGAATGCGGTTATAGCTTGATTCACCATGTTTAGCGGCCAATTCATCATAATACTGCTGTGGGTTTTTCCCGGTTACTGCCGTGATTTCCGCCGCGAGTAAGCACAAGATAATGCCGTCTTTGTCTGTTGACCAAGGAGTACCATCTTTACGCAAGAAAGAAGCACCAGCACTTTCTTCACCACCAAAGCCAAACTTACCTTGGTACAATCCATCAACAAACCATTTAAAGCCAACAGGCACTTCACATAGCTCACGGCCTAGGTCTGCAACCACGCGGTCGATAATGGCACTAGATACTAATGTTTTACCTACGGCAACGTCGGCTCCCCACCCTTCTCGGTGACGATATAGATAATCAATGCATACCGCTAGGAAGTGGTTAGGGTTCATTAATCCAGACGGGGTAACAATACCGTGACGGTCATAATCTGGGTCATTACCAAACGCAAGATCGTAATCATCTTTTAGGGCCAATAAGCCCGCCATTGCGTAAGGTGATGAACAATCCATTCGTACCACGCCGTCTTTATCTAAAGACATAAACTGGAAGCTAGGATCGATGGCTTCACTTACTAAGGTTAAATTTAAATTGTAAAACTGTTGAATTTGACGCCAGTAATCAATGCCCGAACCACCTA
This sequence comes from Vibrio rarus, assembly GCF_024347075.1. Classification (NCBI taxonomy): domain Bacteria; kingdom Pseudomonadati; phylum Pseudomonadota; class Gammaproteobacteria; order Vibrionales; family Vibrionaceae; genus Vibrio; species Vibrio rarus. The sequence continues at coordinate 2,005,541 of NZ_AP024900.1, forward strand.
GAGGGTCGACACCAATTTTTAGATTGGCTTTTTGTATCGCTTCCATATCAACCACATTGACCAGATCGGCAATGTAAGGGGCGACTAAATCTTTTTCGATGAATAACTCACTGGCTTTTGCATTGGCAATACCGATGCGTTTTACATCAACCAACCCTGCAGCAATAATGGCATTTGCGCGGTCTTCAATAGCTTGAGTAAGCTCACCTTCAGCTGGGCCACCGTGCACGGGGTTGTATTTAATACCACCATCTTGCGGTGGGTTATGCGAAGGGGTAATAACAATACCGTCCGCTTTTGCCTCATTGACTAGGTTGTGCGTTAAAATGGCATGGGAAATACCCGGCGTAGGAGTATAGCCTTGATCTTGTTGTGTAATGACTTGTACGCCATTGGCCACGAGTACATCAACTACAGTAGAAAATGCAGGCTCTGACAGAGCATGCGTATCTTTACCTACAAATAAAGGACCGTTCACGCCGTAGTTTGCGCGAACTTCAGCAACTGCTTGTGCAATAGCTAAAATGTGATTTTCGTTAAATGTTACCTTGTCAGCACTACCACGGTGACCTGAGGTGCCAAACGCCACCTTTTGATCGCCATTGCCTGCTTCTGGTTGAAGCAGATAGTAGTTAGCCACTAACTGAGGGATATTGTGTAAATCTTCTTGCTGAGCCTTTTGTCCAGCGCGAGGATGCATAGCCATTACGTTGTTCCTTTTTTATAGTTCTTTAAATATTAAAATACCCACATAACCGGAAGAAATTTATGTGGGTATTGTTCCTGTAGACTAGATAGAACGAGTTACGCGCTCTATCAACTCTACGGGGAACGACATTCTCCCCATCAACTGCTCAACCATCTGACGTTTACGGCTGGTGTTGTTGTTGGTAATCACCCAAAAAGGTGAACCTGGGATGGCTCTTGGTTTGGTCGTTTTGCCACTGGCCAAGAGCACAGCTTCGTTATCAGCAAAGTACACGCGCTTGCGCCCTTTCACTTGTGTTGCTTCAGCAAATCCATCTTTATCAATGCGATGCAGTGCCGATAGTACAAACATAAAGCGATCAATCGCCTTATCCAGAGCGGCAAATTCATCCGAAATCAACTCGCTACGAATTAACTTAATAGGATCAACAGACTGAGTAGGTTTGCCTACGATGATCGGTGTCGCCGCACCAGTAGGTGCTGTTGCTAAAGCTGCAGATGTAGATTCTATTTCTTGTTTAGCTATACCATCCACATCGAGCAAACGTCGTAGAATATCGGACGCACTCTCTCCAATTCGTTGGGTTCGGCTCGCGATAAATCTATATAGTTCTTCGTCAACTTCGATGGTTTTCATTCGCTTTTCACAATCTGATTAGTTTAAACTGCGTCAGATTATACCCAGTTATTGAACAAGTCTCTACGGAAAGAAAAGAGGAAATGGATAAAATGTCGAGCAAGTTACACTATAAGATCCAAGGTCAGGGTAAACCTATACTCTTGATCCATGGTTTATTTGGGAGTTTAGACAACCTTGGTTTGCTCGCCCGTGACCTGTGCCAAGACCATCAAGTCATCAGTGTTGACCTGCGAAATCATGGTCGCTCTGCACACTTTGATCAACACTCTTACACCGATCAAGCCCAAGATATCGTGCAGTTATTAGAACAGCTTGAGCTCAAAAATCTTATTGTCATCGGGCACTCTATGGGTGGAAAAGTGGCCATGATGTTGTCTTCACTTAATGCCGAACTCGTACAGCAATTAATTGTTATGGATATGGCTCCTGTGGCTTATGAGGTTGATCGTCATAGCAATGTGTTTGCCGGTATCCAAGAAGTCGCCCAACATAAGCCTACACTGCGCTCTCAAGCCATGACACTAATGGCAAAACATATCGAAATGGACGGTGTGCGACAGTTTTTGAGTAAATCCCTTTATAAAGAAGGGGAAGTGTTGCAGTGGCGCTTTAATCATCAAGCATTGCACCACCAATATTCGCAAATTATGACTTGGCAACCACTCGCCGCTAACCCTGTTTCTACCCTGTTCATCAAAGGGGCCAATTCTGATTATATTCAAGGGCAACACCAAGGGGCGATCATGGCTCAATTCCCCAATGCCAAAGCGCACATTATCGCCAATACTGGGCATTGGTTACATGCGGAAAAACCAGATATGGTATTGCGAGTCATTCGCAAGTTTATTGCACAAAAATGAAGTGGAAGGGTAAACAGACATAACTAGGTTATGTTATAGTTCCGCGATAAATACAGCATAAAGGGATGCTATGCTCTACGATTACATCAATCAAATTGAATCCATTGGGCTCGATTTGCTGTTTGCTTGCGTATTTTTACTCATCGGTCTCGCAATCAAAGACGTTCTAAAACAAGGCAATGTGCCTCCTTTTGGTCGTCGTATCGTATGGCTCGTGCTGTTTTTAGGCTGTGCTGGCTTTGTTACTAAGGGGATAATTCAACTCTCTTGGGAAGGCGCTGGTTTATAACCTAAATACAGACATTAACGCATCCAAACACATCTAATATAGGTATTGATTCTATGGCAAGTGTAGGTCTCTTCTTCGGCAGTGATACTGGTAATACAGAAGCTGTGGCAAAGATGATTCAAAAACAACTCAGTAAAAAACTGGTTCATGTTCAAGATATTGCAAAAAGCAGCAAAGAAGATATTGATAACTTCGACCTGTTGTTGCTTGGCATCCCTACTTGGTATTATGGCGAAGCTCAATGTGACTGGGATGATTTCTTCCCTGAACTTGAAGGCATCGATTTCAGCACCAAATTGGTGGCTATTTTCGGTTGTGGCGATCAAGAAGATTACGCTGAGTACTTCTGTGATGCTATGGGTACAGTGCGCGATATCGTTGAAGCGAAAGGCGGCACTATCGTAGGTTACTGGCCAACAGAAGGCTACGAATTTGAAGCGTCAAAAGCGCTTATCGATGATGACCAATTTGTTGGTCTATGCATTGATGAAGACCGTCAACCAGAACTCACTGACCAACGAGTGAATGCTTGGGTAAACCAAATTCATTCTGAAATGTGTTTATCTGAATTAGAAGATTGATCTTTCTCAATCTTCTTACAAAGGGGCGTCTCGCCCTTTTTTTTTACCTGCTATTCTAGTGGTCAGTGCATAATATTTACTGATACCATTAATCACACTAAGTAAGTGTTCAGAAATGGCGCAGAAAAAATGCTCGAAAACAAGGCGGAATTTTTCGATAAGCAGTTATTCTACAATCAAAAATTCTAACGCCGTTATCGAGTATTTTAACAAGCTATAATGACCCGTTATTTAGTACGATTGGTCTGACCACGATTGGCATTACAATGACGGCTATACGTGATTTGCTTCTGTTTTATAAGCAAAATAAATAGCCCTGATAAGTCCATGGTTTATTGTTGAAGATGCTTCCCATATAATGACCATTAGAGTAGAGCTCAGATTTTTATAGGAATATACATGCCAGATAACAACAAAGCTTTAAAAGAAGCAGGCTTGAAGGTCACTTTACCACGCTTGAAAATTTTAGAGCTTCTTCAACAACCCGGTTGTCAGCACATCAGTGCCGAAGAGCTGTATAAAAAATTAATCGATATCGGTGAAGAAATCGGCTTAGCCACAGTTTACCGTGTACTAAACCAATTTGATGACGCAGGTATTGTCACTCGCCACCACTTTGAAGGTGGAAAGTCTGTATTTGAATTATCCACTCAGCAGCACCACGATCACCTAGTTTGTCTTGATTGTGGCGTGGTCATTGAATTTAACGATGACGTCATTGAAGAGCGCCAGCACCAGATTGCCAAAAAATACAATATTAACCTGACTAACCATAGTTTGTACCTATATGGTCGCTGTGCCTCAGGTGACTGTAAAACAAACCCTAAAGCTCATGACTAACCCGTTGTGCTAAGGTAATCACCCCTTCTAAGGAGTGCTATGTCTTTCAGTAAAAATGGATTTACACTGATTGAACTAGTCGTTGTTATTATTATTCTCGCCGTGTTGGCCGTTGTTGCAGCACCACGATTTTTAACTATCAACGAAGACGCAAGAGAGGCAATGCTAAGAGGTATTGCCGCTGAATATCAAACTGCGGTCAATTTTTCCCACCAAAAGTGGGCCATTATTGGCGGTTCTAATCAAGCACTAAACAACTTGCCGGGTTACGCTGGGGGCGAGTTAGATATGAATGATGTGGGCTTTCCTTTAGGTATAGATAAAAACGAACCTATGGGAAGACCTTATAATATAGGGCAAGGCAACGCTGGATGCGTCAGCTTGTTCGATACTTTACTCGACTCCTCTTTAACGGCCACCAATACTGCCAACCAACGGGATTTTCACGATTTTTTCACCGCCAGAGAAGAAAACTTTGTGATTGAAGCGGGGGGGTTGGCCTATTCAAAATGCTATTACATCTACACTAAAGATGGCTATCGGCGTAACCCAAGTAGAGCTAAGCACGTTATTTGGTATGACTCTCGCACAGGTGATGTGTCCTACATTTTAAACAACTAGCCACGATACAATATTCGAAAAAAATGCCAGCAAAATCATTGCTGGCATTTTTTATTTATACACCTTGTTCTCTGTATAGGGTGTCACTAACCCCTATACAAAAAGCATTAACTGACTTTTGCCCAGGTATCACGTAGGCCAACAGTACGGTTAAATACCAAGTTATCAGAAGTACTATCTTTGCTGTCCACACAGAAATAACCTGTGCGTTCAAATTGATAGCCAGCATCTGCTTGTGCATTTACCAGACTAGGCTCAACAAATCCCTGTTTTGTTTCTAGGGACTCAGGGTTAATAACCGCTTTAAAGTCTTCAGCTACCGCTGGATTCGCTACGGTAAATAAACGGTCATATAAACGGACTTCAGCAGCAATGCCTTTATCTGCAGAAACCCAATGAATCACGCCTTTCACTTTACGGCCATCCGCTGGATTTTTACCTAAAGTCTCATCATCGTAAGTACAGAAGATAGTGGTGATATTGCCTTGCAGGTCTTTTTCAATGCGCTCAGCTTTAATCACATAACTACCACGTAAACGCACTTCTTTACCTAGCACCAAACGTTTGTATTTCTTGTTTGCTTCTTCACGAAAATCGTCTGCTTCAATCCAAATTTCACGAGTAAACGGCACTTCACGACTGCCCATTTCTGGCTTGTTTGGATGGTTTGCAACATTGAGTGTTTCTACTTGCTGCTCTGGGAAGTTTTCAATCACTACTTTAATCGGATCAAGAACCGCCATTGCACGAGGGGCGTTTTCGTTGAGATCATCACGCACACATGACTCTAGAGAGCCAAATTCAATCATGTTCTCTTGCTTAGTCACACCAATTCGTTGACAAAACTCACGAATAGACGCTGGTGTAAAGCCACGACGACGCAAGCCAGAGATAGTCGGCATACGTGGATCATCCCAACCATTAACCAATTGCTCAGACACTAGTTGGCTCAGTTTACGCTTAGACATCACAGTGTATTCAAGATTTAGGCGACTAAACTCGTACTGATGTGGTTGCGTTTCAATGGTAATGTTTTCCAACACCCAATCGTAAAGACGACGGTTATCTTGGAACTCTAATGTACAAAGTGAGTGCGTAATGCCTTCAAGGGCATCTGAAATACAATGAGTAAAGTCGTACATTGGGTAAATGCACCACTTATCACCGGTTTGATGATGATGAGCAAAACGAACACGGTATAGAACAGGATCGCGCATCACCATAAATGATGAGCTCATGTCGATCTTGGCGCGAAGACACGCTTGCCCTTCTTTAAAGCCACCGGCACGCATTTTTTCAAATAACGCTAAGTTTTCTTCTACTGTGCGAGTACGGTATGGACTTTCTTTACCAGGCGCAGTCAATGTTCCGCGATATTCACGAATCTCATCGGCTGTGAGTTCTTCAACATAGGCTAACCCTTTATTGATCAACTCAATAGCATAAGCGTGCAACTGATCAAAGTAGTTAGATGAATAACAAATATCACCAGACCAATCAAAACCTAACCATTGCACGTCGCTCTTAATTGAATCAACGTACTCGATGTCTTCTTTCTCAGGGTTGGTGTCATCAAAACGCAGGTTACACTGGCCCTGATAATCTTGAGCAATACCAAAGTTTAGACAGATCGATTTAGCGTGCCCGATATGCAGGTAGCCGTTTGGCTCTGGCGGGAAACGAGTATGCACGCTGTTATGTTTGCCATCCGCGATATCTTTATCGATGATTTGACGGATAAAATTCGATGGTCGAGCCTCAGCTTCACTCATCTATAACACCTCATGGTTCAAATTTAAAATTCTTCTATAACCGTACATTGTATTCGTCTAAGCAACTAAATCTAGATGTTTGTGTTATCAAAGGCAAAAAAAATGCCTCCCGAAGGAGGCACAAGGACGTTATTAGCAAATATTTCTTAAGATGGAAGCTCTGTTGTTGTTAGGTCTGTATCAATAGGCACGTTTTTCATCTCACCGGCGATGATTTCAGCCAGAGGACCTAAGATAACTTGAACGTTATTAGAACCCAGTTTGACGACGCCCATCGCACCAAGATCTTTCAATACTTTCTCACTAATGATGCTTGTGTCATTAAGAGTAAGACGTAGGCGGGTAATACATGCATCGATAGAGCTAATATTACTGTGACCACCGAGTGCTTTTAGGTACTGTTTTGCAAGCTCAGAAGTATTTTCAGAACCGGCAACTGCACTACTTTCATCATCTTCACGACCTGGTGTTTTAAGACCAAACTTAAGGATGACGGTACGGAACACCGCATAGTAAATACCGAAGAATGCAAAACCTTGCAGAATCAGCATATACCAGTCTTTCGCTAGCGGGTTACGACTCGACAACACCATATCCACAAGACCTGCTGAGAAACCAAAGCCTGCAATCCACTGCATTTGCGCAGCAATAAATACTGAGATGCCGGTAAGTACCGCATGCAGAACATACAGTCCCGGTGCTAGGAACATAAACGAGAACTCAAGAGGCTCAGTAACACCGGTAAAGAATGCAGCAAAGCCTGCTGCAATCATAATCGACGCCACTTTCGCTTTATTTTTAGACTTTGAAGTGTGGTACATCGCCAATGCAGCACCCGGCAAACCAAACATCATAATTGGGAAGAAGCCCGCTTGATACATACCCGTTACACCAACAGTGGCAGTACCTTCATCTAATGATTTTGCTCCCCCTAAGAAATTAGGGATATCATTAATGCCGGCAACATCAAACCAAAATACTGAGTTTAATGCGTGATGAAGCCCTACAGGAATCAGTAAACGGTTGAAGAAGGCGTAGATACCCGCACCCACTGACCCCATACCTTGGATAGATTCACCAAAATGAACCAGAGCGTCATAAATAGCCGGCCACACATACATCAAAACAAATGATACAGCGATGCCCGCTATGGAAGTTAAGATAGGCACTAGACGTTTACCAGAGAAAAACGCCAAAGCCTTATGCAGCTCTACTGTGCAAAAACGGTTGTATATTTCTGCTGATAAAATACCAACTAATATACCCACAAACTGGTTTTCAATTTTACCAAACGCTGGGGATACAGCATCGATGCCAATACCTTGGATTTGCGCCACAGCCCCTGGCGAAAGTAAGGTTGTCACAACAAACATCATGACCAGTGCGGCGAGAGCGGCAGCACCGTCTTTATCTTTAGACATGCCGTAAGCCACACCCACAGCAAATAGCCATGACATGTTATCAATTATGGCGGCCCCAGCTTTAATTAAGAAGCCAGCAAAGGCGCTGTTGCCCCCCCACCCTGTTGGGTCAATCCAATAACCAATCCCCATTAATATAGCGGCTGCTGGTAGCGTAGCAACCGGCACCATCAGTGCCTTACCTACCTTCTGAAAGTATCCAAGAATATTCACGTTAATTCTCCCCTGAGGAATTAGACAATAAGTTTAAAACTTTTTTTAAATAATTAATTTAGTCCTAATCATAGTAATGAGATAATTTTGCGTCGCAAATTAAAACCCCATAAAACGTGAGCAGTGTCATAGCAACAAGCGAAAAGGGGATGATATTGTTACCTCGATCATAAAACTTATTTCGATATTAAAATTAACTACCATTTCCAGTATACTCATAATGACTAAATAGAAATGTAAACAGACACTATCAACCACTTTCAACATAAGAGCAGCAAGTATGTATGCATTAACGAATTGCACCGTATTTACGGGAAGCGATACTCTTTATAACCACGCAGTTGTGGTCAATAACCAACAAATCAGCATGATTTGCCCAGAGCAACAACTGGACTCTGAGATGCAATGTATCGATTTGCAAGGAGCCAATCTTAGCCCTGGATTTATTGACCTGCAGTTAAACGGTTGTGGTGGTGTGATGTTCAATGACGAAATCTCAGCCGACACCATACACACTATGCATCAAGCTAACCTTAAATCGGGATGCATTAGTTTTTTACCCACTTTGATCACCTCCTCCGATGAAAGCATGCGTAACGCCATTGAAGCGCAACGACAGTTCCACCAGCAACATGAGCACCTGTCTTTAGGCTTACATTTAGAAGGGCCTTATCTCAACCTTGCTAGAAAAGGTATCCATACCGAGTCCTACATTCGCCAATCCGACAATGAAATGATTGATTTTATCTGTCAACATGCGCAATGGGTCACAAAAGTCACCTTAGCTCCGGAGCAAAATAAGCCTGAACATATACGACAATTAACCAATGCAGGTATTGTTGTATCCATAGGACATACAGCTGCTACTTATCAACAAGCTAGGGATAGTTTCAAAGAAGGCATCACCTTCGCCACTCACCTTTTTAATGCCATGACGCCAATGACAGGACGAGAGCCTGGTGTTGTGGGTGCCGTATTCGACACAAATGATGTGTACGCCGGCATTATTGTTGATGGTCATCATATTGACTACGCCAATGTCCGCATTGCGCACCGACTTAAGCAAGATAAACTCATACTGGTAACGGATGCCACTGCACCTGCCGGAGCAAATATGCAACAATTTAACTTTGTCGGCAAAACCGTTTATGTTCGAAATGGCAAATGCGTAGGTAAAGATGGTACATTAGGTGGTTCAGCGTTAACTATGATTGAAGCGGTAGAGAACTGCGTTAAACATGTAGGTATCTCACTGGATGAAGCACTGCGTATGGCGACGCTCTATCCAGCAAAAGCCATTGGCATGCAGCACAAACTGGGTCGCGTAAAATCAGGTATGATCGCAAACCTTACTATTTTCGATAACAATTTTAATGTACAAGGGACCGTAGTAAACGGCCAGTATATACAGGGATAATTATGACAGGCGGACAAATTGGCAACGTAGATTTAGTAAAGCAATTAAATAGTGCCGCTGTTTATCGACTCATTGACCAACAAGGGCCAATTTCTCGAATCAAAATATCAGAATTGAGCCATTTAGCACCGGCGAGTGTCACTAAAATCACTCGTCAGCTTTTAGAGCATAACTTAATTCAAGAAGTGGCTCATCAAGCTTCAACCGGTGGGCGACGCGCTATCTCTCTCACCACACAAGTGACGCAGTTTCACTCTATCGCTGTGCGAGTAGGAAGAGATTACATTCAATTATCCTTACACGATTTGAGTGGCGAGATACTGTCAAAATCTGAGTCGGCGATTCAATACAGTGACCAAGAGCAATTAATCCGCCAACTGATTGACAAAATTAAGCTGTTTAAAGCCAGTAATGAATTAATTGCGCACAATCTGATTGCTATTGGTGTCGTCCTGCCTGGGTTGGTCAACCCAGATGAGGGTGAAGTCCACTATATGCCCCACACTAAAATTGACCACCTACCTTTGGGACAAATATTATCTGAGCAGTTTAATATCGGCTGTTTTGTGGGTAATGATATTCGAGCTATGGCACTGGCTGAGCATTATTTTGGAGCGACCAAAGACAGCTTAGATTCCGTGTTGATTAGTGTCCATAGAGGGACAGGTGCGGGTATAATGGCCGATGGACACGTCTTTTTAGGCTCCAATCGCAATGTCGGCGAAATTGGCCACATTCAAGTAGATCCATTAGGTGAGCAATGTCAATGTGGCAATTTTGGTTGCCTAGAAACCATCGCCGCTAATCCTGCCATTTTAAAAGGTGTTCAAGCTCGCCTCGCGCGTGGTTACGATTCGACTTTAGCCGATGAAGCCAATATTACCATTCCAATCATCTGCAAGCATGCTCTTATGGGTGATGATTTAGCCACACAAAGTATTGTGCGTGTTGGGGTTCAGTTAGGAAAAGCCATTGCAATTGTAATAAACCTGTTCAACCCGCAAAAAATTGTTATCGCTGGTGATATCACGCAAGCAAAAGAGGTATTATTCCCCGCGATCCAAAGGAACGTGAATAGCCAATCTTTAACCGCTTTTCACAAGGATCTTCCTATTGTTTCATCTGACCTAGAGCAGTTCCCTACTATGGGGGCTTTTGCCATGATAAAACGAGCCATGTTAAATGGCGTATTGCTACAAAAATTAATGGACTCAACGCATTAATTCAATCATTGCTGTCTCGTAGCGGTTGAGTGAGCGTAGTCCCTCAACCCAATGAGACGGTAATAAATGGAAATCATGCTCATCTGCGGCGCTTTTTTGGCGGGGTTTATCGCCCAAAAGTGCAATTTGCCCCCTTTAGTGGGCTTTTTACTTGCAGGTTTTACACTGAATGCATTCGGCTTTGAAAGTAATTCAACCATCAACCACATCGCCGATCTTGGCGTCACCCTGCTTCTATTTACTATTGGCTTAAAGCTGGATGTAAAAATCTTACTGTCCAAAGAAATTTGGGGAGGAGCCACCTTACATAATCTTGCTTCTACCGCTTTTTTTAGTCTTTGCTTAATCGCTCTGCAAGTGATCGGCGTCAGTTTATTTGCCGACATGTCCATTGCACAATTAATTATCTTAGGTTTTGCGCTCTCCTTTTCTAGCACCGTTTTTGCCATTAAAGCCTTACAAGATAATGGAGAGTTAAACTCCACCTATGGTGGCATCGCCATTGGTATTTTGGTTATGCAGGACATCTTTGCGGTGGCCTTTCTCACCGTATCAACCGGGAAAGTTCCCGAATGGTATGCCCTCTTTTTGTTCGCGCTCCCTTTAGCTCGACCGGTTTTTTATAAAATATTAGATAAAGTGGGACACGGCGAGTTATTGGTACTTTGCGGTATCTTTTTTGCTTTAGTGGCGGGAGCAGGACTGTTTGAATTAGTGGGGGTTAAAGGCGATCTTGGCGCGCTAATACTTGGCATGCTACTGGCTGGGCACAAAAAAGCATCCGAACTGTCTAAGTCTTTATTTAATCTAAAAGAGATGTTGCTTGTTTGCTTCTTTCTCAATATTGGCCTTTCTGAACAACCGACCATGGCAGGCTTAATTCTGGCTCTGCTATTTATGTTGCTATTACCGGTAAAAGGCCTCCTCTATTACATTATCTTAGATCGCTTTAAGTTTCGTATTCGCACATCGCTACTCGCCTCTCTCACTTTATTTAACTTCAGCGAGTTTGGCTTAATCGTCGGTGGACTGGCCTATAAGCAAGGATGGATCTCTGGAGATATTATGGTTTCCATCGCATTGGCGGTGTCCATTTCTTTTATTATTGCTGCGCCCCTAAACCGCTTTAGTAATCGCATATATCGCTACAGTGCCGCTTGGCTAAAAGAACGCAGTGATTGCACAATTAATATTCGAGACCAATTTATCAGTGTCGGCCCAGCGCAAGTGATGGTGTTGGGTATGGGGCGTATTGGTACTGGTGCTTATGATGAACTCACTGCACGTCACGGTAATATTTGTCTCGGCATAGAGATACGCCAAGACACCACAGGCCAACATTTACAAGCGAGTCGCAATACCTTGTGTGGCGATGTCACAGACTCCGACTTTTGGGAACGTGTGCAACATATTGATCAAATAAAATTAGTGTTACTGGCGATCCCGAATAACCAAGGGAACCGCTTTGCGTTAGAGCAGTTAAGGCTAAGAGGTTATACAGGGAAAGTAGCTGCTATTGCTGAATACCCAGACCAAGTGGAGCAATTTATTGAGCTTGGTGCTGACGCAGCCTTTGATATCTATAGTGAAGCTGGAAGTGGCTTTGCTCGTCATGTGTGTGACACTTTATCACCTCAGTTTTATAATGAAAAAAATTGAAGATAAACTATTGAAAAATAAATTTGTATACAACCTAAGAATATCTGCTATTCCTCTACTAAGGTCATTGGGTATACTATTCTTAGGTTATCTTTTTCCTTACAGGTAGGACACGGTGCTAAAAAAACTCTCAGAAGCACAAAAGTCTAAATTTCTAACTGTTATAACTAAGCATAATCGTGAGCAATTACATACATGGTTGCCTATAGTCGCTTTATATCTATTCGGATTTGGTTTTATTATGCAAATGTGGATACCCAAAAGTGCATTACTCAACTCTCTTGAGGACATACAAGAGTTTCGGTTTTATCTCCTGTATACTGCGCCCATTTTTTGTTTGTTAACTTGGTTTATTATCGCCAGACTGCCCCTTAAAAATATCTACAACATACTGTGTTTGTTTTTAATCGCCTGTGTTTTGGCATTATTTCATGCAACCCTAATGAGTCACTCATTCACCTTAGCCCCAGTATCGATCATCATCATTACTGCTTTAGCAAAAGTGACTATTTTACGCAAACGAGAAATCATCGTTATCTATGGCTGTAGCATTTTATGTGGCTACCTATTTGTTATGTATACTCACAAGCACACTGAGATTTTAAGCCATCACCTGCTGATTTCTAATTTAATGATTATTAGTTGGTTACTTTATCTCGGGCAGGATCATTACACGACTCAGTTACGCAACTTTACTCACAACCAACAACAGCGTAAAGCCAAACAAAAAATCACCATGCAGATGATGCAATTAGAAGCGCAAAAAGTGCAACTGCAAGTTCTTCTTGGTCGTGATGCAATGACCGGACTGTATAATAGAGGCTATTTTGATCACCAGTTACTTGAAGAAATTAATCGTGCTTCTCGTGCTCACTCTCCTCTTGGCTTGCTGGTTATCGATGTCGACCACTTTAAAGTAGTCAATGACAAACTAGGGCATCACATTGGGGACGAATACTTAAAAACACTCGCCACGACTCTCGACCAAACTTGTCGCCGTGAAACTGACACTGTAGCGAGATTTGGTGGTGAAGAGTTTGTCATTCTATTACCCAACACCAGTCATAGTGGCTTAATCTCCATTTCACAAAGCCTACTACAGGCTGTCTCTGATCTGAATCTGCCACACCCGATACAACCTAAGGTCAGCATTAGTATCGGTGGCTGTGAGTTTGACCCTGACACTATGAATCGGCTGACCTTTTTTGAAAAAGCTGATCAGGCTTTATATAAAGTCAAAACATCGGGACGCGATGGATTTAGCATTCCCCCCTTGTAAGCGTTCACTTTTTCTTCACTTGATAAACAATATCAACCTAAAAGACCGTTTGATTAAATATCATTCGGGTTAAGTTACCTTTTGCTATTTAAATATTGAATAGTGGGTTGCTTTTTCTGCCAACAGTGGCAAATTGAACTTATACGAAATGAATTTGTAAGGATATAAACATGTGTTCGGTATTTGGGATTCTCGACATTAAAACTGATGCAGACAAACTTCGCCCTGTGGCGTTAGAAATGTCGAAGAAACTTCGCCACCGTGGGCCGGATTGGTCTGGTATTTATTCATCAGAAAGAGCCATTTTAGCTCACGAGCGTTTAGCTATCGTTGGGTTAAATAGTGGTGCTCAGCCACTGTATAGTTCAGATAAGAAATTGATCTTAGCGGTGAATGGTGAAATTTATAACCATAAAGAAATTCGTGCTCGCTATGAAGGCAAGTATGAATTCCAAACAGATTCGGATTGTGAAGTGATTCTGGCTCTTTACCAAGATAAAGGTGTGGATCTACTTGAAGAACTGAACGGTATCTTTGCTTTTATTCTTTATGATGAAGAAAAAGACACCTATTTAATTGGTCGCGACCACATTGGTATCATCCCTCTTTACCAAGGCCATGATGAACACGGTAACTTCTACGTAGCGTCTGAGATGAAAGCATTGGTTCCTGTATGTAAAACAGTCAGTGAATTTCCTCCAGGTAGCTACCTAGATTCGACCTCTGAAGAAGCCACACGATACTATGTACGTGATTGGAACGAATATGCCGCAGTACAAGGCAACTCCACCAGCAAAGAAGAGCTCACTGAAGCCCTTGAAGCGGCGGTTAAACGTCAACTAATGACAGATGTGCCTTATGGCGTACTACTGTCTGGCGGTCTTGACTCTTCTATTACTTCAGCCGTGGCTAAACGCTTTGCTGCAATGCGTGTTGAAGACGACAGCCAATCAGAAGCATGGTGGCCACAATTGCACTCTTTTGCTGTGGGTCTTGAAGGGGCGCCGGATCTTATCGCCGCTCGTGAAGTGGCCGACCAAATTGGCACCGTTCACCATGAAATGACCTACACCATTCAAGAAGGTCTCGATGCCATTCGCGATGTGATTTACCATATTGAAACCTACGATGTGACTACCATTCGTGCCTCTACGCCTATGTTCCTAATGGGACGTAAAATCAAAGCGATGGGGATCAAAATGGTGCTTTCTGGTGAAGGTGCAGATGAAATCTTTGGCGGTTACTTGTATTTCCATAAAGCGCCAAACGCACAAGAGTTCCATGAAGAAACGGTACGTAAATTGCTGGCTTTGAACATGTTTGACTGTGCTCGTGCCAACAAATCTTTGGCCGCTTGGGGCGTTGAAGGTCGAGTACCTTTCCTTGATAAAGAGTTCATTGATGTAGCAATGCGCTTAAACCCTAAAGACAAAATGTGTGGCAACGGAAAAATGGAAAAACACATCTTACGTGAGTGTTTTGAGCATTACCTTCCAGAATCCATCGCTTGGCGTCAAAAAGAGCAATTCTCTGATGGGGTTGGCTATAGCTGGATTGATACATTACGTGAAGTGGCCGAAGCGAAAGTCACCGATCAACAAATGGAATCGGCTAAATATCGTTTCCCGTACAACACACCGTCAACCAAAGAAGGTTACGTGTACCGTGAAATCTTTGAAGAGTTGTTCCCGCTACCATCGGCAGCAGAATGTGTACCGGGTGGACCTTCCGTTGCGTGTTCATCAGCAAAAGCGATTGAGTGGGATGAGTCATTCAAAAACAACGCCGATCCATCCGGTCGTGCAGTGAAGTCCATTCACAACGAAGCCTACTAATACGGTTTTACTCATAAAAGACATAAAGGGCGCTAACTGAGTTAGCGCCCTTTACTTATCATTACAAACCTAAATCTTGGTTATCAACCACTACTTCCACTTTTTTGTTAATCAAGGTAATTAACAAAATGGAACGTTTATCCCCATCAGGCTCTTGATAAATAGCATCAACCCCAGCAAATTGACCTGATTTAATCTCCACGCAATCCCCCTGACTTGGCATCTCTGATTCAATCACCTGTTGCCCGTCTTCGAGGTCTTTTAAAGTCAAGATGAGGTCACCTTGCAACTCCGTAGGATATTGTCCAGTACGAATAAAATCCGCCACACCCCGAGTAGAACGTATCGTGGTAAATGACGGGCCCTGTTCATAATCAAACTGGATAAACATATAACTAGGAAACAAGGGTTCCATTTTTTGTGTACGCTTACCGCGTATCACTTTCTCTGTAATGAGCTTAGGGTAATACACTTCAACACCTTGATTTTCTAGGTGCAACTGTGCCCGCTGTTGGTCCCCTCGCTTACAATACAATAAATACCAACGTTTCATCACCTTACCCCTAAACAGCTCTCTGTACCCTTTCCTGTTCGGTTACAGATTCATTGTATATACTCTATCAGTTCATTCACCGACTTAATATCCAACAAGGCACGAGTGCTCAATCACTGTACGGTATGCGGTCATTAACTAAACTAGCCATCAATTTAATATGGGCATCACTGTCGTTGAGACAAGAAATATAGTTGAATTTTTCTCCCCCTGCCAGAATAAAAACCTCACTACATTCAACGGAGATCTCTTCCAACGTTTCCAAACAGTCTGCCGAAAACGCCGGCGTCAAAATATCTAACTGTTTTATGCCTTGTTTTGGCAGTTGCTGTAATGTTTTATCAGTATAAGGTTGCAACCACTGCTCTCGACCAAAGCGAGATTGATAAGTCATCCCTATTTGGTGAGACTTTAAGCCTAACTCTTTGGCTAACAAATCGGTGGTCTTCGCGCAGTGCTGCGGGTAAATATCGCCATTATCAGCAAACCGTTTAGGGATCCCATGATAAGAGCACAACAAATACTCCCCGCGCCCTCTTTGTTGCCAAGAACGGCGCACAGAGTCTGCTAAGGCTTTAATGTACAGAGGGTGATCATGATAATCACCTACTACCTCAAACGAAGGGACGACCGTCATTTGTTTGAATGCCACACTAAGGCCATCCACCACGGCGGCCGTTGTGGTGGCCGAATATTGCGGATATAAAGGCAAAACTATCACCTTTTGCACCCCTTGCTGAAGCAATGACTGCATCCCCACCAATAAACTGGGGTTACCATATGTCATCCCCAATTCCACAGGAATAGACAAGGCCTGCTTTAGCTTAGCCACTTGTCTTTTAGCGTGCACCAGCAAAGGTGACCCCTCCTTCATCCACACCCCCTGATAAAGCTTAGCAACCTTAGGGGCACGCACCGGCAATATCACGCCATGTAAAAGCGGGCACCATAACCAGCGGTTCATATCCACAACACGTTTATCATGCAAAAACTGACTTAAAAAGCGCTTTACCCCTTTGGTTGTGGCTTCATCGGGAGTGCCTAAATTAACGAGCAATACACCTATTTTAGATTGGTTTTCCATAACGTCCTGACATCTAAGCAATAAAAAAAGGACGACCCTAAGGTCGTCCTTCTAGTATCTAAATTCGTGTATCAATAAGCAATAATTAAGAGAGTGCTTTTTCGATGTCAGCGCTCACTTCTGCAACTTGCTTAGTACCATCGAACTTCAAGTACTGAGTATTGCCTGCTTCTGCTTCTTTACCGTAGTATTGAACCAGTGGAGCCGTTTGCGTGTGGTATACGTCTAAACGAGCACGAACGGTTGCTTCTTTGTCGTCATCACGAACGACTAACGCTTCACCAGTAACGTCATCAATGCCTTCTTCTTTCGGCGGATTGAATACTACGTGGTAAGTACGTCCTGATGGAAGGTGAGCACGACGACCCGCCATACGCTCTACGATTACATCGTCAGCTACGTCAAATTCAATCACGTAATCCACTTGAACGCCCATTTCTTTTAGGCCGTCAGCTTGTGGGATTGTGCGAGGGAAGCCATCAAGTAGAAAGCCTTTTTCGCAGTCGTCTTGTGCAATACGTTCATTGATAAGACCTAGAATGATGTCATCAGAAACCAATTGACCTGCATCAATTACACCTTTAGCTTTTTTGCCTAGCTCAGTTCCCGCTTTGATCGCGGCACGTAACATGTCACCAGTAGAAATTTGTGGGATACCATATTTTTCCATGATGAACTGAGCCTGAGTGCCTTTACCTGCACCAGGAGCACCTAAAAGAATGATGCGCATTGTTTTTCCTCTTTGAATATTCTTTTTATACCGAAACCCAAAACAGCATCCTGAAAGCACAGATTCTACTGCCAGTTTTGGTATAAATTGGCTTTGATAATGATTAAGCCCAGAATACTAGCATAATTCTAGGCTTAATGTTCAGCTTTGCTTATAATCCGTTAATCGGTTATTTAACCAGCAACTGATTGACAGCGCTTAGGAATTGACTTGGGTCTTCTAAAGAACCACGCTCCGCCAGCATTGCTTGACCTAATAGCAGTTCAACCCAACGGCCAAAGGCAATATCATCTGCCGTATCGGCCATCTGTTTCACCACATCATGCTCTGGGTTTAACTCTAAAATGTACTTAACCTCAGGTGCTGCTTGACCTGCAGCCTCTAATAGTTTGGCCATTTGCGTGCCCATTTCCATATCGTCAGTAACAACGACTGCAGGAGTATTTGCCAACTTAAATGTGGTACGGACTTCTTTAACACGCTCACCTAAGTACTCTTTGGTGCGCTCAACAACCGATTTAAACTCTTCCTCGGTCTCTTTATGCTTCTCTTTTTCCTGCTCGTCTTCAAACTGGCTCAGATCAAGACCCGCTTTAGTGATGGACTGGAACGACTTACCATCAAACTCAGTTAAGTAGTTCATTAGCCACTCATCGATGCGGTCATACATTAAGACCACTTCAATGCCTTTTGCTTTAAATTGCTCTAGGTGAGGGCTGTTTTTGGCAGCAGCATAACTATCGGCCGTTAGGTAATAAATCTTATCTTGACCTTCTTTCATGCGCTCAACATAGCCTGCTAGGCTAGTAGACTGCTCATTGCTATCCACTTCCGTTGATGCAAAACGCAATAGACCGGCCACTTTTTCTTTGTTGGCATGATCTTCTGCAGGGCCTTCTTTTAACACTAGGCCAAACTCTTTCCAGAAAGAAAGGTACTTGTCGTTGTCTTTCTTAGCCAGTTTTTCCAGCATAGTCAGCACACGTTTAGTACAAGCATTGCGCAGTGATTGAGTCACTTTGTTGTCTTGTAGGATTTCGCGAGACACGTTCAATGGTAAATCGTTAGAGTCGATCAAACCCTTCACAAAGCGTAGGTAGGATGGCATGAATTGCTCGGCGTCATCCATGATGAAAACGCGTTGTACATAAAGTTTAAGACCACTTTTATGATCACGGTTCATCATATCCCACGGGGCTTTTGATGGCACATACAACAAGCTAGTGTAGTCGTTTTTGCCTTCTACCTTGTTGTGACTCCACAATAGCGGATCAGCATAATCACTTGAAACATGCTTGTAGAACTCTTGGTATTCTTCGTCGGCAATGTCAGACTTAGCACGCGTCCAAAGAGCTTGAGCCTTATTGACCTGCTCCCATTTGGTTTCGTCCGTTGCTTTACCTTCGTCATCGGTCACCTGAGTCAAAATAGACACAGGAATACCAATATGATCAGAATACTTACTGATCACATCACGCAAACGCCACTCAGATAGGAACTCTTTACCTTCTTCACGCATGTGCAAAATAATATCAGTACCACGAGACGCCTTAGTGATGTCTTCAATGGTGTAATCCCCTTCACCCGCAGAGTGCCACTGCACCCCTTGCTCAGCAGAAAGGCCCGCAGCACGAGTGCGCACGGTAACGGCATCCGCGACAATAAATGCCGAGTAGAAGCCCACACCAAACTGACCTATTAGCTGTGAATCTTTAGATTGGTCTTCAGATAGCTTAGAGAAGAACTCCGCAGTGCCTGACTTCGCAATAGTACCTAAGTGCTCGATGACATCATCACGAGTCATACCGATGCCATTATCAGAAACGGTTAAAGTATTGGTTTTTTCATCAAAAGAGAGTTTAACGCCTAAATCGGCCTCCCCTTGGTAGAGATCAGGCTGAGATAACGCTTGAAAACGCAGTTTATCCGAAGCATCCGAAGCATTCGAAATAAGCTCACGCAAGAAGATTTCTTTATTTGAATACAGTGAGTGGATCATAAGGTGAAGCAGTTGCTTAACCTCTGATTGAAAACCTCGCGTTTCTTTATTCGCTGATGCAGTTTCGCTCATTTTTACTCCATATCTTTCATGTTATTCACAAATGCATTTGTATGCATATAATGTATTACTTGTACCTATGATTCATGAGATAGGGGTCAGTTAGACAAATTCAAGGTTAATTAGGATAAAAAAACTGTTTTTTATAAGAAATTTTATTATGCTATGCCGGATATTCGTTCAAAACGACGATTTATCTCATACTTCATAGGGAATGAGTGTGATGGTGCATGAAGCATATTTGCGAAAATCAAAGAAGATATAAATGAGCCAAATCGGTATTAAATACATACTAGCCCAGCAATATATTTTTGATCCAAATAGTAACTCTCTTATCGATCAACTAGATGACGATAGTTTGGTGCGACTTGGTAGTAATGAAAGCCGAATCCTTACTTTATTATGCGAACATGCAAATGAAGTGGTCACCCGTGACCAACTGCATGAGTTTGTTTGGCGTGATCAAGGCTTTCAAGTTGATGATTCTAGCCTCACTCAGGCCATTTCTACTCTAAGAAAAGTACTTAAAGACTCAACCAAGTTACCCCAATTTATAAAAACGGTACCAAAGCGTGGTTATCAACTCATTTCCTCTGTTGAACAAGCCTCCGCTACCACGCAAAAAGAAGCGCTAATCACAGCGTCTATGGGTGATCAACACGCTCTTGCTTCTATCAGCAAATTACAATTGAAAGAGGCAGAGACAGAAAGCCCGTTACCAAATACCAAGAAACCCGCTTTCTGGACCCATTGGGACACCAATACACGAATTATATTAGTCATAGCATTACTGCTGCCTATTATTGCGTTAATCACCCCTAACTCTGCGCCGGCCAAATTTCGTGCAGTAACGGTAGTCAATGGTATTCCCGTTAACACTACCGAAGGCCATCCAGACTTAAGTAAGTGGGTAGACAGTATTAACAGTTGCGTCAGCCACTATATAAATGCGCACCCAAACGATGCAACCCCAGTAGAAGTGATTGCGACGGCCAGTCAAGCTCAGCAACTCTTTTTGAGCTACATTCATGGCCCTACACATACATCGGAAAATACCACCATACGATTAGTGGCAAACCAACAAGACTTAGTGGGTATTTGTGCTGAGGAGGACGACCAATAATGAATAAACGTGTTGCGTTGATCTTACTCGCGATTTCGACTGTGATTAGTGGATGGCTGTTCTGGGGCAGTAATGTCAAAATAGAGCAAGTGCTTACTGCTCGTGAATGGCAAACTCACTTAGTGGCTTTTGTGCATTCAGAACAAGCAGATAAAAAACTTGGCAAGCTGCGAAAAGTCAACATTACCTCTAACGTCAAGTATTGGCCGAATGGTGAATACATGCGTGTATCTCGTATTCAATTATTTGGCACGACCAAGAACAGCCCCCATACGCTCAATATAACGGAATCTGGCTCTTGGCAATTAAGTGATAACTACTTACTGATCGATCTGAAAGATTTTAAACAATCATCAGCCATTGATAACCAAGAATTTAGTGAAGCTCACTTAAATATCATCAAACAAGTGTTATTGACCGATGCCCAACAAAGCCGTCGAGTTGACATCATTAACAATAACTCGATTTTGCTGACCAGTTTAGATCACGGCTCTCGAGTATTAGTGTCAACGATGGAGCTATAAGCCCCGTCGTTGTCCATCATTGCTATAACCATAAAGGAGGCTCTATCTCCTTTATGGTTTCTCTCTCACGCTACTCAATGTGTGTTTGTGCTAACACATCACCGCTAAAGCTCACTACCTGCAGTTGATTATCACTCAGTACACCATAACTGGCCACATTGCCCCCTTTAGGTAACGTGGCTGAGCCTGGATTAAATAGTGTGTACTCACCCATACATTCAGCAACCGGGAAATGGGTGTGCCCATGGGCAAGCACATCACCGCGTTTCAGGGGTGGCAATTTGTTTTGGTTGTATAAATGACCGTGAGTTAAAAAGAGCCTTTTTCCCCCATCTAACAACACCAATGCGAAGTCGCTCATCATGGGAAACTCAAGCAACATCTGATCCACTTCACTATCACAATTACCGCGAACCGATATAATATCTTGTTGATATTCATTAAGAAGCTCCGCCACTTTGGCTGGAGCATAGTCAGCAGGAACGGCATTTCTTGGTCCGTGATTGAGGATATCACCTAGTAAAATAAAGTGATCGGCACCAGACGCTTTATAAGCCTCTATAACACGTTTTGTGGAGGTTAAGCAGCCATGCAAATCGGAAGCAAAAAACAGTTTCATTATCGATGTTACTCTATCTATTTTATATTTGGCCAAAGTGTAACAATGCCATAGGCCAAGCGCCAGAGGATCCACCACTTACCTAGACAGAACGAATACACGGTTAGGTTTGATTGATACAAGAGTCGAATTACACCGTCTATAATTATAAGTCGCCATGTAAGATGTCCATGGCGTGCCCTTTAGGTTAACCATACAGGACCTGTGGCTTAGGTTATTTTTTGAAATTGGAGCGGGTATGCACATATTGATTACAGGTGGAACAGGGTTCGTTGGCCGTTCTTTGGTCAAACAACTGATCCCTCATCAAATGACTATCTTGAGCAGAGATTGTGATAATGCTGCGCGCCAACTAAAACACGTCAACTCTAACAGTTTACAATTCATCAACTCCTTAAATCACCTCTCGTGCTTGTCAGACTTTGACGCTGTAATCAATCTCGCCGGAGAGCCTATCGTGAACAAGCGTTGGTCTGAGGCACAAAAAAAACACATTTGCGACAGTCGCTGGGACATCACACGCAAACTTGTGCAACTCATAAAACAAAGTGACTCGCCACCGAAAGTACTGATTAACGCTTCAGCAGTGGGGATCTATGGGGATCAAAAACAATTACGAGTAGAGGAAGACACCCCATATAAAACCTGCGGTTTTGCACACTATGTCTGCCAAGAGTGGGAAAACATTGCTCATCAAGCGCACAGCCAGCGTACCCGAGTAGTGGTACTGAGAACGGGCATTGTATTAGGCCTTCAAGGAGGGGCACTGGAAAAAATGTTGCCCCCTTACAAGCTTGGCTTAGGAGGGCCTTTAGGTTCTGGGCAACAATATATGCCTTGGATTCATATGCAGGACATGGTGCGTGCTATGCAATTTTTGCTAGAAACCCACGCCTGCAGTGGCGCTTTTAACTTAGTCGCCCCTCACCCAGTCACTAACCTAGAATTTAGCCAAACACTGGCCAAGTTATTAGGGCGCCCCCATTTTTTTGTCACACCTAAATTTGTTATGCAGTGGGTACTAGGTGAGTCCAGTTGCTTGCTGTTTGATAGTGTCAATGCAAAACCTAAACGTTTAACCGAGATGGGCTTCACTTTTAACTACTCTCGCTTACAACCTGCACTCGCGCAAATCCTTGCAAGTTAATTTTGTTAACCGTTTTGATAAAAAATGGCATATCGCCATAATTTTGTAATAAAAGGTGTGCAAAATAACCACTGTTACGATAATCATCACGTTGCAGAGGACAGTATGTCTTTAAACAAGCTGAATTGGTTAAGCGTAGGGGTTGTGGTTCTTGTTTTAGTTCTATTGTAATCCTTACACTAACCAAGACTACAGAAACTCAGGTTCACTCCGTTAATGATACCAATTAGCGAGAATGACCTGAGTTTTTTGCATCTGTACCATTCATACCTTGAGATTACATAAAGTAACCCAATCTATAAGGTAATTACGCACACTTATTATTAGTCTAGGAACATACCCATGCATTCAGAATTCATCGTAGAAATGAACCAGCAAAACTTCCAACAAATTTTGCAAGGCTCCATGAACACCCCGGTTGTTGTTTACTTCTGGGCACCGATGAGTCAAGAGAGTGCAGATCTTGTTCCGCAAATGCAGCAATTGGCACAGCAATATGCAGGGGCATTTACTCTCGCGCTTCTTAACTGTGAACAAGAGCAACAAATCGCGGCTCAATTTGGCATTCAAGCTCTACCGACTATCGCTTTGTTCGATCAAGGACAGGCCGTTGATGGATTAGGAGGACCGCAACCTATTGCGGCTATCGAAGCCATGTTGCAAAAACACTTACCCAGCCAAGATGAGTTAAACCTGCAAAAAGCCTTAGCATTGATGTCAGAGCAGCAATACAGCGAAGCCCTCACTCTATTAAATGGCCTTGAGCAAGAGTTGCAAGATAAAGGGGAAGTGAAACTGGCTAAAGCAGACTGTCTATTAGCTACGGCACAATTTAGTGACGCTGAAGCATTATTGGCGCACATTCCATTAGAGTATCAAGACAACTACTACAAAGGGCTGATTGCCAAATTAGAGTTGCACGCACAAGCCTCTAACAGCCCAGAAATCCAAGGGTTAGAGTCACAACTGGCTAATGATTCTAGCAATGCCAAAGTCGCCAACGAACTGGCCTTGCAATATCACGCCGTCAACCGCAGCGATGAGGCTCTTGAGGTGTTATGGTCATTTATTGCTAAAGATTTAGGGGTTCTCGATGGAGAGCTAAGAAAAACCTTTATGGACGTACTGTCTGCATTAGGTCAAGAAAACCTAACCGCAAAACAATACCGCCGTCAGCTATATTCAATTCTTTATTAGTTTTATTGAATATCAAGACAAAAACTTTTATTAAGGCGTGAATGTTTCACGCCTTTTTCAATCTTACCGCACATAGAACAGGGCTTAAATCGGGTATAGTAACCGCTCAACGACTTAACTGTAAGGAAAGTAAGCATGAACTCGACCCTCATCACCATCGCCTTTTTTATCATTTTGGCGATTGTTTTAATTGCTGCTGGGATCAAAACCGTCCCTCAAGGCAGTAACTGGACAGTAGAACGATTTGGTCGCTATACCAAAACTCTGCATCCTGGCCTTAATCTCATCATTCCATTCATTGATTCTATCGGTAATAAAATCAACATGATGGAGCGCGTTCTGGATATTCCAGCCCAAGAGGTCATTTCAAAAGACAATGCCAATGTCACTATTGATGCAGTCTGTTTCGTACAAGTGTTTGATGCACCAAAAGCCGCGTATGAAGTCACCGAACTGGAACATGCGATTCGTAACCTAACGCTAACTAACATTCGTACCGTTTTAGGCTCAATGGAATTAGATGAAATGCTCAGCCAAAGAGACATGATCAACACTCGATTACTCTCTATTGTCGATGAAGCGACTAACCCTTGGGGCGTAAAAGTCACTCGTATTGAAATTAAAGATGTTCAACCCCCAGCAGATCTAACGGCGGCGATGAATGCGCAAATGAAAGCCGAACGTAATAAACGTGCAGAAGTCCTCGAAGCAGAAGGGATTAGACAAGCTGAAATATTAAAAGCACAAGGGCATAAACAATCAGAAATACTTAAAGCGGAAGGTGAAAAACAAGCGGCTATTTTGCAAGCGGAAGCTCGTGAACGTTCAGCAGAAGCAGAAGCGCGCGCCACAACTATGGTATCTGAAGCTATCGCTGCCGGTGATATGCAAGCGGTCAATTACTTCATCGCTCAAGGGTATACCGATGCACTAAAATCTATTGGCCAAGCTGAAAATGGCAAGGTCATCATGCTACCACTAGAAGCATCAGGGCTAATGGGATCCATTGCTGGCGTGGCTGAAATGTTTAAAACCAATAACAAGGATAACGCGTGATAGAACTGCTACAACAGCTTAATCACTGGCATTGGCTCGCCTTGGGTCTTGCATTACTCTGTTTTGAAGTACTGGGCACGGCGGGTTACTGTCTATGGCTAGGTATTTCTGCCTTAGTCGTTGGTTTACTGCTGACTTTATTACCACTAGGCTGGCAAATGCAGTGGATGAGTTTTGCCAGTTTTAGCATGATCACCACTTGGCTGTGGTGGCGGTATCAAACAGGCAAAGACCAAAAAGATGAGCAAACAACCACACTGAACAAGCGTTCGCAAAGCCTTATTGGCCAATTTACTGTCCTAGATACAGATTTTCCCATAGGTAAAGGACGCATTAAGCTTGGTGATACTTCTTGGTCGGCAATGACAGAACACAATCTTGCGGCGGGAACGACGGTAGAAGTCTACAAAGTTGAAGGTATTGTGCTGTATATACGAGTTAAGAAATAAAGCAAAGGGCTGGGCTCTAGAACACTAGGACCCAGCTCTTAGCGTAGCGTTACATTCCGTTCTCTTGCAT
The DNA here is from genome assembly GCF_024347075.1 of Vibrio rarus. Classification (NCBI taxonomy): domain Bacteria; kingdom Pseudomonadati; phylum Pseudomonadota; class Gammaproteobacteria; order Vibrionales; family Vibrionaceae; genus Vibrio; species Vibrio rarus. The sequence goes on from NZ_AP024900.1 coordinate 2,031,510, forward strand.
CAAAGTTATCAAGCCTTGTTCATCTTGAACTTCAACACCTAGCTCTTGGGCTTTGGCAAGTTTAGAACCGGCCGCTTCTCCAGCAAACAGGATATCGGTTTTTTTCGATACACTCCCCGTCACTTTAGCCCCTAAGTTTTGCAGTGCTGCTTTCGCATCTGAGCGAGTCAACTGAGATAGCGACCCAGTTAACACCACGGTTTTCCCCGCTAATGGTAATGTTTGTGCATCGGCCACTTCGCTAATTTCTGACCATGTAATGCCATTGTCAATCAACTCACCAATCACCGCTTGGTTTGACTGCTGAGCAAAGAACGCTTTGATGTGATCGGCGACAATCGTGCCCACATCAGGTACTTCAAGTAACTGCTCTACCGTCGCTTGTTCGATAGCCACTAAGGTTTTAAAGTGTTGCGCAAGGTTGGCGGCGGTGGCTTCACCCACTTCACGAATACCGAGAGAGTATAAAAATCTAGGCAAGGTGGTGTGCTTTGATTTTTGCAGAGCATCAATCACGTTTTGCGCCGATTTTGGCCCCATGCGCTCAAGTACCGTAATGCGACCTGCACTCAATTTAAATAGATCCGCTGGGGTTTGCACCATCTCTTTATCGACCAATTGCTCCACTACCTTGTCACCCAAACCATCCACATCCATGGCTTTACGAGATACAAAGTGCTTTAACGCCTGTTTACGTTGTGCAGAACACACTAGGCCACCAGTACAACGCGTCACCGCTTCCCCTTCTGTGCGCTCAGCATCGGAACCACACACAGGGCACACGGTTGGGTAGATAATAGGTTGGGCATCCTCGGGGCGTCTCTCCAATACTACGCCCGTGATCTGCGGAATCACGTCACCGGCGCGGCGAATAATAACCGTATCGCCAATTCTGACTCCCAGTCGTTGGATCTCATCCGCATTGTGTAGTGTGGCATTACTCACGGTAACCCCACCCACAAACACAGGTTGTAGCTTAGCCACCGGAGTAATCGCCCCAGTACGCCCTACCTGAAACTCCACATCATTTAAACAGGTCAACTCTTCTTGGGCTGGAAATTTATAAGCTATGGCCCAACGAGGCGCTCTAGCTACAAAGCCCAATTGTTGCTGTTTATCGATATCATCTATCTTAATCACTACACCATCAATTTCGTAATCAAGCTGATCTCGAGTGGCTAAAATGTGTTGGTAATAAGCTATCACTTCATTTAAAGAATTCACTTTACGTACCGCAGGGCACATAGGAAGCCCCCAGCCTTTCAGCTGAATAAAGCGCTGATAATGACTTTGTTCTAACTCGCCACCCTCGATAACCCCGACACTATAGGCATAAAAGCCCAAAGGACGTTTTGCCGTAATACGCGAGTCTAACTGACGCAAACTGCCCGCGGCAGCATTACGAGGGTTAGCAAAGGGTTTATCTCCTTTGGCTAACGCCTGTTGATTAATGCGCTCAAAACCCGCTTTAGGCATAAACACCTCACCGCGAACTTCAAGACGAGACGGGTAACCTTCCCCTTGTAATTTCAATGGAATGGCACTGATAGTACGCACGTTTTGTGTAATATTTTCTCCCGTGGCACCATCACCGCGAGTGGCCGCTTGAACCAACAATCCATTTTCATACATGAGACTGACCGCAAGACCATCTAATTTAGGTTCACAACTAAATGGACCTAATTCAGAGGCACTCAGTCTGTCTTGAGCCCGTTTATGAAAGGCCAGCAGTTCGTCATCACTGAAGGCGTTATCGAGTGATAGCATAGGCACTTGATGGGAAACCTGAGTGAACCCTGATAGTGGCGCGCCTCCTACTCGCTGAGAGGGGGAGTCCAACGTAATCAACTGTGGGTGGCTCTGTTCTAATTCCAGCAACTGACGCATTAAGCGATCATATTCAGCATCAGGGATCTCTGGGCTGTCCTCAACGTAATAACGCACCGCATGATAATGCAGTGATTCAGAGAGCTTAGCGTGTTGCTGTTGAATGGAATCTGACATAGGAATTCTCAAAATTTGGAAAAAGAAAAGGCTCTATGCAGAGCCCTTTTTATCATTTGCTGAAGCAAGGAAGCTAGATAGTGCTGACTTCATTGGCTTTTTGGCGATGAACAAACTGTTGAATTTGGCGCTTGAATGCATCAATACGATTACGTGTCATTAAGGCATGTTTATCGTCAAGTACATGTCCACCTAGATCATCGGCAATCATCTGTGCGGTATACAGCATAATTTTAAAGTTTTGTTCTGGATCCCCATAACTTGGCAAGGTCATGAAAAAGGAGATACCTTCAGTGGTAAAGGTGTCTGGGTCATCATGTTGTAATGTGCCCGGCTGGAGCATATTAGCGACACTAAACAATACTTTACCTGTGCCCGAGATATCCGCATGGCGATGATAAATATCCATAGGTCCAAAGAGTAAGCCGTTTCGCTCCATACTAGGGAAGAGATCACTGCCAACATAAATTTGATTGTGTGCCGCTTTTACATGCAGCACTAACACTTCCATTTCTGGCTCTTTTACTGGCTCAGGCTCAGTAACGACCACTGGCTCATCAATCTCTTGTTCTTCTTGCACCTGTATCGACAGTGGAATATCTTCGGCCACAGGAGCAATGGGCGCTGACGGCTCTTTACTGATAAAGACACTTGACGGTTCTTCTTCATGCTTAGAGTAGGCATCGGAGCTGATGGTAATGGTTGGCAGTTCATCCGGATACACAGTCACCGACGGTTTGCTTTCTGCCGCGTGTTGCTTACTGAATTTATCGTCTTGAGCCGTTTCTAATAACGGATCACCAATGTCCTCATCAAAGCCAGAAAAAATCGGCTCTTTTTTATCCTGTTTTTGACCCACTTTAACCACGTCAAAGTCATCTTCAGCAGGCACTGCCGTTTTAGGAGCATTTATTGATGGGTCGCTTTCAGACTCTGATATAGGACCATCAGCGAGTTTGCTCAGTGGCTTATCCGAAAATCGGCCATTTTGTTCTCGTTTATTCGTCCATAAACCATGGATAAGTAGGCCCGCAATGGCTAGAACACCTACCACTATCAATACGATTCGCAATTCCTGCATTTTTTGCTCTCTGCTTTACTCTGGTGAGACACCGAGATTGAGTTACTTAAACTACTTTAACAAAACTCTGTTATAGAGTTGAATCTTTTAATAAAATCAATGCACTTTATGCTGTGATTTTGAGCACGCTTTTCTTATATTAGGTCTAATTAGCATCAAACTCCGCTACAGGAAGCCCCAATGCATCATAATTTAACCCCTCAATCGGGTATCGGCTACTTTTTCTTAGGTTTTAAGTTAGCAATGAAACCAGGCTTACGCCGTTATGTATTTATGCCACTACTGATCAATGTGCTATTAGTAGGTGGCTCTCTATTTTATCTATTTAGCCATCTCGATCAATGGATTGAATACTGGCTTGGAGCGTTACCTGAATTTCTCACATGGTTACGTTATATTTTATGGCCAATACTTGCTATCACTATTTTAGCAACCTTTTCCTACTTCTTTAGTACCTTAGCCAATTTTATTGCGTCTCCTTTCAATGGTTTGCTCGCAGAAAAAGTCGAACTCAGGCTCAGTCCTGAGGGCGTAGATGATCAAACCGTGCTTGAACTCATCAAAGATATACCAAGAATATTAGCCCGAGAATGGCGCAAGATCGTTTATCAGTACCCGAAAGCATTAGGACTGTTTGTTTTACTACTCGTTCCCGCATTTGGCCAAACCGTTGCCCCTATTATTTGGTTTGTTTTCCACAGTTGGATGCTGGCGACACAATATTGTGACTACCCTTTTGATAATCACAAAGTCGATTTCAATACCATGCGACTCTGTTTAAAAGAAAAACAAAGCAAAGCCTACGGTTACGGCGCTATGGTGGCGTTTTTCACTTCGATACCCTTTTTAAACTTAATTGTTATGCCTGTGGCTGTGTGTGGAGCAACGGCGATGTGGGTGAACGAATTTAAGCCACAACTAAAATAGCATTAGATATAACCAACTATTCCTTTATCACTCTATAGTTGGGAGATATTCTTGAATCAAAGAATAAATGTGGTTGAATCAATTCACAGTCAAGATTCACCGCCAGACTACCAGCGTTTAACGAACAAGGAAGAAAGCATGAGCAAGATTTACGATGACAATTCACTGACTATTGGTAACACCCCTTTGGTTCGCTTAAACCGCGTCAGCAATGGCAACGTTTTAGCTAAAGTAGAAGCTCGCAACCCAAGCTTTAGCGTGAAATGTCGTATCGGCGCGAATATGGTTTGGGAAGCAGAAAAATCTGGCGCTCTTAAAAAAGGCATTGAACTTGTTGAGCCAACCAGTGGTAATACGGGTATCGCCCTTGCTTTCGTCGCAGCTGCCCGTGGTTATAAACTGACTCTTACTATGCCTGAGTCAATGAGCCTTGAACGCCGTAAGCTATTAAAAGCGCTGGGGGCAAACCTTGTGCTTACAGAAGCGGCAAAAGGAATGAAAGGGGCTATCTCTAAAGCAGAAGAAATTGTTGCTGCCAACCCTGAATCAACACTGCTACTTCAACAGTTCAATAACCCAGCAAACCCTGCAATTCACGAACAAACTACTGGCCCTGAGCTTTGGGATGCCACTGACGGTGAAATTGATGTATTGGTTTCTGGTGTCGGTACTGGTGGTACTATTACAGGTACTAGCCGTTATATTAAACAAACAAAAGGCAAAGCTATCATCTCTGTAGCGGTTGAGCCTGCAGAATCCCCAGTAATTAGCCAAGTACTCGCAGGTGACACTGTTCAACCTGGACCACATAAAATCCAAGGTATTGGTGCTGGCTTTATCCCTGGTAACCTCGATCTTGAGCTTGTTGACAAGGTTGTTACTGTGACTTCTGACGAATCCATCACAATGGCACAACGCCTAATGGAAGAAGAAGGCATTTTAGCGGGTATTTCTTCTGGCGCAGCTGTTGTAGCTGCCAACAAACTTGCCGAACTACCTGAATTTGCTGGAAAAACAATCGTTGCTATACTGCCAAGCTCTGGTGAACGTTACCTAAGTACCGCTCTATTTGCTGGTATCTTCACTGAAAAAGAGAATCAACAGTAACCACAAAAAAACTGTGCTCAAATCATATTTTTCACCAAAAAAGCCCCTTTAAGGGGCTTTTTTATTGATTCATGTTCAGCATTTGGTAGTATTTCTAGGCTTTATTTTTTGCTTCAAAATAAAAGAAGCACGAATTTAGGCTGTTATTAAAAGTCACAAGAACTTACACAGCCAAGGTCATGAGCCTAAAATTAATTATCAAGGCTTGGACTTCAAACATAATCTAATATCAACGGGGTAAATCACATGTACGAGAAGCAAGTAGAAATCACTGCAGAAAATGGTCTTCACACTCGCCCAGCGGCGCAGTTTGTTAAAGAAGCAAAATCGTTTGATGCAGACATCACTGTTACTTCTAATGGCAAAAGCGCAAGTGCGAAAAGCCTGTTCAAACTGCAAACTCTTGGCCTAGTTAAAGGCACTATGGTGACAATTTCTGCGGAAGGTGCGCAAGCGACTGAAGCAGTGGATCATCTCGTTGCTCTTATGGATGAGCTACACTAAGAGACCATCATTTCATATATCTAAGCCACTTCGTTGTCGCCAACCAAGTGGCTTTGTTGAAATAGCCTCTAAGTAAGCTAAAAATTAGTAATCCGTCCACTTTATACTAAGTAAAGGTACAGCTATGATCTCAGGTATTCTAGCGTCTCCAGGTATTGCTTTTGGTAAAGCGCTACTCCTTCAAGAAGATGAAATCGTTCTAAACACTCACAAAATTTCGGCGTCGCAAGTAGAAGCGGAAGTAAAGCGCTTTTATAGTGCGCGAGACAAATCCTCAGCCCAACTGGAAATCGTCAAACAAAAAGCTCTAGAAACGTTTGGTGAAGAAAAAGAAGCGATCTTTGAAGGTCACATCATGCTTCTTGAAGATGAAGAGTTAGAAGAGGAGATTCTTGCTCTTATTAAAGGTGATAAGCTCACTGTAGACCAAGCTATCCATTCCATCATCGAAGAGCAAGCCACAGCCCTAGAGTCCCTCGATGACGAATACCTAAAAGAGCGTGCCACTGACATTCGTGATATTGGCAATCGATTTATTAAAAATGCGCTTGGCATCAACATCGTATCACTCAGTGATATTAATGAAGAAGTGATTCTGGTTGCTTACGATCTTACCCCATCTGAAACAGCGCAAATTAACCTAGATTACGTTTTAGGCTTTGCTTGTGATATTGGTGGACGCACCTCCCATACTTCCATTATGGCTCGCTCTCTTGAACTTCCTGCTATTGTTGGCACAAACAACATTACCCAGCAAGTCAAAAACGGCGATACCCTAATTTTGGATGCGATGAATAATAAAATCATCGTGAACCCAACCCAAGCGGAACTCGACGAAGCAAAAAATATTCGTGAACAGTTCCTTGCTGACAAAGCTGAATTAGCCAAACTGAAAGACCTACCCGCGGTCACGCTTGATAGCCATCAAGTCGAAGTATGTGGCAATATTGGTACAGTGAAAGACTGTGACGGTATTCAACGCAATGGCGGTGAGGGTGTTGGACTGTATCGTACTGAATTCCTGTTTATGGACCGTACAGCGCTTCCTACAGAAGAAGAACAGTACCAAGCCTATAAAGAAGTCGCCGAAGCGATGGCTGGCCACTCTATTATTATCCGCACCATGGATATTGGTGGTGATAAAGATTTACCTTATATGGATCTTCCGCAAGAAATGAACCCATTTCTTGGCTGGCGTGCGGTTCGTATTAGCTTAGATCGTCGTGAAATCCTGCGTGACCAACTTCGCGGTATTCTACGCGCTTCAGCACACGGCAAGCTGCGCATTATGTTCCCAATGATCATTTCAGTAGAAGAAATTCGTGAGCTGAAAGCGGCCATTGAAGAATATAAAGCAGAACTGCGCGCTGAAGGTTTAGCATTTGATGAAAGCATTGAAATAGGCATAATGGTGGAAACACCTGCGGCGGCTGCTATTGCTCATCACTTAGCTAAAGAAGTTTCTTTCTTTAGTATTGGTACAAATGACTTAACTCAGTATACTCTAGCAGTAGACCGAGGTAATGAGCTCATTTCTCATCTATACAATCCACTATCACCGGCTGTTCTAACTGTGATCAAGCAAGTAATTGACGCTTCTCACAAGGAAGGTAAGTGGACGGGAATGTGTGGTGAACTTGCAGGTGACGAACGCGCTACGCTCCTTTTACTTGGAATGGGCTTAGATGAGTTCTCTATGAGTGGGATCTCAATTCCAGCAGTTAAGAAAGTGATTCGCAATGCGCACTTCTCAGAAGTGCAAGCAATGGCAGAAGAAGCCCTACAAATGCCAACTGCAGCAGAAATTGAAGCACACGTAGCAAAATTTATCGCGGAAAAAACAAACTAATAATATAATTTAATAGCAAATTAATTGCTTAGGAGCATGTAATGGGTCTGTTTGACAAACTAAAAAAGCTGGTATCGGACGAAGGCAATACTGTTGGTTCAATTGAAATCATTTCACCGCTTTCAGGTGAGATCGTCAATATCGAAGATGTGCCAGATGTAGTTTTCGCTGAAAAGATCGTTGGTGACGGCATTGCTATCAAACCAACGGGCAATAAAATTGTTGCTCCAGTAAATGGTACTATTGGTAAAATCTTTGAGACCAACCATGCGTTCTCTATCGAATCAACAGATGGCATTGAGCTATTTGTTCACTTCGGTATTGATACCGTTGAACTTAAAGGTGAAGGCTTTACTCGCATCGGTTCTGAAGGCCAAGAAGTGAAAGCTGGGGACACTATCATTGAGTTTGATCTTGCCTTCCTAGAGGAAAAAGCAAAATCTACCCTAACTCCAGTTGTCATCTCAAACATGGATGAAATCAAAGAGCTGAACAAGCTTTCTGGTGCCGTTACAGTAGGTGAAACACCGGTTCTACGTGTCACTAAGTAATTGTTATACTAATCACAGTCATTAAGTGGTCAGAAATAGCGCAGGAAAAACAGTTGAGAACAAGGCGCTATTTTTGATAAGTAGTTGTTCTACATTCAAAAATTGCAACGCCGCTATCAAGTGTTTTAACAAGCTAGATTGATCAGTTAATTGCTACGATTGATATTATTAAATAACAATAAAAAACGCAGTCATTGACTGCGTTTTTTTGTTTATAGCACGGTTAGTTGCTTTAACATACTACGACTTGGGGCAAAAAAGTAAGCACCCGTGACCGCTTTTGTGTAATCAAGAAGGTGATCCGTTTGACCATCCACCTGCCCATACATGCTTTCCAGCATAGCGGTAAAATTGTGCAGCGTATTGCAATAAGCAATAAATAACAGCCCATGCACACCCGACACTGTGCCATAAGGCAAGCTGTGACGAACTATGCTCAGTCCCTCACCTTGTTTGTCTTTAATATCAACACGTCCCACATGAGACTGAGCCGGTACGTCATCAAGCTCAATGGAGTCCTGCTTAGTACGGCCTATTTTAAGTTCTTGCTGACGAACAGAAAGGGCATTCCAAGCGGGAAGATCATGCTCAAAACGTTGCACCATTACATAGCTCCCCCCAGAGAATTTTCCCTCATCAAGTAAAGCCACGCTCGCTCGTTCGTCCCCTTCTGGGTTTTCAGTACCATCAACAAAATCAGTCATATCACGAGAGTCAAGGTAACGATAACCATAGGTTTCATCGACAATCGTCACATCTTCGCATACTACTTGCATCAATTTACGTAGCAAAAAGAAATGCAAATCATGACGCAAAGAGTGGCAATGCAGTAATACATCGCTGCTAGTTGTCGGTGCTTGATGCTCCCCACACTCAAGTGCTGGGAATGGAATCAACTCGCTAGGCATCTCTTCTGCAATGCTTTGTTGCCAAAACGAGTGAGAGAAAGCCACACTGCTCGTTAGCTGTGCATCTGGTTGATTGGCATTGATTTCATCAACCCAGCTATCCACCTGTTGTAATGCATTCAGTACTTTATTCTGGTCCCCAGTGACTTTCATCAGAACATATAAGGCAAATGGGCCTGGTTCTGGCACTATCGCTGCTTGAGCTTGAATCATATTTACTCCGTTCACTCTATTTATCTGAAATACTTTTAAAACAATCTTTTACCCTTCGGCTATTGTATAGATATATCACAATCCAACTTAAGCCGACTACTGATAAGGATCCACCCCAACTAAAGCGCCCGTGCTGCAAAACGATATAATGCAGCTCAAGGACAAGCTGTGCTACCGTGAGCAGAAGGGATACTGGACGTCCAACACCAATCACTTGGTTTAATCTGGGTCTGTTAGGGCTTCTGAGCTCTATTAACCACATCAATAGTAAACTGGGGACGCCCATCGCCATCATAATATACAGGCTTGTGGCATTGGGGTAGATCATCGCCAACGTATCACTGCCCTGATCTTTGGTCACCCCAGCTAATACAAATACGATCCAACCTCTGGCTAAGAACAACCAGCACAGCCAAAGCCACACTGGCGCTTTTAAATAACCATTTTTATCATATGCTTCAATTAAGTAACGCAAACTAACCACTTTCTATTGAGGAATTTTGTAAAGTTTAAAGGCATAATTAAGCCAAATACTTTATTCACTATTATTTTATGAAAAAGAACAATACGTCAATTTCATCAGAAACCCAACAGCAAGCGATGCAAGTTGCACGAGCGACCCAAAAACCTGGGCAAACAAAAGAGCAAACCCGCTTAATTGCCCTGGGCATCGAAAAAGGTATTGCTGAATATAAGAAGCGTCAGAAGCAAAAATCTCGAGAAGCCGACAAGTTGAAAAAGCGTGCCAGTAAGCAAAAACAAAGCGCTACAAAGCCTACGGCAGAAACTGTCACTTCCCCTATAGAAACGTCGTCTAACACACACTATTTACCTTGGGCTTTACTGTTGGTCAGTTGGATTGGTTTCATTGTTTACACGGTTCTTGTTGCTTAGTAGAGCATTAAGAAAGATGTGAGCGTAATTGGGTGGTATTTCCCGCTACCCAATGTTCATCTAATGGTCCCCAATCGGACACACAATAATAACCGTCATTATGACGGCGTCCATCTTGAATAAAAGATAGAGATATACCAATACCGGGTAATGCCTTCAACACATCTTGAATGGTGCGTCGTGGCCATCCAGTATACTCCACCAAACGTGGAACATTCGGTCTATCTAGGCTTGCCACCAAATGAGCAAGATACAAGCGCCGAGCAAAAACAGGATTCAATTCCATTGATACCTCCTACAGCTGTTTTGCTCAATTATTGCCAATAACAACATTGGAGACTTGAGACGGATCAAACAACATTGACTCTTTTAGGGCCTGTAATCCGTTTTTTATTCAATTCGAGACATAGCCTACTTTTGTAAATTAGAGTTAGTGATACACCCCATCGAATTTGTTTGGTAGGATTCCTATATATTCCACTCACTAAGGACAGATAATGAGCGTTATTATGTACGGTATCCCGAACTGCAAGACCTTTTAGACCCTTCCGTATACTAAATCTAAACTTCACGTAACTTATTGATTTTCAAGTGAGCGACATCTGACTCCCACATAAACCAGTGATCCAATGGTATAACCGCCAATAATCAACCAGTCATACCAAAGAATCGGTTCATCAAATAGCCAAGCATACCCAATATACGCCCAACCAATAACTGTCCACAGTAATGGCGTTAATGCTGCACCTAACATTTCCAAACCTCTTTTTTCTCAATCACAAGGGTCTACCCTGTGAAAATTCTTTTCCAAAAATAGAAAACGACCCTAAAGACATAGTCTTAAGAGCCGTTTCAATTTTGTCACTAGGCTATACCCGTTTGCCAACGTCTGATATTTGCTTAGCTTTACTTGCCTTCCGATATAGCTTATAGCCAATAAACAATGCACCTACGATACCAACACGACCAAAGATTGGAATCAAACACACCGCAATAACAAGTGAAACGATCAGATATGTATTGGAGTTTTTATCATCAGCGGCTTTCTCAAATGAAGTTTTCATATTGTATTTGGGGTCAATTACACGTTTGAGTTTTTCTTGACGTTCCAAATTAGCCGCAAGCTCTTCCTTCAAAATAGACACTTTATTTTCTATTGTCTCTAGAGCTTCGTTTGTTGGTTGTTTCAGTGTGCGCACGCTCGTATCTTGAGATGCATATTTTAGAGCCAACTTGTTCTTTTCTGACTGAATTTCAATCAGTCTGACTTTGTTATCTAGTACTTCTCGATGAAGAGCACTTATAGCGCTATCGTCATCAGCTTCTTCATTGCAAGCAGGCTCTAAGTCCGTAATAGCTTCATTCCTTGCGTTAAGCCTGCACTCCTCTTCCTTTAAACTATCCTGTGCAGAAACCAAGTTTTTAAGCTCGGTCTCATTAGTTTTTCGCTGCTTGTTATGGTCTTCTCTATGAGCTTTAGATTCATTGACCAGCTTATCAAGTTCTTTTCTAATAGCCTTCTCTTTGCTCTGAGCTTCTTGCAGTTCTGTTTTTAGTTCTAGTTCCACGATTACTTCCTCTTCTACCATTTAGCCCAAAAAGCTGAAGCTTTTTGGGCTAAAGCTTTTGAGATATCTTGCGCTTCATCAAAAGTTTCTTTTGCATAGACTGCTGCATCGTTAGCTAGAGACTCGACTTCATCATTTCTGTTTTTCGATTTTTCATCATCTAGATCTGGACGAGCAATTTCTTCACCTACGCTTTTTCCTATTATTTGCCCCGCAACGCCACCTACAGCAGCTCCGACAACGGTTCCAAAACCTGGAAAGACTGAACCCACAATAGCCCCAACTTTTGCTCCAGCAACTGCACCTGTCATCCCACCAGCTATTTTTCCAGCTTTCGCCATCCCTGTATCCAGAGAGCCATCGAGGTATCCATATTGCCAATAATCTTCAACCTGAGTTTCAAACTGATTTTTTGCTTCAGTTATTAGAGTTAGATCACTAAGTGCATCTTCTGTAAAATTCTGGCTATCATCAATCAGTCCATCAATATAGAGGTATGCCAACTCAATAGCCGCATAAAGCTCTGAGGACTCAACTCCTCTGCTCATTAACTCATCTAGAGCACTGAGTACCACTGGTAACGCACTAGTTCGGAGAACACTTCGTAATTGAAGAAACTCAGGCTTATCATCGATATCTTCTAATACTTCTCTCGCAGCAAACCTCAAAGGATTTGTTGTTAATCGAATTCCCGTCGAAATATTATTAACCAACTGAGCTGATTCAGATTTAGTTAGCATTTGTTGAAGTACAATTTCAGTAGCTTTTATTGCGTGAGGTGGGTATAAGCTGAAAACTTCGGAGTGCACACCATAGTCATCGGCCAAATTTCGACAAATATACTCAATAACATCTAAATGTATTTTCGCTAGATTCCCATAGATTATAGGGTCCTGCGATAACTCAAGTTTAGATACGCTAATCAAAAGTGTGTATGCACTACTGTGGAGCCTATCAGTCATTTTCATGAGATAAAATCCACTAAATCATCACTTAAGCTCAAAGCTCCACTCATAAAGTTCTGAGCTAACTCCATAGAATCTTCAGAGTCACCGATAATGCTTTTAACTAGAGTCCCATTTTCAAATACTGATGCACCCATCACATTTTCTTGTGCAAATGAGTGACCACCATCTACGCCATGAAAATGTGTATTCCCAAAAGCATCTTCGTTACTAAATCCTTTAAAACTTCCATCTTGATCGAAGTGGCTTGTACCAAAAGCACTATCAACGTCTCTCCCACCAAAAGAACCGTTAGCTTCAAAATAATTAGTACCTAAGTTAAATGGCGTTGGAGTTGACGACCCTATCAGTTGTCCCTCCTGACTAAAGAGACTCTGTGTTCCAAATGTGGTTGTTTTGTTTATAAATGACATTTCGAAATAATCCGATATACAGAAGAAAGACTTATATTCAACTTTTGAGCAACTTGTGCCTTGCTCATCCCACAAACTAGTAACTCACGCACTTGTGCTTGCTTAGCTCTAGTTGTCGGTTTACGCCCTTTCGATTTAGCCAGCGCAATACCTTCTGCCTGACGTTCAAGAAGGGTTTGCCGCTCAAATGTGGCGATAGCTCCAATTAGAGTCACCATAAGGCGACCCGTTGTGCTGGCGGTGTCTATCCCTAGATTTAACACCTGTAATGATACTTTCTTAACATCGAGTAATTCGACGACCTCAAGCAGATGCTTTGTGTTCGTTGCAAGCCTACATAGCTTTGTTATCTTGACTGTGTCACCTTCTCGGACGTACTCAAGCATACAATTCAGCTCTTCTCGTTCTGATTGTGCGCCCGACTTTTTCTCTTGAAAGACGATGTCACAGTCATTTAATGCGTTCAATTGATCCTCTAAACTCTGCCCTGTCGTGCTCACTCGTGCGTATCCAACGATTGCCATAAATTCTCCAACGAAACAGTCTATGGTATGGCAACTCTTACAAATAGATTATTCCACAAACCTCATTTAAATTCATTTAAATTCATTTAAATTATTGATAAGACTCTGATTTCCTATTGACCAACTCACTTAATACAGCATGTACAAATTCGATAACTCTGGTAAGTAATAGTTCGATGATAAATTGTTTGAATTTCATGGTAGCCCCTTTCGTTAGTTTGATTACATAGCGAGAATTCTAATAACTCGCTACACATTTCTTATAACCCTTGAGCTAACAAAAATTGAATTATGAACATAACCCTAATTCTTGCGCTATATCGTAGCTATCAATGGCAGCATCGTTAGCCCTATCAAACAGGTAATCATCCATGTCATGTGCTTTTGGAGGGATGTCAAAGTTCCAGCGAATGAATCCGTACGGATGATGTGGCTCTTCAACCCAAGAGTGGAAATATTCTTCTTGATAACTTTGGTCTCGTTACAGGGTTGCACGTTCAACGGTCGAAAATTTTCCTACCCATTTTCTGTCTTCTGCATCCCAAGCACGAAAATAATCTCGTACTCGTTTCATGCCAAACCAATGCCTGTAGGAAGGTTGGTCATCTTTAGCTAGGTTGTTTTGGCGTGAACTACACACCCGAAGATTACCTCGGCGATTATTAAGCGTATCCTTGTCTACATAATCGACTTCTTGGTCTCGCTCTGGACTCTCTATGAGCCTGTGGAGCAGTTTTCCGTCTTGAGAGCACCTAGCAACCCAATTACCATCATTAAGCTGCTGAGCGTAGAAGCTGCGCTCTGAGAGCAATTCAATATCGCAAAGATCAATCATGGCAATCTTTCGGTTTCCAAGACTGATTAATGCGACTAACTGCCATTCAAAATTGATTAACGACAAAGTCTGTTTTGTCACCATTCCAGCTCAACCAATCAGGCAAGGCAGCCTTGAGTTCTTGGCTTTAATGCCATTCAAAGCATCGAGGCGAGCTTTATTCCATACAGCGGAGGTTCTTTGAGACTTCATTTCTGACTCCTCATTAGCTCGACTCATGGTTACGATCGACATAATCAGTTTTGTCATATCTAGTTCACCACGTTTGTAAACATGGTTATCTGACAAAGTTACGAGCGTAATCCCCCGATTCACAACTTGTAGCAACAAAGCCAAAGCATCTTCAACAGCTTGTCGACTTAGTCGATCGAACGACTCAACGAGCAGGTAGCAATTTGAATCTATCTTTTGCTCATCAACAAGTCTAAGGAATGCACCTAAAGCACCCTCAGTTGCATTTGAACCACGAAATGCACTAGCGCCAAAGTCACTAATCGAAACATCTTGTAAATCCAAGCCGTTCTTATCGGCATATGAGCGAGCAAGCTCAGTTTGTCTACGAATAGAGTCACCGTCAGCTTGTCGGCTTGAGCTAAAACGAATGTAACTGTAAGCTGTATTCATATGATAATTACCACTTAAATGGATGTATTTACATGAGCGTTATTATGTACGGTATCCCGAACTGCGATACCATCAAGAAAGCCAAAAAGTGGTTGGAAAGCCATCAAATTGACTTTACTTTTCATGATTACCGTAAACACGGCATCACGACAGAAATGGTCACTGAGTTCTGTGACATCTTTGGTTGGGAGTTGGTGCTCAACAAGCGCGGCACCACTTATCGTCAACTTTCTGATGAACAAAAAAACACTCTTGATAAAAACAGTGCGATTGCACTTTTAGTCGAGCACCCTGCTATGGTTAAACGCCCTATTCTCCGTATTGGTGACCTTTTTCACATTGGCTTTAAAGCCGAACAATATGACAACATTTTTCACGTTTAATACCAATCACACTAAGTAAGTGATCAGAAATAGCGCAGGAAAAATGCTCGAAAACAAGGCAGAATTTTTCGACAAGTAGTTATTCTACAATCAAAAATTCTAACGCTGTTATCGAGTATTTTAACAAGCTAGAATGATCAGTTATTTAGTACGATTGGTATAACCTGCTTTAAGGAATTAGGATGAACTCAAGTCCTGTTTTAGAACTCGCCATTGATTTAATGAGTCGCGAGTCTGTCACACCAGAAGACGCTGGCTGTCAGCCACTAATGATTGAACGCCTCAAAGCACTAGGCTTTGCCATAGAAGTCATGCATTTTGATGACACCCTTAATCTATGGGCAAGAAAAGGCACACAAGCGCCCTTGTTCGCCTTTGCCGGTCATACCGATGTTGTCCCAGCAGGTAACTTAAAAGATTGGCGCACGCCGCCTTTTGAGCCCACCCTTAAGGATGGCTACTTATATGGGCGCGGGGCGGCTGACATGAAGGGCTCTCTAGCTTCTATGGTTGTCGCCGTCGAACGCTTTGTTGAGCAATACCCGCAACACAGTGGCTCCATTGCCTTTCTCATCACCTCAGATGAAGAGGGTCCTTTCATTAACGGAACCACCCGTGTCATCGACACTCTAGTGGCCCGTGATGAAATCATAGATATGTGCATTGTCGGTGAACCTTCTTCTACTGAGTATGTGGGCGATATCGTTAAAAATGGCCGCCGCGGTTCATTTACCGGTGAGCTCACCGTCAAAGGTATTCAAGGCCATGTGGCCTATCCGCACATAGCGAAAAACCCGATTCATCAGGCACTACCAGCATTGACTGAGCTTAGCCAAGTTGAGTGGGATAACGGCAATGACTTCTTCCCACCCACCAGCTTCCAATTCCCTAATCTCAACTCAGGTACTGGTGCAAGCAATGTGATTCCCGGCGAATTGCACGCTATGTTCAACCTAAGATACAGCACAGAGATCGGTCACCATCAAATTAAAGAGCGCGTTTATCAGGTATTAGATCAATATGATTTTGATTACGACCTAAAGTGGACTCTCAACGGCGAACCTTTCTTAACCGCTACCGGTGATCTTCTCACGGCTGTCGTTGATGCGGTGACGACGGTAAATGGCAAAGCCCCACAACTGTTAACCACAGGTGGCACATCCGACGGACGATTTATCGCTAAAATGGGCGCGCAAGTTATCGAGTTAGGTCCTGTAAATGCCACCATTCATAAAGTGAATGAGTGTGTAAAAGCGGAAGATCTTGACCGATTGGCCGACATGTACCAAAACGTATTGATCAATCTGTTAGGAAAATAACATGCCACAAACTAGCGACTGGACTCAGCAACAATTAACTGGACTTGATGACTCTCATCTCACGGTTATCCAACTGGATAAACAAGCGGTCAGAGTTCAGCAGCAGGTTCAGCATGATCTTTCAGCGCTAGTATCTCATGCTAAGCAAGATGGGTTTTCTGTGGCGGTAGCCAGTGGATACAGAGATTTCGAACGTCAACGACTTATCTGGAATAACAAGTATTTAGGCCTGCGCCCCTTACTTGATAGCCAAGGGCAACCACTGGATGCCAACACCTTATCTCCAATACAGCGTATTCATGCTATTTTAAGATGGTCCGCCTTACCTGGTGCCAGTCGCCACCACTGGGGCAGTGATTTTGATTTGTACGCCATTAATTTACTGCCAAATAACACCCAGCTGCAATTAGAGCCGTGGGAATACCTTAGTGGGCACCAGTCCCCTTTCTATGAATGGCTCGTCACTCATGGGGCACAATTTGGTTTCTTTTTTCCCTACGCCCAAGACCAAGGCGGAGTGGCTGTTGAACCTTGGCATTTAAGTCATAAAGCCACGGCGACCACGGCACTGAATACTTTAACTGAGCAACGACTGTTGGACACCTTACAACAACACCCTATTGAAGGTTGCGATGAAGTATTCAAGCACTTCAATCACATCTACACTCAATATGTTACTAATATCTCCAATTTATAAGGCTCACTGCTCTTTATAGGACAATCATATTATGTTTTTAGATTTACTATTTAACCCTTGGGTCATCATTTTCATTGTGGTTAGTGTCATTGCCGGCAATATTGCCGCCCTAAAGTACACTGCAAATATGAAAATTGGCTCAGTGTCGAAACAACAAAAAGACGATATAGATAAACTTAAACAACTGGATGCTGAACGCCAACAGAAAAGCAATGCAAATTTAAAAGAGAAAAGCCCTGAACAACCCAGTGAAAATGGTGCAGAGTAAGCAATCACTGATTAGCCTAATTGTCAGATGTTTTTGCTACGCGATGACTAAGAACACGTTTGCTGTAATAGATATAAAAAAGGAGCACCTAAATAGGGGCTCCTTTTTTCATTTGCTCATAGAGTGCCAATAGAGACTTGGCTTCTATTGCTCAGTGTCGTCAACTTGATCTGGATTACTTTGTTTCATCATCATACCAAGGGCGGGAACCATTTCTTCTAACATCTCTTCAGTCACAGGCTTGCCTGCAGCATCGGTAATATTAATCGAAGTACGGTTACCTAAATCACCTAATAAGAAGGTGTAGCTTTCTGACTCATAGCTCAAAGGCTTAGTGCCAATGCTTTCCCAAAACTCATCGTTTGGTTGAGCAAAAGAGACGTTAATCGTACCTTGAGACTGATTACGGTCATCAATAGTGAAACCTAAAGTCGGTAGCAATTCAGGAATACGTTGCCAGAAAACATCGTATTGAGCACGAGCTATAATGATCGGCAATCCACTGCGATCTTTACCCATACTTAACGGGATGATCTTAACCAGTTCCAGCGCTTCCTTGGCTGCCTGCTCACGAACTTCTTGATCGTAACGAGCCATGACTAAATTGGTCATAAAGGTGTTATAACGCTCTTTGTTAGTAAAGCTCACCTCTTGCTCTTGACCGCCTTCTTTCCAAGCGATTAAGCTAATACGGAAGCCATAACGAGAGTTCTGCTCAAATCGTTCAATAAGATAACGACTGCTTAGCGTTTCCTCTTCGTCTTCTTCTTCCCATACGATCCAATCCGTCTCTAGACGATCGTCACTGGAGTCTACTAGTTTGATATCTCGAGATTGCAACATATCATTGACTGTTTGCCATACTTTATCTCGCTCATCTTGAGTCAGTAGCCATAAGGTGATCACACCATCTTTCTGCTCGGTACGTGCTCCAGGAATCAGCTCTAATACTTGCTGAGGTGGACGTATATCTACGTCTTTACCTAAGCCACCCATATAGTCGCCACTAGGAATCGTATAATCTGGGTAGACTTCAAGCTGCTGCTCCGGTGCTGAAACCAGTCCAGAATAAGGCTTAACATCGAGATACTTAAAATCGTCTTTTGCTTGACGACGCTCCGCTGCACTACCTGCACAACCACTTAATATAGCGACAGCCAGTGAACTGATCACCAGCTGATTAACAAACTTCATTGAGACTCCTGACTCTTTGCGTTATCCGTAGTACGCAAATCGTAGATAATTAATTTAACGTATATTAGCTTGCTTAAATGCGGCTTTAACCACTTCTTGACCAGCTTCCGTTAGTGGCACCATAGGTAAACGTAATTCACCACATGAGATCATGCCCAACTCGTGAGCGGCCCATTTTACAGGGGTAGGACTTGATTCAATAAACAAGCCGTGATGCAGTCCCATCAAACGTTGATTAATCACTTCCGCTTCTGCGTATTTATTGTCTTTAGCGAGTTGGAGCATCTCTGCCATATCACGAGCGGCAATATTATTGGTTACCGAAATAACACCATGCCCACCGAGCTTAACAAAATCCAACCCTGTTGCATCATCACCACTAAGTAAGATGAAGTCGTCACCACAAAGTTCTTTATGTTGTGCAACGCGAGTTACATCGCCCGTCGCATCTTTAATAGCAATAATATTATCCAGTTTAGATAATCTCGCTACCGTTTCAGGCTTCATATCCACCCCGCTACGACTCGGCACATTGTATAAAATAACAGGGACTTTACTCACCTTGGCAATGGCCGCAAAGTGTTGGTACATACCTTCTTGGGTTGGCTTGTTGTAATACGGTGTCACGCTCAGGCAAGCAGCAATACCAGAGTCGTTGAGCAAACGGCTAAAGGTAATGGCTTCATGAGTTGCATTAGCCCCTGTGCCAGCAATTACAGGAATACGGCCTGCGGCGAACTCGACAACCTTATTTACAACTTTCACATGTTCTTCAACAGTAAGCGTTGCCGACTCACCCGTAGTGCCTACGGCAACAATCGAAGAGGTGCCGGCTTCAACATGGAACTCAACCAAGCTCTTAAGGCTTTGATAGTCCACCTCGTCATCGGCATTGAAAGGCGTTATTAAAGCAACGATACTTCCAGAAAACATGATTCACTCCCTAAATTTCATTTATATGGCATGGTACTTGATAGAGATTAGATAACACAAGTGGATAAAGGCTTTGCCGTGAACTTTTTACCATTTATTTGCATAGTGATTGACCTTATCAACCGACCAGCAAACAACAAGCTCTTATCGGCAATCAACTTAAAGTTTCTAACATTTATCGTCACAGGGGCAAATGATTCGGTGTAGACTACTAGGATTAGTAAGTTAAAGGATTATTATTATGCCGCAGCATCTAGTGATTACTGCCGTTGGTACAGACCGCCCAGGTATTGGCAACAAAATCATTCACCTAGTTTCAAACCTTGGTTGCAACATTATTGATAGCCGCATCGCTATTTTCGGTGCTGACTTTACCTTGGTGATGCTGGTTTCAGGCAAAATATCGCAAATTACCCGAGTGGAACATACCTTGCCACAACTGGGGCAAGAGCACGACTTAATCACCTTGGTTAAACGCACCTCAGCCCATATAGAAATCCCTCGCGGATTTACCCTTGAGGCTCATATTCAGGCAAATGATAAAGTGGGATTAACCGAACAAGTCACGCACTTTTTTGCTGATAGAGAGATAGGTATTAACTCGCTCAGTGCCCGCACTTTACCGCGAGAGAGCACAAAGCACGATGCAGACCAGTTTCAAATTGCCATTACCACCTCTTTATCTGACGAATACAACATCATGCAACTGCAAGAGGACTTCAACGCATTTTGCCAGTCGCTGGATGTGCAAGGCTCTCTCAACTTTATCAACAATGGCTAGTGCCCAAAAAACCGCCAAATAAAACAAACCGTTAAATGTAAGCACTAGACAAAACCTAAACATATCGATAAAAATACCCACTCTTTCGATATGAACATGCACCAATAGAAACGACAGTAAGAGCCCTTGCAGAAATAGCACCAGTGTTTACACCGCTAGCTATGCTCAATGGCTGACTCGTATTGCTATAGACGCACATAGCAAACTCGACTCGTTCACACAATTTTGATGTAGAAATTAAGGATTAATACCAATGGCAATCGAAGCGGGACAAACTGCACCAGATTTTACTCTGAATGACCAAGACAATAACCCAGTAACGCTATCTGAACTGCAAGGCAACAAGGTACTGATTTATTTTTACCCGCGAGCTTCAACACCAGGTTGTACTGTGCAAGCTCAAGGGCTACGTGATACCAAAGCGCAGCTCGATGCGCTTAATGTCGTGGTACTTGGTATCAGCCCGGACACGCCTAAAAAACTGACTAATTTTGTCAACAAACAAGAACTTAATTTCACCTTGTTAGCCGATGAAGAGCACGCTGTGTGTGAAAAATACGGTGTTTGGCAACTGAAAAAGTTCATGGGCCGTGAAAACATGGGCGTGGTAAGAACAAGCTTCCTCGTGGATGAGGCGGGTAACCTTGAGCATGTATTTAACAAGTTCAAAACCAAAGATCACCATGAGGTGGTATTGGACTACCTAAACAGTAAATAACCTGCTCGTTTTCTTTATTGATTGGGGCTCAGCGCCCCTTTTATCACAAGGATTACCGCGCTAAAAGCCTTGGCACGGATGTGGCTCTACGCCACCTGAGTCAAACATAACCCTTGGCAAAGTGCCATCAAGTACACGCCCCCCCTTCTAATAAGCAAATTGCACGCTTACTTTTCCTTGCTTCAATTTTCAAGCCTAAAATCAACTATTGGTATTCTTGTATTACAATACATGACGAAGCCTACATTTTAATGAAAAAGACACGATTTTGATAACAGTTACCTACTTATTCGATTGATTGCGTATGCATCTTATTGCTAGTGTGCCTCTTAAAATAAATCCCTACAAAAGAGATAGTTATGAAAAAGGCTCCCATTTTATTAATCGCAGGTTCTTTACTATTAACGGGCTGTATGTCTAATCAAGGACACACAGAGATGACGACCAAGCCAACACTGGTAATGGTTGATCAAGGCGTTGCTATGGCCTCAATGCAGCAAGTATCTGAATTAAGAAACAGCATCTTAAACGCTCAAGATGGTGACGTGATCAGCATTAAAGCGGGCCACTATAAAGATTTAGGCCGAATTGCTTTAACCGCAAATAACGTAACCATTAAAGCCGAAGTACCAGGGACAGTTATCTTTAATGGCTCTGTTCAATTCCTAGTAGAAGGCAACGGTAACCTATTTGATAGCTTGGTATTTACCGATGGTGGCCCAATGCTAAGCACGGAAAGCCATGATGCTAACATCGTTGGTGTATTCGGTATTTACGGCAAAAATAACACCCTTAATAACTCTGTTATTTACAAATTCAACGACTACGATTACGTCGCAGATAAAAAAGGCAAATACCCTAATATCCGTTGGATCACCGTTGGCGGCGAAAACAACAAAATCACTAACAACACCTTTGAAGGCAAATACAAGCGAGGCGCGATGCTTGTGGTTGCCACTTCTGACAAATTAGAAAAAACATTAATCGAAGGCAATATCTTTAAAGACCTCACCGCTTTAGATATCGAATTAATTGAAAACTCTAACCCTAAAATGGTTCGCACCAACCGTAACGATAGACAAGCTATCCGCATTGGTGACAGCCATAACTCACTATTCGACTCGCAAAGTGTGGTAAAAAACAACTACTTTGACAACATCAGCGGCTATGTTGGCAAAACTGGCTCGGGTGAAATTGAACTCATTTCAATTAAAGCAAGTGGTGTGACTTTTGATGGAAATACCATTAGAAACAGTACTTCTATGATTTCACTTCGTCACGGCCACAACAATGTTGTCACCAACAACGTGATTTTACCTGGTACTACAGTTAACTCTGGCGGCATCAGAATTTATGATGAAAATCACCTCATCGAAAATAACTACGTGGAAGGGACTTTAGGCAAGGGCACCTACCGCGGCGCACTGGTTTTAAACACGGGTATTATTGATGTGGCTAATGGTGAAGTGCTAAGCAAAGATTCTAAAGGCAAAACGCTACAGAAACAGTGGACACCTAAGGATGTTGTCGTTAAGAACAATACATTAGTCAACAACACTCAAGGTATTTTTGCTAGTAATGCTATCCACCGAGTGAGCCTAACGGACGATGCACGCGTAGAAACCATCTTCCCAGCAGTCGACACGGTATTTGAAAACAACCTATCCATTGCTGAAACACCAGACAAAAATGCATTCAGACAATTTGATGGCGAAAAATTCAAAATGGTGGGTACAGAATTTAACAACAACATCTTCTACGGCCAAATACAAGGACTAGATCCATTACCGAAAGGCATTTCAACGGAAAAACCTGCAATGGAAAGAGATGAGCAAGGTTTGGTTAAAGCCGTCGGTAACGTTGGCGCAAGCAACTTAACCGTATTAACGGAAGAAATGGTGGGTTCTAATATAGTATTCAAATAATCACTTTATAACGCACCACAAACGGGGTTGGCGGTTCATCTTGTGTTAACGCACAAAATGAAACACCAGCCCCGCTTTTTATTGGTGATACCAAGCCTAGTGAGTCTTACCATCACAGTAAACAAGGCTTAGCATACTGCCTCTAACAATAGAGTGGCCGTGATAGGTTACTTTGTAATGACAACTTTGCATAAGCTCCAATACCGAAAAAGCCAGCTGTGATTAACAACTGGCTTTTATGTAGGCTTAATGTTTAGAGAAATATCACTCTATGTTGTCGCGGCGTTTTTTGAGCCTTCAAGTTGTGGGTGGTTAAATGCATTCACTACTGCCTTCACCAAAGTGGCTAAAGGAATAGCGAAGAAAATCCCCCAGAATCCCCACAGTCCGCCAAACACCAATACCGAGATAATAATCGCTACAGGGTGCAGGTTCACCGCTTCAGAAAATAATACGGGAACCAGAACATTGCCATCTAATGCTTGGATGATGCCATAAGCGATCAGTAAGGAATAAAACTCAGGGCTCAATCCCCATTGAAACAATCCAACAATGGCAATAGGTACTGTCACCGCCGCCGCACCAATATAAGGAATGAGCACCGATAGGCCTACAGCGACCGCTAATAAGGCTGAATACCTAAGATCAAGCACCACAAACGTGAGGTAACTCACTCCACCTACGATCAAAATTTCTAACACTTTACCGCGAATATAATTAGAAATCTGATCATTCATTTCATACCAAACCTGATAAGCAAGGTTGCGGTTTTTAGGCAGGATTCCCCCTAACATTCTGAGCATTTCGTTTTTATCTTTCAGCAAAAAGAAAGTCAGTAATGGCACTAAAATCAGGTAGACCCCTAGCGTAGCCAAACTAATTAATGATGCCAAAGAGCCCTTAACAAGGCTCTCCCCTAAGCCCACAAATTTATTTTTCATGTCGGCAAACATAAACTCGACATTGGTAACGGTGGCAAACTCAGGATAGCGTTCAGGAATACTATTGATGTAGTTTTGCAGTTCAAGGTACATATTAGGCACATCGTTAACCAAGTTGCCTATTTGCTGCCAAACCGTCGGCACTAAAACCACGAAGGCGACGGTCACTAAGCCCACAAACAACAATAAAACGATAATCACAGAAAGAGTGCGCGGCAGCCCGACTCTATTCAATTGCACCACGGGCCATTCCAATAAATATGCCAGCACAATCGCCACCAATAACGGCGCAATAAGGTGACCGAAGAAATAGATAGTAATAAAGCCAAATAGAATAATGGCAGCTAAGCTTACTGCATGAGGATCAGAAAATCGGCGCTTGTACCACTGCTTTATCATTTCAAGCATTAGGTTACTCTTTAATTATGGTTAAGTAATAACAATGAGGTTCTTTCCTCACATCCACTTGCATATTATGACGCAAGAAATACGCTTGCATGTCATGGACCGAACTTTTTTCTGCCACAACAAAAGTCAACGCTTGGGATGCGCTTAACTTACTGCTGGCTCGCTTAGCCAGTAGTAGAGTCATAGGGCAACGCTCTTGTGTAAGATCAATCGTTTCTAGAGACATATTAGAACGAGTTCTATTTATTCTAAATACGTCTATTGTAAATCTTTTTTAGTTCAAAACCACCATTATCCCGTGCTAACCTATTGACTGAACCATCTCTCACTGTATGAGTTGTTTCGCAGAAGAAACCAATTGATATTTTAAATGTCTTACATTTACCTACTGGCCGCTAAATAGAAAAGGATCTCACGTTAAATCCATAATGAATGCCTCTATTTTAAAACGCAGCGTTTCAACCTTAGCCATACTGCTAAGTACGACTCTCCCTTGGTGTCCACTCACTCAAGCGAGCACCTCTGACTTGCCTGATATAGGTACCACAGCAGGTGCTACGCTCAGCATTGACCAAGAGCGTAATTATGGTGATGCTTACATGCGCATTCTTAGAGCCAGTCAACCTGTCGTCAGTGACCCCGTATTAAGCGAATATATCTCAAGTTTAGGTTACCGACTGGTGGCGAACTCTTCTGACGTCAAAACGCCCTTTGAGTTTTTTTTAATTCGTGATCGCAATATCAATGCTTTTGCGTTTTTTGGTGGCCATGTGGCCTTACACACCGGCCTGTTTTTGCATGCGGACTCAGAAGGTGAGCTCGCCTCTGTTGTGGCGCACGAAATTGCCCACGTAACCCAACGACACTTAGCCCGTCGTATGGAAGATCAAGCGCGAAAAACCCCAGTGACACTCGCCGCCTTAGCCGGTTCAATATTATTAGCCATTGCAGCCCCAGAAGCGGGGATCGCGGCCCTCACGGCGACACAAGCCGGGGCGATGCAAAGCGCCATTAACTACACACGAAGCAACGAAAAAGAAGCTGACCGCGTCGGAATGAGCACCTTAATTAAAGCGGGCTATGATCCTCATGCTATGCCGATGTTCTTTGGTCGTCTAGCGGATCAATATCGCTATGCCAGCAAGCCACCACCTATGTTGCTTACCCACCCTCTTCCTGAAGATCGCATCACCGACTCCCGTGCCCGAGCGGATGCTTACCCCGTAAAATCCGTCATCCCATCGCTGGACTTTCATATGGCAAAAGCGCGTATTGTTGCTCGCTATGTGGGGATAAACAGCGATGGAGCCATGGACTGGCTTAGCCGAAAAGAAAAAAGGGCCAGCAGCAAAATTAAAGGGGCATATGAATACGGTAAGGCGCTTGTGTACCTCGATACCAAACAGCTTGATAAGGCTGATGCTATTTTACAAAAGCTGCACAAGCAATTACCACACAACAATTTTGTATTAGACGCGCTTTCTGATCTCTACCTAGAAAAAAAACAACCACAGCAAGCGCAACAGTTGCTACAGAGCGCCTTAAAAAGCAAACCAAACAACCCTGTATTACAAATTAACCTTGCTAACGTGATGATTGCCAGTGACAACAATCATGATGCGATCCAGCTATTGCAACGTTATACCCATCGAAATCCACACGATACCAATGGTTGGCACTTATTAAGTAAAGCACATGCTAACCTAGGTGATTCAGCCAATGAAGTAGCTGCACGCGGTGAGCTCTACGCACTCAATGCCAACTGGAACCGTGCTATTCAAAGCTTCACTCAAGCAGCGCAATTGTCCCAACTGGGCAGTCTTCAGCAGGCCCGTTTTGATGCACGTATCGACCAATTATTACAACAACGCGACCAATTTATGGCGCTACAAAACTAGAAAAGGAAACTCATGTCTGTCGTTATCTATCACAACCCTCGCTGCTCAAAAAGCAGAGAAACTTTAGCGCTACTAGAAGAAAAAGGCATTACCCCTGAAGTCGTGCTGTATTTGCAAGCGGAACTGACCGTTGAAGCACTACAAAACTTGTACTCCTTATTGGACCTTAATGAAGTGCGTGACATGATGCGCACCAAAGAGAGCCTCTATAAAGAGTTAAACCTTGGGGATCCAGCTCTAGATGATCACGCCCTGTTCCAAGCGATGCTTGAACACCGTAAACTCATTGAGCGCCCTATTGTGGTCGCTAACGGCAAAGCAAAACATGGCCGTCCCCCACAACAGGTACTTGAGATCCTATAATGCCTCCTCCCAATGATATGGCACCCCAGACTAGACGCTGGCTAAGAGTGGCGCAAATGGGTCACGGCTTGCTAGTTGCTTGGGTTGTGCTTTGGCACAGCTTAATCTCTCCCCCCATAGAATTTAGCCCTTGGTTTCTTACCATTGCTTGGACCTTGCCTTTATTGTTACCAATGAAAGGCATACTTAAGCAAAACCCCTACACTTTTGCCTGGGCTAACTTCATTCTTCTTTTGTATTTTCTACATTCTTTAACACTGGTTTATGTGGATGAGGGAGAGCGAGCTTTAGCCATCACTGAACTGTGTTTAACCAGTATCACCTTTATTGCCAATACGGTTTATAGTCGCCAACGTGGTAGAGAGTTAGGTTTAAAGCTAAAAAAACTCTCGCAATATAAACAAGAAGAGCAACAACGCTTTGAAGGTTATACCAATCACACTAAGTAAGTGATCAGAAATAGCGTAGGAAAAATGCTCGAAAACAAGGCAGGATTTTTCGATAAGTAGTTATTCTACAATCAAAAATTCTAACGCAGTTATCGAGTATTTTAACAAGCTAGAATGACCAGTTATTTAGTACGATTGGTATTCACTCTATGTATCACCACAGGTTCGATTAACCAAAAAAAATCCCCATCATAGAATGGGGATTTTTTTGTGCTTGACCGAGTCACTCATACCACTAATCACTGTAATTAAGTGGTCAGAATAAGCAGTTGTTCTACATTCAAAAGTTACAACGCCGTGATCAAGTGTTTTAACAAGCTAGAATGATCAGTTAATGACTACGATTGCCATTTATAATGTAATGGCTCCGGGGTAGTCTCCACCACAGGTGCCGTTTCTGGTTGCAGTGGCGCGGTGACTTTCTCAGTAACTTGTGGCGCACCACTGATGGTACCTTCCCCTTGAGAGACACTATTTTCTGGCGCTACGCTCACCTGTTTTACCTCTTTAGGCGTAACAGGTGCCGCTATTTTTATCACACGCTTGTTTCTAAGAAGTTGTCGTTCAAAATCGGCTTGTTCGGTAATAAGGTTAACTTGAAAATTCACTTCTTGTCCTACGGTATGCACTAAGTCCACCGAGGCAACACTAGGTAAGTTTTCTAAGTAACGCTCAATATGAAAGAACATACTTGCCCCTTTAACACCGCTGAACTTTACATTCATAGAAGAAGCGATTTCACCGTTAGATTTAGCCGAGCTTTTTTTTGCGTAATAACGACCCAGTTCCGCCACCATATTTTCAGTGACCTGCTTGTTAGTACCTGTTGCTTCACCACTCACAGAAGCTATCTGAGTATCCGCTATGAATTGTGGCTTATCATCATATAAAGTCCAACGTAAATGCTGTTGATTGCCCTTACGGGTGATTCGAGCTACCACTACGGCATCCGCATCACTATAACGACGGCTACTTTTAGAAATTTGTTTTGTGAAACCGCCCCAGACTTCTGTTGCCTTGATGCTAGTAATATCATCAATATCACCCACAGGCACAGTTATTGGCAATCCCTTCATTCCTGCAATATATCTTAAATTAGCAACGGAGGTTCTTTCTGATTGCTCCCAACTAATCGTACGGTCATAGCCATTATCTTCCACTACCCATACTAATAGACGTGCACGTTCTTCTGGCCAAAAAGGGAGGTTAGCTTGAGCTAATAAAGATTGGATCTGCCTAGAGTTGAACGACATTTTTAATAGAGGTTGACCATTTTTCTCCGCGGGAGTAATGGTTGAAAGAAAGCGGCTGCTTTGAGTTAACGCCTTTTGTATCACAGCACTCTCTAACGAGGCGGAGTCCCCTGTAGCCCGAACGATGACATCTCTCATGCCTTCACGACGCGCCAATTCCTCACCACTATGTTTCGCATCTTGTTGCTGTTCAAACACAACAGCTTCTGTATCAAACACATTAACCTTAGTCACAGCTAATGCCGAAAATGAGGTTAATGTTGCTAGCAAACAAGCCAAAAATCGCATAAATAACTCAATAATATTAAATAGTTAACAAATAATAACTAAGGATACGAAAACCAACAAGTAGAGCCTAAAAAAAACAGCTCTACTATGTGGCGTTATTGGGGTTTATTTAGTACCAAAAATTTTATCGCCCGCATCACCTAGACCCGGAACAATGTAACCTTTGTCATTTAAGCACTCATCGATAGCAGCAGTGAAAAGCTCGATATCAGGGTGGGCTTTTTCTAATGCCTCAATACCTTCAGGAGCGGCAACCAATACTAAGGCTTTAACTGTTTTACAGCCTTGCTCTTTTAAAAGATCAATGGTTGCGATCATAGAGCCACCTGTTGCCAGCATTGGGTCAACAACCAAAGCAATACGCTCATCAATAGAAGACGCTAACTTATTAAAGTAAGGTACGGGTTCTAATGTTTCTTCATCACGGTAGATACCTACCACGCTGATTTTAGCACTAGGCATGTGCTCTAACACGCCATCCATCATGCCAAGGCCTGCACGCAAGATTGGTACAACTGTGACTTTTTTACCTTTAATTTGGTCAACTTCAACATCGCCATCCCACCCTTTAATGGTGACACGCTCTGTTGCGAAATCAGCTGTAGCTTCATAAGTCAGTAAACTACCCACTTCTGTTGCTAGTTCTCTAAAACGCTTAGTACTAATATCCCCTTCGCGCATTAAACCTAGTTTATGTTTCACAAGCGGGTGTTTTACTTCAACAACTCTCATATTCTTCTCCAATCTAATTTTACAAACGCCAGAATTATATACCCAAACCGCCTCAAGTTACGAGTCACACACCCCTTTGCACGCAATTTAACCGTAGAGATAAAGAAATAAATAGGCCCTTGCCTGCGCCACTTAGCTCCCTTCTACTCTCGCTTTTTGCTCTTTTTTACCCCCCTGATATGCACATCAAATCAACAACTGACACAAATATCCGCGCAAACGTTTGCTATTACTGATTATCCCTTGTTAGAATAGCGCCGATTTTTCTTCCCTAAACTTTTCTAAACGAGGAATTTCCCGTGAGTAGTAACAAGCCTTCTCTGAGCTATAAAGATGCTGGTGTAGATATTGATGCTGGCAACGCACTGGTTGACAAAATTAAAGGTGCTGTAAAGCGCACACGTCGTCCAGAGGTCATGGGTGGCATTGGTGGCTTTGGTGCATTATGCGAATTGCCAACCAAATATAAGCAACCAGTACTGGTTTCGGGTACAGATGGCGTTGGTACTAAACTACGCCTTGCTCTAGATATGAAAAAACATGACACCATTGGTATCGATCTAGTGGCAATGTGTGTGAATGACCTTATCGTTCAAGGTGGCGAGCCTCTATTTTTCTTAGATTATTACGCAACAGGGAAACTTGACGTTGAAACTGCAGCTGACGTTGTAGCGGGTATTGCAGAAGGTTGTGTGCAAGCTGGTTGTTCATTAATCGGTGGTGAAACAGCTGAAATGCCAGGCATGTATGAAGGTGACGACTACGACGTTGCTGGCTTCTGTGTTGGCGTGGTAGAAAAAGAAGACATCATCGACGGCACTAAAGTGGCTGCAGGTGACGCTCTTATTGCCGTAGGTTCAAGTGGCCCACACTCAAACGGTTACTCTCTAGTTCGTAAGATCCTTGAAGTTTCACAAGCGGATCTAAACCAAGACCTAGAAGGCAAACCACTAGGTGAGCACCTACTACAACCAACAAAAATTTACATCAAATCAGCGCTTAAAATGATTGAGAAGCACGACATTCATGCTATCTCTCACATCACTGGCGGTGGTTTCTGGGAAAATATCCCACGAGTGCTTCCTGAAGGTACTAAAGCGGTTATCGATGGTAACAGCTGGCAGTGGCCAACCGTGTTCAACTGGCTGCAAGAAAACGGCAATGTTGACACTCGCGAAATGTACCGCACATTTAACTGTGGTGTTGGCCTTGTTGTTGCACTTCCTCAAGATCAAGCACAAGCGGCGGTTGACCTTCTAATCGAAGAAGGTGAAAACGCTTGGGTTATCGGTCAAATCGCTGAAGCAAACGGCGACGAAGAGCAAGTAGAGATCAAATAAAAATGACTAAAATAGTCGTCTTAATTTCAGGGAATGGAAGTAATTTACAGGCGATTATTGATGCCTGTATTAAAGGCGACATTGACGGTCAAGTCAGTGCGGTTATCAGTAATCGCACTGACGCATTTGGTTTACAGCGAGCCAAGCAAGCCAATATCCCGACCCATGTAAAATCGCATAAAGACTTCTCCGACAGAGAATCATTTGATCAAGCCATGATGAACATCATTGATGACTATCAGCCTGATGTCATAGTGCTAGCGGGTTACATGCGTATTCTTACTGACGGTTTTGTCAATCATTACCTAGGTAAAATGATCAACATCCACCCATCTTTATTACCTAAATACCCAGGTTTACACACCCATAAGCGCGCTATTGAAGCCGGTGATAGTGAACACGGTAGTAGCGTACACTTTGTAACGCCAGAGCTAGATAGCGGCCCTATTATAGAGCAAGCAAAAGTCCCCATTGAAGCGCATGATAACCCGCAATCACTATTAGCTAAGGTACAAAAAGCGGAGCATATTCTCTACCCTAAAGTGATTCAAGATATCATTTCTGGTCGCGTTGTTTGGCAACAGTAGCCACATTAAGCACATTGACTTTCTCATTGCTATTCTCTGTTTTCATGTCACAAATAATAAAAAATCCTCCCACTGTAAATATGTTGCATATGGCTAGTGTTTATTCAGAATTATAAAATCTTAGTTTTCACATAATGAGATTTATATGCGCACTACATGGCTCACTGTCCTTCTTAGCTTATTCACTGTGAGTGCTCACAGCGCACCAACTCCAGAAAATCAAAATAGTGCTTATATCGTCAACGGTATCAATACCAGCGTAAGAGACTATAGCTCTTTTGTAAGTTTATATTATGACCCGTCAGGATATGTCTCTAATAAACGTTATTATCCTTATTGTGGTGGTGTATTAATTGCCCCGCAGTATGTGCTAACCGCTGCACATTGCATTTATGATAATCGAGCAGTACAACTGTATACCTCAGTTTCCTTTATGCCTCAAAATGAGCAACTCAGTCACCCAACAATTTTGGGATTCAGTCGACGCATCAGCGATGTTTATTATCGAACGGACTTCTATGATGATGTAGAGGCAAATTTGCCAAATGATATCGCCATACTAAAACTTGAAGCACCAAGGCAAATTGGTACCCCGGTGGACTGGGCGATTGATGAATCATATAGATATAATGCTACGGCGCACTTTACAGCGGTGGGGCATGGCAACAACACCTATGACAGCAAAGAGACCCATACTCTACAAAAAGTGGCTCTATCGTTAGTAGATAATGAAACATGCCGACAAGAATTTGGCGATGGTATCACTCAATCACACTTGTGCTTTGATGGCGAATATAACCCTGCCACTCAGTTAAAAAACTCCCCCTGCAATGGTGATTCCGGTGGTCCACTTTATTGGACGCATAATGGCCGAAATATCTTAGTCGGCATCACCAGTTTTGGCCCAAAAATCTGTGGTACGCCGTATCGCAGTCCTACTTCGATATTTACTGAAGTCGCCGATTATAACTTCTGGATTACCGATGTGCTCAACAACCAAATCGATCCCGAGATTACGACTCATCTACACATTAGCAAGGAAAACCGGCGCTCTGGCATTGTTGAAACAGTCAATCACAAGGATGCACCTGTGATTGTTGAAGAGGTAAATAACCAGGTTGCGCCTGTAATTGTTGAGGAAAAAGAGCCCATACAGACAAGCGAGCCTTTAAGCGTGGATTCAAACAATAATTCAAAAAAAAGTGGCGGTACAATCGGAATGTGCTGGTTGCTGTTGATGGGATTATTGGTTGCTCAACGAAGAGCAACCAATAATAGCGACTCTAAAGTGCTTCAGTAGGCGCTTGACTGCGTGGTTTGGCTTCTGCATAGGCTACATTAGATAAAGCCTGTGCATTGCCATCAATCACTTCACCGAACTGAAATAAAGTAAATTCACCCGGCTTAAGCCTATGCCATACCTCATCTTCAGTCAGTGGTTGTGTGGCGATAATGGAAACGACATCATTAGGTGTGGTTTCTTCTTGGAAGTTAATCGTCACGTCTTCATCAATCAAACTTGCCTTACCAAAAGGGGCTCGGCGAGTAATGTAATAAAGATGGTTAGTACAGTATGCAAGTACATACTCACCATCTGAAAGCAGCATATTAAATACGCCCATCGCTCTTAATTCATCACATTTTTCCACTAAAAACTGGAACACTTCTTTCATATCTTTAGGTGGATTAGGATAACGAGCTTCTAGCTTATCTAAGATCCAACAAAACGCTTTTTCACTGTCGGTCTCACCCACAGAGCGATGGCGAGATATTGGCAGCTCTTGATAACCCGTCAGTTGGCCATTATGAGCAAAAGTCCAATAACGCCCCCATAGCTCACGAGTGAAGGGATGCGTATTTTCTAGGTTTACCGCGCCACGATTCGCTTGTCTAATATGACTAATAACAGCACGGCTCTTGATAGGATAGCTTTGTACCAACTCAGCTATTTTAGAATTACAGCTCGGGTTAGGATCTTTAAACGTTCGAAAGCCTTTCCCTTCATAAAAGGTAATTCCCCAACCATCAGTATGTGGTCCAGTATTACCGCCGCGCTGAATCAAACCGGTAAAGCTAAAACAGATATCTGTTGGCACATTGGCGCTCATGCCAAGCAGTTCACACATAATATTCTCCTACTAAGGTTATCTCAGTGTCCTTACTAATCCTAATCTTCCATCTCTTTTTCTATCAATTGAATGATGATATGGATAATTTTGATATGGATTTCTTGAATACGATCAGCGTAGCCAAAATGAGGGACACGCACTTCAACATCCGCAACCCCAGCCATTTTACCACCATCTTTGCCAGTTAACGCGATCGTTTTCATTCCTTTGGCTTTAGCCGCTTCAATCCCTTTTAAAATGTTTGCGGAATTACCTGATGTCGATAAACCAAACAGAACATCACCACTTTGCCCTACCGCTTCCACATAACGAGAAAAAACCGATTCATAGCCAAAGTCATTACTCACACAAGAAATATGGCTTGGGTCCGAAATAGCAATGCCAGGATAACCCGGTCTATCTTCGCGATAGCGCCCTGTGAGTTCTTCGGCAAAATGCATCGCATCACAATGGGAGCCCCCGTTACCGCAAGACAATACTTTACCGCCTTGCTTAAAAGAATCAGCAATCGTCTTCGCGGCCAGCTCGATCTGAACTAAGTTTTTTTCTTCCGATAAGAACGCCTGTAATACAAGTGCGGCTTGCGTCAACTCGCTCTTGATAAGGTCTTGATACATGGCTTGACTCTCCTGAATGATAACGTCACGGCTATAGCGTCGAATGTAGCAAGAAAAGTGAAGTAGTGTCGAGCTTCATACCGATAGAATGCCAACTCTCTTTATAGATTGAACACTATTCAACCAGCTCAGCTTTTCCCTCTATCCCTACAACCGAACTCACAAAACCCCACCAACAATACTTTACAAATATTTAACATTTGCGATACTAAGCTTACTGGTTAGACCTCTTACCTATGGTTTTAGGTGCTTACTCTTGCACAATGGAGACGCGTTTTATATGGAATTACTTTTTGCACTACTCACCTTATTGGTCGTTTCGGCCATCTGCCTCTATCACCGTACATCGCTATTTAGCAGTTTTTTCTGTAATACAGTGGCTTTGAGTCTTTGTTCTTTTATTGCAGGGTTTTCCATCATCCCTTGGGCTGTTTTGCTACTGATAACTGCGTTTATGCTGTGTGATACATGGCGTCAAAATAGCGTCACTAAGAAAGTTCTCACCCTATTTAAAGGGATGCTCCCCCCCATGTCGCAAACAGAAAAAGAAGCTCTGGATGCGGGTACTACTTGGTGGGAAGCCGAGTTATTTCAAGGGAAACCCAATTGGAAAGTGTTACAAGACATCCCAAAATCAGAGCTTTCTATGGAAGAAAAAGCCTTTCTCGATGGGCCTGTAAATGAGCTTTGCGCCATGGTCAATGATTATCAAATCACCCATGAGATGGCCGATATGCCTCCTGAAATTTGGCAATTTTTAAAGCAGCATAAGTTTTTTGCCATGATCATTAAAAAGCAATACGGTGGTCTTGAATTTTCAGCCTACGCACAAGCATTGGTGTTACAAAGATTAGCCGGAACCTCCATTGTGGTGGCCTCTACCGTTGGCGTACCTAACTCACTAGGCCCCGGTGAATTGCTGCAAATGTATGGTACCCAGCAGCAACGTGACCACTACTTACCAAGATTAGCCAACGGACAAGAAATCCCCTGCTTTGCATTAACCAACCCAGAAGCAGGATCCGATGCGGGAGCCATTCCTGACTACGGCATTGTTTGTCATGGTGAGTGGCAAGGACAACAAGTACTCGGCATGCGCCTAACATGGAATAAACGTTACATCACTCTAGCACCGGTCGCCACTGTACTTGGATTGGCATTTAAACTGCGCGATCCCGACTCTCTGTTAGGCGACACTGAAGATCTTGGTATTACCTGTGCGTTAATTCCCACCAATCTTAACGGGGTAAAAATAGGCCGCAGGCACTTCCCTCTTAATATCCCCTTTCAAAACGGCCCCACTCAAGCTGAGGACTTATTTGTTCCCCTAGATTTTATTATCGGGGGACAACAAATGGCAGGACAGGGCTGGAAAATGCTAGTGGAATGCCTCTCGGTGGGGCGCGCCATTACTTTACCTTCAACAAATACTGGTGGCATCAAAACCAACGCGCTCGCCATTGGTGCGTACGCTCGGATTCGACGCCAATTTAAACAACCGATTGGGCGCATGGAAGGGATTGAAGAACCATTAGCTCGTATTGCAGGTAGTGCATATTTGCTTGAAGGCGCCAACCTGCTCACCATGGGGGCGATAGATAAAGGTGCCAAGCCATCCGTGATCTCTGCCATTGTGAAATATCACTGTACCCATCTAGGACAAAAAGCGGCCATTGATGCCATGGACATTGCCGGCGGTAAAGGCGTTATGCTCGGTCCCTCAAACTTCCTTGGTCGCGCCTATCAAGGTGCCCCCATATCCGTCACCGTAGAAGGGGCCAATATTTTAACGCGCTCGTTGATGATCTATGGGCAAGGGGCCATTCGTTGCCATCCTTATATTTTACAAGAAATGGAGATGGCTTATAGCGATGCTCCTGATGCACTAGCGAAATTTGACCGCGCATTATTTAGCCACATTGGCTTTACCCTAAGTAACCTATCTCGCAGCTTAGTGTTCTCGGTAACCGATGGCTATGGCTCCTACGCGCCCACTCAAGGCGCTCCTGCTCATAAGGAAATAGCGCGCTATTACCAGCAACTAAACCGCTACAGTGCCAATTTAGCCCTACTCTCCGATATTTCCATGGCCTTCCTCGGTGGTTCATTGAAACGCAAGGAGCGTTTATCTGCGCGCTTAGCCGACATGTTAGGGCAACTTTATTTATGCTCGGCCATGCTAAAACGCTTCCAATTAGACGGTTGCCCAAAAGAAGATCTCCCTTTGGTGCACTGGTGCGCACAAGACAGCCTGTTTAAAATGGAATCGGCAATGCATCAATTCTTAATCAACTTCCCCATCTCGTGGGTGGGATTAACACTACGGGTACTATTGATGCCGATTGGGCGAGTTCGTAAAGCGCCCAGTGATAAACTCGATAGCCAAGTGGCAAAAATATTGCAAACCCCTAGCGCCACACGCTCAAGGCTTGGCAGAAATCAATATTTAGAACCATCTAAGTACTGTGTTCATGGGCAACTGGAACTGGCTCTCACCGTGATTGTGCAAGCGGAACCTATTTTTGACAAAGTGTGTAAGGGCTTAGGACGACGCAAACCTTTCACGCAACTCAACCTCATTGCAGAGCTTGGTCTTGCCAAAAATATCATTACTCAAGAAGAAGCAGATATTTTACTAGAGGCCGAATTGCATAGACTAAAAACCATCAATGTCGATGACTTTGACCCACAGCAACTGCCTGCTCAATCCACTCACCGAGCAACGCAAATGAACACCTCGCAAGTGTAACGGCGCAAAAAAAACAGCCCCGCAATAGCAGGGCTGTTTTTCTCTATCACAATCAAAGGGTTACCAATTATTATCACCAGAGACTAAGGTCATGCGCTTAGCATGCTCGGCCAATTCCTCATCGCTAGCTTTAATGACCTTCAATGGAGCACGACCCAACGCAACACGCTGAATGGTGGAACCTCCTGCAGTCTCACCGTTGTCACCTGTGAACTGAATCGCCGTCTGCCCCCCTGTCATAAACAAGAAAACATCCGCCAGAATTTCGGCATCGAGTAACGCGCCGTGTAATACACGAGCGGAAATATCAATGGTGAAATGCTTGGCTAACGAATCTAGGTTTTTACGGGCCGGCATATTGGGCAGGCGCTTAGCCATGGCCAGAGAATCCGTAATTTTGCAGTAATCCTGCGTTTTACCAATCGACGGATCTAGCAGGCTAAATTCGTTATCCATAAAGCCCACATCGAAGGGCGCATTATGAGCCACCAGCTCAGCGCCATCGATAAACTCAAGGAACTCTTGGTGAATCTCTTTATATTCGGGTTTGTCTAACAAAAACTCGTCAGTAATACCGTGTACAGCAATCGCTTCTGGCTGTATTTCACGATCAGGTTTGATGTAAACATGGAAATGACGGCCGGTTAATTTACGGTTAATTATCTCCACTGCACCAATTTCAATGATGCGATGACCTAAGTACGTTGGGCCACCTTCACGGTTCATACCCGTGGTTTCTGTATCGAGCACCACTATGCGGCGCGAATTGTTACTAGTATTCATAATAAAAACTGTGTCAGACTAAAGATAAGGCTGTTATTAGGCAATCATATCAAATCATGAATAAATACGTTGAGATTTTCACAGATGGATCCTGTTTAGGTAATCCGGGAGCTGGCGGTTATGGCATCGTCATGCGCTATAAAGAGCACGAAAAGCACATAGCTAAAGGCTTTAAGCTCACCACGAACAACCGCATGGAAATGATGGCGGCCATTGAAGGTTTAAAGTTACTTAAAGAGCCATGCAAGGTGATCCTCACTACCGACAGCCAATATGTGCGTCAAGGGATCACTCAATGGATCCACAACTGGAAAAAACGAGATTGGAAGACCGCCAATAAAAAACCGGTTAAGAATGCCGATCTTTGGCAGGCTTTGGATAAAGAAAGCCAGCGCCATGAAGTGGACTGGAAATGGGTTAAAGGCCATGCTGGCCACAGAGAAAATGAAATTTGTGATGACATTGCCCGTCAAGCAGCAGAAAAACCTACCGCCGAAGATACGGGCTATCAGCCATCATAAGGCGACAGCGCTATTGCATTGAAAGAGCTAGTGTTTAACTCGGCAATTAAGCCTTACTGGAGCAAGACGTCTCTTTAGTTTCCAGTGAGGTTTAATGGGCTTTAACGGATAGGTTCTTTTACGCGCTACAATAAAATATTGACTGCAAAACGGCGTACTCCAACCCCCGATACCATT
Source organism: Vibrio rarus (assembly GCF_024347075.1). Lineage (NCBI taxonomy): Bacteria > Pseudomonadati > Pseudomonadota > Gammaproteobacteria > Vibrionales > Vibrionaceae > Vibrio > Vibrio rarus. The sequence continues at coordinate 2,069,930 of NZ_AP024900.1, forward strand.
TTCAATCCAAGTCCATACCGCTCGTTGTTTTTTCACCGGCACTAAGCCGTATGTATCCATATGCACAACTTGATAATTTAGAACACTCAGCCAATCTTGTATTCGGTAAGGGGTGAACATTCGCCCACTCCAAGGCAAGTCATGTTTACGCCAAGGCATTAAACTGTTCAAACCGGATAAACTGATCGGGTTAAATCCGGTAAGAATAAGATAACCATCGTCTATCATCACTCTATCCACCTCGCGTAATAAACGGTGCGGGTCGAGGCAATAATCAAGTTGATGGGCCATCAACACAACGTCGATGCTCTTTTCTAAAAAGGGTAAATCGAAGGCGTCGGCAATCACGTTGTGGATAGGATTCTCAATATCCAGATTAATTTGATGCTGAATATTACAGTTACAACTGGTAATCTCACAGCTTAAACCGCCCAGTTTCAGCATGTGGTAACCAAAAAGCTTAGGGCACCATTCATCCAAGCGCATTTGAATCGCCTCTCGCACCCATGCATGCTTAGGTAGATCGTCCCACGAATGGGGTTGCGTCATTTTCCGTGATATTCGAGCGGGTCGCATTCAGCTGTTCATCCATACAGAAACAATAGGAATATCTTAATGTTAGTCGTAAAAAGCATACCTGCATTTAATGATAATTACATCTGGCTAATTCACAATAACCAAGGTCAATGTGCCATCGTTGATCCCGGAGATGCCACGCCTGTTTTGTCTTATCTGCAAGAGCATCAATTACAGCTTACGACTATTTTAGTCACTCATCATCACTCCGACCATGTGGGTGGCATTGCAGAGTTAAAGCGCCACTTCCCCAACGCTGCCGTTGTCGGTCCTAAAAATGATGCTGTGGCAGGATTAACCTACTCCGTGGATGCTGAGCAACAGCTGGAGTTGTTTGGTGAGCATTTCACTGTATTAAGTTTACCAGGCCACACTTTAGGTCATATTGGGTTCTATGGTGGCGGCAAGTTATTTTGTGGCGACGTGCTCTTTTCTGCAGGGTGTGGCCGTGTGTTTGAAGGCACAGCCAAACAAATGTGGCAGTCACTACAAAAAATCGCGGACCTGCCGCTGGAAACGCAAATTTACTGCGCCCATGAATACACCGCCGGTAATCTCTCTTTTGCGATGGCTATTGAGCCAAACAACCCTCAACTGCATGAATACAGAGAAAAGGTGAACCAACTCAGAGCCCATCAAAAACCCACAGTGCCCACCACCATTGAGCAAGAAAAGCGAATTAACCCTTTTTTAAGGCTAGAATCGGCTGAAATTATCAAATCTGTATCACATAGGACTCAAGATCTCACCCCCGAGGGCGTTTTTACCGCATTGCGTAAATGGAAAGATAGCTTCTAATTGAGTACACTCAGCACAATTTATCTATCATACCTATCGAAATGGATTACAGTGCATCTAATTTCACAGAGCACATTGTCATTTATTTGATTGATTTTATCTTGTACTAAGGCTTTTTTAATGAAATTGAAACACAGTTGGATCATAGCTCTGCTACTTGCAGGTTGTCAGGCTCCACAACAACCCATAGAAACAGACACTACAGAGCTTCCTCCAACAACAGAAGAAAGCCCTATTAGCCAAGTTACACCTGTTGAAAAACCACCTGAGGTTGTCAGCCAACCGGTAGAAAAAGAGGAAGAGGCGCCACAGCCTACTCCTCAAGAGCAGGAAGACTTATGGAAACGCATTGGTATGCAACTGCACATGCCAGTCGCAAATGATAAGAAAGTGGAGTATTACCGTAACTGGTATATCAAGCATCCTAATCATCTAAAAACCGTCTCCAAAAGAGCAGAACCTTATTTACACATTATCGTTGAGCAAATAGAACAACGAAATCTCCCTATGGAGCTTGCGTTATTACCTGTTGTAGAAAGCTCTTTTGATGCGTTTGCCTACTCACACGGCAGTGCGGCTGGTTTATGGCAGTTCATCCCCGGCACTGGCAAGTGGTATGGCCTAGAACAAGGTTATTGGTATGACGGCCGTCGAGATGTGGTTGCATCAACCAGCGCCGCATTAAAGTACCTTGGAGACCTAAATAACCGCTTTGACGGTAATTGGAACCACGCTATCGCAGCCTATAACAGTGGCGGTGGACGTGTTAGCAGTGCGATTCGTAAAAATAGACGTTTAAAAAAACCAACGGATTTCTTTTCTTTGGAGCTTCCTAAAGAAACCAGCGCTTATGTACCTAAGTTAATGGCCATTGCCGATATTGTGGCAAACCAAGAAAAATACGGTGTGGAAATCCCACCCATTGCCAATAAACCGGTACTGGTGCAGGTCAATCCAAAAGAACAGCTCGATCTGGGCATTGCGGCAAAATATGCCGGTATCACGGTAAAAGAACTACAAAGCTACAACCCCGCTTACAACCAATGGGCAACGGCACCAGACGGACCGCATCAACTGCTGATCCCTATAGAGAAGAAAAAACAATTTTTAGCGCAAGTTGAAAAACACCGTGGTGAAGGGGTAAAACTGGTTCGTTATAAAGTGCAACCAGGTGACAGCCTAGGTCTTATTGCCCAAAAGCACGACACGACTATCAAGGTCATTCAAAATGCTAACGGCATGTCTAACTCCACCATTAGAGCGGGACATTACTTATTAATCCCGACCTCGACACGTTCAAACAGTGCTTATGCATTAAGTGCTCAAAACCGTCTTAAACGAACCCAGTCTCGCAGTCGTGGCGACTACAAGATGACCCATACGGTGAAATCAGGAGACAGTTTTTGGACCATAGCGAAAAAATATGATGTCTCTGTACAATCCCTAGCAAAATGGAACGGTATGGCCCCTAAAGACACCTTGCGCATCGGACAAAACTTGGTGATTTGGAAAAAAGGGGACAACGGCGCTGTGCTACGTACCGTTTATTACAATGTGCGCAGTGGAGACAGCATCAGTAGCATCGCTAGCCGCTTTAAAGTGCGTACTAGCGATGTGATTAAATGGAACGATTTAAGTAAATCTAAATACCTAAAACTTGGGCAGAAGCTAAAACTTTATGTGGATGTCACTAAGGTCAGTGTCTAACTTGATTGATAGAGAACTTAGCTAGCATCGGGTTATGATCGGAGGCGTCACTGGTGGGCGCCTCCGCTTTTATTAGCTGTAAATCACGGTAGAAAATATGGTCTAAAATATGGCCATACATGAACTTGGTTCGCGCTCCTTTATCAAAAGTGACTTCTTTTAAACCCACCGATGCCATGATGTGACTTAGCACGCTCATGCGCTCAGCGCTCCACGAGTTAAAATCCCCCCCAAGCAATATTGGCCCTTGATGCTGTTTGAGTTTATCAGCGAGCCGCTGTAATTGCTCTTGATAGGCCTTTGTTCCTATAGTGAAATTGATGCCGTGCACATTTCCCACCGCCAATACCTCACCATTGGACAAGGAATACGTCGCAAACAATGCCGACTTAGGTAACTGTATCCAAGGTTCTGTATCTAACTGCGCGCACGCCTGCTTTGGGTAGACATGGGTAATATTAAGTACCCCAGCACTGACATCAAAGGCATCAAAGGCATTCACTTGCTGGCCAATCCAATCTAATTGATAGAGCCAATCTTTAAACTCATCAGTGAGGCTAGCCTCTTGTAATAACGTCAGTTGTTTGCCGTCAATGAGGTCAGTTAACTCCCCTTGCCAATTATCACGGTTCTCTTTATATATATTCCACACCAACACATCAATGTAACCATTGTCATCTAAAAAGCCACTGGCATGAGCGGGACTCCAGCATTGAAAAGAGCTTGCTACTTGCATGTCCGCAACTCCATCCGTGGTAATAAGATGTTCATCCTCTGGTACAGTAAAAGTGAATTTAAACCACAACACCGCAAGCAGAACGCAAACCATGACAACCGATAGCCATAAACGCTTTGTGACAGAAAATATCATACGTCGAATACCTTAAACCTATTACTATAAGCATAATCAATTTAGCTTATAGTAATATTTAAGCATTAGAAAATAAAAACCCCCGCACTAATGGCGAGGGCTTCGTTTTATCTCTACCGTTGACCAAGCAACAGGCACTAAATGGCGTCTTCGTCTTCTTCACCGGTACGGATACGAATAACACGCTCTACCGTCGAGACAAATATCTTACCATCGCCGATCTTACCGGTTTGCGCTGTTTCAACAATACTATCGATACATTGTGCAGCAACATCATCAGATACGACGATTTCTAACTTAACTTTTGGCAGGAAATCAACCATATATTCAGCACCACGGTAAAGCTCAGTGTGGCCTTTTTGACGTCCAAAGCCTTTCACTTCAGATACCGTCATCCCGGTAATTCCTACTTCGGCCAAAGCCTCTCGCACATCATCAAGTTTAAAAGGTTTAATGATTGCTTCAATCTTTTTCATTACTGTCCCCTAATTACTCAAACCTTAATAAGTGTGAGTATTATCAACGATTTTCACTAAATTACCACAGACGAATTGCTTGCTAACAACAATTCTATCGTTATTTCATAGAGGCATAATATGCCGCTAGGTTTTCCATATCCTGATCATTTAACAGCGATGCCTGCGCTTGCATCACGGCCGCAAACGCTCCATTTCTCTGTTTCGCTTTATAAGCCTTCAATGAACTGACAATGTATTTCGCATTTTGCCCATTAAGATGAGGATAGCCATCAATATTTGAACGGCCATCAACACCATGACAAGCGGCACAAATCCCGGCCTTAGCCTTACCCGCTTCAATATCTGCAGCGGTAGCGGTGACGCTCACTAGCGACGCCAAAAGAGAGGATACAACGAGAGATTTTTTCATTTTAATTCCTTGTTGATGATCTTTTTTCCCAATAGAAGCGAGTGTTTGTCCCTACATAATTCTGGCAAACAAACACATCGCCCACGGCAACGACCTTCTCGTTATACATCAAAATGGGTATCAATGAGCGTTTCCATGGCGGAATATGATACTCCTGAAACAGTTTTTTTAGTTTTCGGCTTCCTGAACGTCCTTCAGGATGTGCCGTTAAACCACTAGGGTTGCAATGAACCCAAACTCTTTCATCCCCTTCTGGGGCTCGAATAGGCATGCCATCAACCAGTCCCTCCCCTAACGTCACACTCCCCAAAAGAGCAGGCAGTTCGCTCTTTTCACCTAAGCGCAATGAGGTTTGCCAATTAAGGGGTAACTGTTGTGGCTCCACCAAATAAATTCGCTGCTGGTAGCGACGCACGCTCACCTTGCCAATGATCAACTTAGGGTTTGCATCCTGTCCCGCTTTAAGCACTTCTTGATACACCAACTTAAGCTGTTTCTGACTGGGCATGGAATAACCACTGCTGGCAAACCAACGTCTGAGTAATCGATGACGAATGGCAGCAGACACCTCACACAGTTTTTGTGCGCATAAACTGTTATCGGCATTTAATGCCTGCTGATAATGCGGTTCGAGCAGCTCATCTAATAACTGCTCTTGTTCAAAACAGAGCTGTGCACTGCGCAGTGCATTGCGCTGTATTTCAGGCCAGCGCGCCGACAAGACAGGTATCACATCATGTCGTAAAAAGTTTCTATCAAACTGCGTGTCTTGGTTGCTTTCATCTTCCACCCACTGCAGTTCATATTGCTGGGCATAGTCCCCTAATTGCTGACGGCGTAAAGATAAAAATGGGCGTACTAGCCAGCCATCAAAAAAGGCCGAACACGCCCCCATAGCGGCCAACCCTTTGGGTCCACTGCCTCGTTTTAATGCTAGTAATAAGGTTTCTAATTGATCGTCAGCATGTTGCGCGGTGAGTAGTAGATCATTTTTGCTTACATGCTTAGCAAGCAATTGATAGCGCGCCTCTCTTGCTTGCGCTTCAAGGCTTTGTTTACTGGTTAAATCTAAGCTGGCGTATTCTACAAAAAATGGAATATCTGTCAGCTCACACCAATATTGGCAACGCTCTGCCCATTGCTGGGCATGTTCACTTAAGCCGTGATGGACATGCACAGCACGTACGTCAATTTGCGGGTTTTGCACCTTAAAGCGCCCTAAGCAATGCAACATCACCCGTGAGTCTAAACCGCCACTTAGCGCAACCACTAACTTTGCATCACTATTTAAGTGGGCATTAACCTCTTGTGTAAAAGTATCAATGACAGGATTCATTGTATTCCTCTGCATACTATTTATACCAATAACGGTTTAATCACTGTGATTGGTACCATCAAAAAAGGCGAGCCTAAGCCCGCCTTTTATCATTTATCTGTTGCCTAGCAAGGGGCTATTAACCGTTAGCAATAACCGTAGCTCATAAGGCGTTGGTAACGACGCTCTAATAGCTCATCGCAGCTCTTACCTTCTAAGGTTTTAAGTTGCGCGATTAGAGTGGCTTTCATGTTTTCGGCTGTTTTTACAGGGTCACTATGTGCGCCACCAAGAGGCTCTGAAACGATTTCATCTATCAAACCCAGCTCTTTTAAGCGTGGCGCGACTAGGCCCATCGCTTCCGCAGCTTGTGGCGCTTTATCTGAATCACGCCATAAAATTGACGCACAACCTTCTGGTGAGATAACAGAATAAGTAGAGTATTCAAGCATATTGACGTAATCACCTACACCAATAGCCAGTGCGCCACCAGAGCCGCCTTCGCCAACCACGTTACAAATAACAGGAACCGTTAAACCCGCCATGGCTTTAAGGTTAGTCGCTATCGCCTCTGATTGACCGCGCTCTTCTGCTCCTACACCTGGGTACGCACCAGCGGTATCAATAAAGGTGATGATTGGCATGTTAAAACGCTCGGCCATTTCCATTAGGCGAAGGGCTTTACGATAGCCTTCTGGCTTTGGCATACCAAAGTTACGCAGAACTTTCTCTTTTGTTTCACGACCTTTTTGATGACCAATCACCATTACAGGGCGACCATCTAAACGTGCCGTACCGCCAACAATCGCTTTGTCATCGGCAAAGGCGCGATCACCGCATAACTCGTCAAATTCTGTGAAGACATTTTCAATGTAGTCATAAGTATATGGACGCTGTGGGTGACGAGCGAGCTGAGCGACCTGCCAAGCACCAAGATCACCAAAGATTTTCTTTTTTAGCTCGATACTCTTCTTTTCAAGAGAGGCGATCTCTTTTTTCAGATCAACGCCATCTCCTCCACCATGTAGGCTCACGTCACGCAGGGCTTCAATTTTAGCTTCAAGCTCTGCAATTGGCTTTTCAAACTCTAGAAAGTTCAAACTCATCTAGCATTCCTTCATTCTTTTGAGCTGAAGACAGGGTGTTCTGCCATCAGTTAAATTCGAGTTCCACCTGGTCGTTACCAAGCAACTGCTTTAAATTGTCAATCAACGTATCACTTGGCGTTACTCGCCATTCCACACCCAAAGAAAGTTTGGCTCTGGCGTCGCTACGTTGATAATAAATGTTGACTGGAATGGTACCAGCGCGATGCGGTTCTAATATTTGACTAAAACGTTCAAAGAACTGCGCATCGATTTGTGACTCTAATATCGAAATACTGAGTCCTGAAGCGTATTTCTCGCGAGCATGGCCAAGATCCATTACCTCGCGCGCCGTCATTTTAAGGCCACCATTGAAATCATCAAAGCTGACCTGTCCGGAAACAACGACAATTCTATCTTTTTCTACCAGTTCTGCATACTTTTCTAACATATCAGAGAATAGCATCACTTCCATACGACCAGAACGATCATCTAAAGTCAAAATACCAATGCGTGTGCCACGCTTTGTGGTCATGACTTTTGCCGCTATAACCAACCCCGCCAGCGTAACGGATTGATCTCGTCGTGTTGGCGTCGCGTTATTCAAACGACAACTGGTGTATTTTGCCAATTCACGCAGATAGAGATTGATAGGGTGACCGGTAAGGTATAAACCTAACGTTTCTCGCTCCCCTTCCAACCAGACTTTCTCTGGCCATGTAGGCACTTGAGCATAAGCCTGCTCAACATCAGAATGGGTATCGGTCAGTACCCCAAACATGTCTGACTGACCAAAGGCTTCCGCTTGGTGATATTGACCGGCGGCCTTAACCGCAGCATCCACCGAAGCCATCATAGCGGCTCGGTGCGGACCAAGGCGATCTAGCGCTCCCGCCTGAATGAGCTTTTCAATCACGCGCTTGTTGCATTTTTTAAGATCAATTCGCGCACAAAAGTCAAAGAGATCTTTAAAGTGCCCCTCTTTAGTACGCGCTTCAATAATACTTTCAATAGGGCCTTCACCCACCCCCTTGATGGCACCAATGCCATAAACAATCGCGCCAGTATCATCAACATTAAAGCGATACAAACCTGAGTTTACATCCGGTGGTAACAGTTTTAGCCCCATACGGATACACTCGTCAACTAGGCCAACCACCTTCTCAGTGTTATCCATATCGGCGGTCATTACGGCTGCCATAAACTCTGCAGGGTAATGGGTTTTAAGCCATAAGGTTTGATAAGAAACTAAGGCGTAGGCCGCTGAGTGCGATTTGTTAAAACCGTAACCGGCAAATTTTTCTACCAAGTCGAAGATTTTCATCGACAACTCGCCATCCACACCGTTGTTTTCCGCCCCTTCTTTAAAGATAGAGCGCTGTTTCTCCATCTCTTCCGGTTTTTTCTTACCCATGGCACGACGCAGCATATCCGCGCCGCCTAAGGTATAACCTGCCAAAATCTGGGCAATTTGCATTACCTGTTCTTGGTAAAGAATGATGCCGTAGGTAGGATCGAGCGTTTCTTTAAGTGACTCGTGTTGCCAAGTTTCGTCTGGATAGGAGATGGCTTCTCGGCCATGTTTACGGTCAATAAAGTTATCTACCATCCCCGACTGCAAGGGGCCGGGGCGAAACAGAGCAACCAAAGCGATGATATCTTCGAAGCAATCGGGTTGCAGACGCTTAATCAAGTCTTTCATGCCGCGAGATTCGAGCTGGAATACCGCCGTCGTTTCTGAGTTTTGTAGCACTCTAAATGAGGCGTCATCCTTTAAGGGGATCGACTCGATTCGTACTGGTGCCTCACCGTTTTTTTCTAAACGCGGGTTAATTAAGCCCAGCGCCCAGTCAATAATGGTTAAGGTACGTAGCCCTAAGAAGTCAAATTTAACTAAGCCTGCGGTTTCTACATCATTCTTGTCAAATTGCGTTACAGGGAAGTGCCCTTCCGCATCCGCATAAATAGGGGCAAAGTCAGTAATCGTGGTGGGGGAAATAACAACACCACCGGCGTGCTTACCCGCATTACGAGTACAACCTTCAAGAATGCGGCACATGTCGATGAGATCTTTCACTTCGTCATCGGCACTGTATAACTCACCCAATTGCGGCTCAGCATCAAAGGCTTTGCTTAAGGTCATACCCGGATCGGGTGGCACCAACTTAGAAATGCGATCAACAAAGCCGTATGGATGACCAAGTACCCGCCCCACATCTCGAATGACCGCTTTAGCCGCCATAGTACCAAAGGTAATGATCTGCGATACCGCATCACGGCCATACAATTCGGCCACATGATCAATTACTTGATCCCGTTTATCCATGCAAAAGTCGATATCAAAATCGGGCATAGAGACACGTTCTGGGTTCAAGAATCGCTCAAACAGTAAATCGTATTCTAAAGGATCAAGATCGGTGATTTTTAATGCGTAAGCGACTAATGAGCCCGCACCTGAACCACGACCCGGCCCTACTGGAATGTCATTATCTTTAGACCATTGGATAAATTCCATTACAATCAAGAAGTAACCAGGGAACCCCATTTGGTTTACCACTTTCAATTCTATCTGTAAGCGTTCGTCATATTCAGGGCGTTTTTGTTCACGGACCACCGGATCGGGAAATAGAAACTCAAGGCGCTCTTCCAGACCCTCTTCGGATTTATGTACCAAAAATTCATCAATGGACATATCCCCTGTTGGGAAATTCGGTAGGAAATATTCCCCTAAACGCACTGTCACGTTACAACGTTTGGCAATCTCAACGCTATTTTGTAGTGCCTCTGGAATATCAGAGAACAGCTCGCACATCTCCTCTTCAGTACGCAAGTACTGCTGAGCACTGTAATTCTTAGGGCGACGAGGATCTTCAAGGGTAAAACCATCATGGATGGCCACGCGTATTTCGTGGGCGTCAAACTGGTCTTGATTAACAAAAACCACTTCATTGGTGGCTACCACTGGCAAGTCGTATTGCTGCGCACACTCTAACGCAAAGTGCAGGTAGCTTTCTTCATCCACACGGCCAGTGCGAGTCAGTTCAAGATAAAAACGGTCAGCAAAATGCTGTTGGTAAAACGATACGCACTGCTGGGCTAGATCGTGATTCCCCTTTAATAGCGCCTTACCTACTTCACCACTTTTCCCTCCGGAAAGTACAATCAAACCTTCGCTGAGCTCAATGAGCCATTCTTTATCGATAACAGGTTGATGTTGAACATGGCCTCTAAGGTAGGCTTTTGAAATCAGTAGGGTTAGGTTCTTGTAGCCCTGATTATTGGCTGCTAAAACAGTAATGCGAGTGAGCTCATCGGCAAACTCCGCAGACTGCATAGTAAAATCAGCACCGATAATAGGCTTAACCCCAGAGTTATGAGCATTATTATAAAATTTAACCAAGCCGCATAAGTTGGTGAAATCAGTAAGGGCGACCGCTGGCATGCCAAGCTGTGCCACTTTTTTAACTAAAGGTGGCACCTTAGATAAACCGTCCACCATGGAATAGTCACTGTGAACGCGTAAATGTATAAACTTAGGCTCTGTCATAATTACTCTATTATCTGGCTAGTCAATAAGACCTAACGCTCGTTTAACTGGCTTAAAACTTTTTCTGTGTTCGGCAATCACGCCGTGCTCTTCAATAGCGGCAAAGTGCGCTTTAGTTGGGTAACCTTTATGTTTGGCAAAACCAAATTGCGGGTGCATTTTATCAAGCTCAACCATCTCTTCATCACGCACAACTTTAGCAATAATCGAGGCGGCGCTAATTTCGGCCACTCTTAAATCCCCTTTCACAACAGCTAAACCCGGCATGCTAATCGTCGGCACTCGATTACCATCAATCAAAGCAAAATCTGGCTGGATGCGCAAACCTTCGATGGCTCTTGTCATTGCTAGCATAGTCGCGTGTAAAATGTTGAGTTCATCAATCTCATCGGGCGAACAGCGCCCTACCGACCATGCTAATGCTTTTTCCTTAATTTCAGGGAAAAGTGCTAAACGTTTTTTTTCTGACAGTGCTTTAGAGTCCGTTAACCCTTGAATAGGATTATTAGGATCCAGAATCACAGCCGCTGTCACCACATCTCCCACCAATGGGCCACGTCCCACTTCGTCTACTCCGGCAAATAAGCGATAGCCTTGCGGGTATTCAAAGGGCGGGTATTCAATCTTTGCTTTTACCATTTTACTTGCCTATTAATTGCAGTACCGCATTGGCGGCCTGAGTGTCCGCATCGCGTTTAATCCATGCATGCATTTCAGTAAACTTATTGGTCATATAGGAGGTATCTCCATCAATAAGGTTCTGCATGGATTCAAATATCTGCTGCGGATTACACTCTTCCATGATCAATTCGGTGATAAGTTCTTCATCTGCTAGAAGATTAGGCAGACTGTAATATTTATTAAGCATCATTCGCTTAGCGATAAAACCAGAGATTTTATTCACTTTATAGGCGGTAACCATAGGACGGTTAACTAACATGCCTTCTAATACGGCTGTGCCACACGCCAATAGCACATAGTCAGCGGCTGCCATAATATTACGTGCAGAGTTTTCTTCTATGATTTGAAAATCGAGTTCAGGGGCGCTGTGTTGCCAAATTTGTTCAAATTGGGCGCGTCTTGCAGGGTTGACCGCTGATACGATAAAACCAATATCTGGGTACTTTTGCTGTAATAACTTACAGCCTAGAATAAAGTCTTCCGCCATCAATTTGATTTCACCACGGCGACTGCCCGGCAAAACCGCTATCCAGCGTTTGTCTTGTTGTAAAGCAAACCTTTCTCTTGCTTCACTCTTGCTAGAATGCAGAGGTATCGCGTCCGCTAAAGTGTGGCCGATAAATTCACAAGCAACATTGTATTTATCATAAAAGGCTTTTTCAAACGGTAAGAAGGCCAACACTAAATCGGTAGCCGCATCTATTTTGAAAATACGCTTAGGACGCCAAGCCCATACAGACGGGCTGACATAATGAACAGTTTTAAGTCCTGCGTTTTTCAACTCTAACTCAAGGCGTAGGTTAAAGTCTGGCGCATCGATACCGATAAACACATCCGGTTGCCACAGCTTAAAGAATGTAGCTACCTCTTTTTTAATGTGTAAGATTCGACGTAAACGACCTAAGACTTCCACTAGGCCCATTACCGATAGCTCTTCCATATCAAATAACGAACGACAGCCTAAGGCCTGCATTTTAGGTCCAGCAATACCCACAAATTCAGCATCGGGGTAACGCTGTTGGATTCCCTTGATTAGACCTTCACCTAATGTGTCTCCAGACAACTCTCCGACAACAACACCAATACGCAATGGTCGACTCATAAAATGCACTCCATACACAAACAAAAAGATCGCCCTTTACAGCGATCTTTAAAAGAAAAACTAACAGCCTGTACTAGCGAATAATGCCACGAGTAACATTATTATTTAGGTAATCCAAGAACTGCTTAACCGCTGGGTATTCTTCAGCAGACGCTTTCATCTCTTCTTTAGCCTCGTCTAGTGTTAAACCTGAGCGATACAAGGTTTTGAAAGCACGACGAACAGCAAGAATGTCTTGTTTTTCAAAGCCACGACGCTTCATACCTTCAGAGTTAATGCCGATAGGACTGCAGTGGTTACCTTGCGCCATAACAAATGGAGGGATGTCTTGAGCTACGGTTGAGCCACCACCAATAAAGGCGTGAGCACCTAGAGTACAGAACTGATGAACAGGCACTAAAGCGGTTAAGATAACAAAATCTTGCACTTTTACGTGTCCGGCTAAAGTGGCGTTATTACCTAAAATAACGTTATCGCCAATGACGCAATCGTGAGCAATATGTGCATTCACACAAAATAGGTTATCACTACCCACTTGAGTAATGCCTTTGTCCTGAATGGTACCACGGTGCATCTGTACACTCTCACGGATGACATTGCGATCACCCACAACCAGTTGAGTAGCCTCACCATGGTATTTTTTATCTTGGTTTTCTTCGCCTAAAATGGCAAAAGAAAACACGCGGTTTCCATTGCCAATTTTAGTTAAGCCTTTAATCACGACATGAGACATAATCTCATTGTCTTCACCAATTTCCACATCGCCACTGATGTATGTAAACGGTCCCACCGTTGTGTTGGCACCAATTTTTACATTACCTTCAATAACTGCAGTAGGATGAATTTTTGCAGTAGGATCAATCATATTAAAATTCTCGACGAGCACATTTCAGTTCAGCAGAACACACAACTTCACCATCAACTTTGGCAACGCCATTAAACATGGCAATGCCACGGCGGTTTTTCAATAGTTCTACTTCGATAACCATTTGATCACCCGGAGTAACCGGTTTACGAAACTTCGCTTTATCTACACTAGCAAAGTAATACAATTCATTTTCTTTTGGCGCACCAAACGTTTTAAACGCTAGCAAGCCTGTTGCTTGAGCCATAGATTCAAGAATCAACACCCCAGGGAATACAGGTAATTGTGGAAAGTGACCCGTGAACTGAGGCTCATTAAAGGTTACGTTTTTCAAACCAACTAAATATTTGCCTTCTTCGTAATCAGTTACACGATCTAGCAGTAAAAACGGGTAACGATGTGGAAGAAGAGATTGAATCTCCATAATATCCATGGTCTTTTTTTCAGAAGTCAAAGTGTGTTTCCTTTAATGTAACGCTTTAATTTATTTAACAATCATAGACTAAAAAGACCTGCAAATCGCAGGCCTTAATATTTTCTTTAAGAGCCGAGCTTCTTTTCGAGTTCATTTAGTCTATTGAGCATATCTTCAAGTCTGTTTAGACGAGCAACGGATTTACGCCACTCTCTATTTGGCATGGCTGGCATCCCTGAGGAGTAGACGCCTTTCTCAGTGATGCTTTTAAGGATCATTGCACGACCGGAAATCATACTTCCGTCAGCAATTTCTAAATGTCCTGAGATGGCCGCACCGCCACCAATAATACAATATTTGCCTATGTGTGTACTGCCACCCACGACCGTACCACCAGCAATACATGAGCCGTAACTAATATGAACATTGTGACCAATTTGAATTTGATTATCTAAAATCACATTGCTCTCAATAACCGTATCGTCTAAGGCACCGCGATCCACCGTAGTGCTAGCACCAATTTCAACGCGATCGCCCACACGAACCGTCCCTACTTGTGGGATTTTAATCCATTCGCCACGCTCATTAGCGTAGCCAAAACCATCCGCCCCTATTACCGAGCTAGAATGGAAAACGCATCGTTCACCCACTTGTACATGATGATACAAGGTGGCATTGGCCCACAGTTGAGTGCCTGCGCCTACCACGGCATTTTTACCCACATAAGCACCCGCGCCAATGCTAACATTATCACCCAGTACTGCGCCGGATTCTATGGTCGCATTAGGACCTACAGAGACATTCGCCCCTAAAGTGGCGTCGGTGGCAATAAATGCCGATGGAGAAATACCTTGTGCTGGTAATTCTGGCGTATTAAAAGCTTGAGCCACCTTAGCGTAAGCCACATAAGGGTCTGGCACGACAAGTGTATTTCCAGTACAAAGCTCTCGCTCACTCTCTTTTACCATAACCACTGACGCCTTACACTCAGGCAATTGCTTCTTATAGCGAGGATTCGATAAGAAGGTAATTTGCCCTTCTAGTGCTTTATCCATTGCTGCTACTGAAGATACGGTAGCATCAGGGTCACCATATAAGGTGCCACCCGTGATTTGTTCAAGTTGTTTTAGCGTCAGTATTGTCATAATAAATTACTTAAGTTCGTCGATAACTTTTTGTGATAGGTCTAGATCAGGTTTTGCATATTGCAGAGCTTGTGCATCCACAACCAAGTCTACGCCTTCACGTTTTGCTACAGTTTCAACCGCGTTTTGGATAACTTTGAACAGTTTTTGCTGCTCTTCCATTTCACGACGTTTACCGTCACGCTCTAAAGCTTGACCTTTTAATTTGTATTCAGCTTCTAGGCCTGCAACTTCAATTTGCAGTTTACGAATACCGTCATCACCGAGCAAAGCTGCGTCACGACGTGCTTTTTCATGCTTAGTTTTGATTTTGGTTTCAATGGTTTTTAGTTCAGCTTGTTTATCTTTAAATTCGCTCTGCAGTTTTTTAAGCACTTCTTCACGTTGCGGTAATGCTTGGAAGATTTGAGCTGTATTTACATAGGCAACCTTCTGCGCAGCTTCTGCGGCATGAGCAACCAAAGATGTAGATAACACTACAAGACTTAGGCCAGCTGCTTTAATTAATTTTTTCAAAATATATTCCTCAAAGTTTAGAAGGTTCTACCAATTGTGAAGGTGAAGACTTCTTTATCATCACCTTCATAAATTTCTACCGGTGTCGCTAATGAGAACACTAATGGTCCCATCGGTGACATCCATTGTAACGCAGCACCTACCGATGCACGGTAAGCAAATGGGTCTGAGTAATCGTAATAGTATTCAGAACCCGGTAAGTTTTTATCTACGTCGACATTTTTAAATTCAGTATCCCATACACTGGCAATATCAAAGAAAACACTCGTACGAATTTGGTTACGCAAGCTATCGCCAGCAAACGGGGTTGGTACGATTAACTCGATACTACCAAGCATAGTGGCGTTACCACCAGCGGATTCATTGGTCGCTGAATAACATGGGTTATTGCTACCTATGTTACCCGAACAGCCTGATGTATCGTTGTATACGGCTTTTGGACCCGCACTGTTAGAGCCAAAACCACGTAACGTAGTGAAACCGCCCGCATAGAAATTCTCATAAAATGGGAACAAGTTGTCATTGCCACCCGTTTGTCCATAACCATTACCATAACCTAAGCGTCCACGGAGCAACAATGCAAAGGTCTGTTTTTGGTTAAGAGGGAAGTACTGTCTCGCATCATACTGCAGTTTATAGTACTGAGCATCCGAACCCGGCACGGTTACTTTACCCGTTAAGCGTTGATGGTTACCGGATGTCGGGAACACACCTCGGTTTAGATTATTACGCGTCCAAGTCAGAGAAACGTCAAAATCATCCGTATCTAAGGTATTTTCTAAGTCGTTGTAGTTACTGCCTTGTGATTGCAGGAATTTTTCAATCTGCACATACGGGTCTAAGTTCGATAAGCTGTTATGGGTGTAACCAAAGCCCACCTCAAAAAAGTTCAATTCATCAAACGGGAAACCCCAAGTTAACGACCCGCCATAACTTTCATTGGTATAATCGACGATGCCGGCTTCTGACGCTTCAAATTTATTGTAAAAAACTTTACCGCCTAAGCTAACACCATCTAAGTTCCAATACGGATCTCGATACTCTAAACTGATGTTTTTCTGATAATCGTTCATCATGGCATTAATACCAACACGATTACCTGTACCTAAGAAGTTATCTTGCTGTAGGCCAACCTGGAAGCTGATACCTGATTCAGTACCATAGCCCACACCAAAGTTGACACTACCTGAGTTGGCTTCTTTCACTGTGTAAACCACATCCACCTGATCGCTGGTGCCCGGTACGCGCATTGTTTGCACGTCAACCGTTTCAAAGAAACCTAAGCGATTTAAACGTGTTTTACCCGTTTCCAAGTTTTTAGAGTTTAACCAACTGCCTTCCATTTGGCGCATTTCACGGCGCAAAACTTCATCTTTGGTGGTGTTATTGCCGACAAAGCGAATATCACGAACATAGATGCGGTTACCCGCCTCAACGTTAACCACTAAAGAAACCGTATGGTTCTCATCATCAAACTCTGGAATGGTACGAACATTAGGATAAGCGTACCCAGACTCGCCAAGTACGCGTTTAATGGACTCTTCCATTCCGGTTACAGCGGCACCGTTATACACGTCCCCAGCTTTAAATGGGTTCATAGCTTTAAATTCATCGCCTTTACCGATCAACTCACCGCGTACATCCACTTTTTCAACTTTGTACTGCTCCCCTTCATCTAAGAACAGGGAAATATACACGCCCTTCTTATCCGGAGAGATAGCCACTTGACTAGAGTCTACTTTGAACTTCAAATACCCCTGATTAAGGTAGTATGATTTCAATGCTTCTAAGTCACCTGCCAGTACTTGTTTTTGGTACTTTTCGTCGGCCATGAAGTTCCACCATGGCACATCAACGTTAAGTTTAAAGCGAGAAAGCAGTTCACTATCGGTAAATACCGTATTGCCAATAAAGTTAATTTGCTGAATTTTAGCGGACACGCCTTCAGAGAAAACAAATTTAAGATCGGCACGGTTACGAGGAAGAGGAGTAACAACCGCTTGTACTGAAGCGTTGTACTTACCTACACTGTAATAAAAATCTTCAAGACCCTTCTCTATGGTGCTCAATGCAGTACGGTCTAAAGCCTCACCCACACGCACACCTGAAGAGTCTAGGTTTTGTTTTAATTGGTCTTCTTCAATGGCTTTGTTACCAGAGAAAGAGACACTAGCGATAGTTGGGCGCTCTCTAACGCGAACCAATAAAACATTACCATCACGTAATACTTTTACGTCTTCGTAATTTCCAGATTTATACAAAGATTTAATGATGTCAGAGACATCTTTAGTGCCGACATCATCGCCGACACGAACGGGCATTTCAAGTAAGGCTGCACCTAGTGCAACACGCTGAAGGCCTTCAATTTTTATATCTTTGACAACAAAATTTTCTGCACCGTGAGCAACACTACTTCCTAGTAGTAACGCGGTCAGCAGGATACGTTTTAACGACATATCGACTTCTAATTTCCTATAAAAATACGCTGTGAGTCCTTAGAATTACAGACGCATAAAATCGTTTAAAATTGCGATAGACATCAGGGCAAATATGATTGCTCCACCGACGCGGTATCCCATTTCTTGAATTTTTTCAGGGACAGGGCGACGAGTCACGCCTTCCACCGCAAAAAACAACAGATGCCCGCCATCCAATATCGGCAGTGGCATCAAATTGATAATTCCTAAATTAATACTTATTAAGGCTAAGAAGCCAAGAAAATAAGCGAACCCATAATTGGCTGTAGCTCCCGCTCCCTTTGCAATGGAAATAGGACCACTGAGGTTATTTAACCCCACATCGCCGACAACCAGTTTCTTTAACATACTCAATGTTAAAAAGGTCACCTGCTTGGTTTTCTCAACAGCTCGACCAATGGACTCTAACGGACCAAATCTTAAGTCAAGCTTGTACTCTTCAGGCCAGGCATCCACTTTAGGCGATACACCGACAAATCCTGTTGGTCCTTGAGCGGTATCCCTAACTCCTGGAGTTAAGGTCAACGGCATCGTTTGCCCATCACGCTCAATTTCGATAGCTAATGGCTGGTCTGGATTATCGCGAATAATAGAAGCAAAGTCTTGCCACTTGCTCACAGAGTTACCATTCACTGATAAAACGGTATCTCCAACCTTGAGTCCTGCCTTGTGTGCTGCGCCATCTTCCTGTACATGAGCAAAGGTTAAGTGCATTTGTGGCGAATAGGGTCTAAATCCTAATGTTGTCATTGCTGACTCAGTTTCAGGATCAAAGTTCCAGCCATCAAGATCCACGAGCAAGGTGCGCTCTTGGCCTAAATCGTCCGGTGACTGCACCGTCACTGTCATTTGCTTATCGCCAATTCTGGCAATAAGTCCCATATTCACCGATTCCCAATCGGAAGTTTGGACGCCATCAATCGACTTAAGTTCCATTCCTGATTGAAATCCCGCTTGAGCGACATAAGAATTGGGCGTGACTTCACCAATAACAGGCTTAACCGCCGGTACGCCGATTAAAAACACCAGCCAATACGCCACAATCGCAAACAAAAAGTTAGCTAACGGACCTGCGGCAACAATGGCGCTGCGTTGCCATAGGGATTTGTGATCAAACGCTTGATGCTTTTCATGCTCAGCCACATCTTCAACACGACCATCGAGCATTTTTACATAGCCACCCAAAGGGATAACTGAAATAGAGTACTCGGTGCCTGTTTTACCTATTTTTTTCCACAAGGACTTACCAAAGCCAATAGAGAACTTATGGACTTTTACACCACAACGGCGTGCCACCCAAAAGTGGCCGTATTCATGCACTGCAACTAATATGCCCAGAGCAATAACAAATGAAGCAAAATTCCATAAAACTGAAGTCATGTCATCCTTCCTTAACTCAGTTGCTCACGAGCGAGAGAGCGCGCCATTCTATCTAGCTCTATCAAGCTTTCCAAGCTATCCAATTGACTGGCTTGTTCAGTTGCACAAACCTTATCCATTACACGACTATTTACTCGTGCAATATCAGTAAATGCAATACGTCGGTTCAAAAATGCATCTACCGCAATTTCATTAGCTGCATTTAATGCCGTTGTTGCATGTTGTCCACTATAGCAAGCATCGATCGCCAGTTCCAAACACGGATAACGAGCAAAGTCAGGTTTTATGAAGCTAAGCTCACCTATCTCTGTAAAATCAAGGGCTTTAACCCCTGCCGGTACCCGTTCTGGGTAAGCTAACGTTAAAGAAATGGGTGTACACATATCCGGTTCACCTAACTGAGCCAGCGTTGAGCCATCTTGGTACTGCACCATAGAATGAATTACCGACTGTGGATGAATCACAACCTTCAACTGCTCTTTGCTTGCATTAAACAGCCAACGAGCTTCAATATACTCTAGGCCCTTGTTCATCATACTCGCTGAATCCACAGAGATTTTAGGTCCCATAGACCAATTAGGATGTGCAATAGCCTGCTCGGGAGTCACTGAGTGTAAGGATTCGATATCACTGTATCGAAATGGCCCACCGGAACCGGTGAGTAAAATTTTTGATACGCCAGCCGCCTGTAAATCACAGTGACCCAAGTTAGTTTGAATATTGGGCGAAAGGCACTGAAAAATAGCGTTATGTTCACTATCTACTGGCATTAATTGTGCGTTGTATTTTTTAACAGCATCCACAAACAGTTGCCCAGACATAACCAAGGCTTCTTTATTGGCCAGCAACAGACGTTTACCTGCTTTAACGGCGGCCATAGTTGATAATAAGCCGGCGGCACCGACAATCGCCGCCATCACCATATCCACTTCAGGTAAAGAGGCGATGTGACAAAGACTCTCCTCCCCTGCTAATACTTGTGTTTTGCAGCCGGCTGCGCGCAATGCTTGTTGCAATGTCTGTGCGGCGGCTTTATTTGCCATAGCGGCATATTGCGGTTGCCACTGCAAGCACAGAGCAAGCATTTTAGTGTGATTGCTCCCAGCCCCAAGAGCATAAACATTATACCGTTGTGGGTTGTGAGCGATAACGCTTAAAGTGCTGCTACCAATAGAGCCTGTAGCGCCTAAAATAGTGATGTTTTTCATGCTAATTGACCAATCAAGTGCCGTTTACTGCAACATGAAATAAAGAATAGTAAATACCGGAAATGCTGCGGTAAGGCTGTCCACGCGATCAAGTACGCCGCCGTGTCCAGGAATAATATTGCTGCTGTCTTTGATACCTGCGACACGCTTAAACATACTTTCTACTAAATCACCTAATACAGAGATAATTACGGTGATCAGTGTCAGTAGTATCATCAACCAAGGGGTTGAAAATTGCAGTTCAAACCATGTTGCCATGCCCCACCCTACAAGCAATGCCACTATAATACCGCCGATAAGGCCTTCAATGGTTTTATTTGGGCTTACGTGTGGCGCCATTTTATGCTTGCCAAAGTGTCTTCCTGCAAAGTAAGCACCGCTATCGGCCGCCCAGACTAATGCACATACGTACATGACAAGCTTAGCACCATAATAGCTATCGACGTCGACATGCACTGCGCGAAGTGCAACGATACTCCAGAAAAACGGTACTAAGGTCAGTAAACCAAAGAAAAAACGCAATATATCGGAGTCTTTCCATAAGGAAGTGCTTTTAGGGTAAGTAATAGCTAAAGCACTGGCAATGATCCACCAACATGCGCCAATAGCGATCACTATGGATAAACTGCCTGTTATATCGAAATTTGAGATAGTGTTGGACGGTATGAAAGAGAAGGTGCAGAGGAAGCCTGTGAGTAACAAAATCATTTTTGTTGCACGAGGGCCGGATTCAATAAACTGTGTCCATTCCCACAAGCCAATTAAAGTAATGGCACCCAACATTAGCATAAAGCCAACAAATGGCAGTTGGAATACACCCCATATAACCAGAGGGCCGAGGATTAAAGCCGTTATAATACGCTGCTTCAAGGCTGTTTCCTTATTTGTTGTCTATAAGTGCTTTGATCTGTTCCCCAGTACAACCAAATCGACGTTCTCGATTAACGTACCAAGAGATAGCTTCCGCTAAGCTATCTTCATCAAAGTCAGGCCAGTGCTGCTCACAAAAATACATTTCTGCGTAAGCCACTTGCCATAATAAAAAATTACTCAGTCGCGATTCACCACTGGTACGGATCAGAAGATCCACATCGGGTAAGTCCGCAAGGCACACCTGTTGTGAAATCATCTGCTCGGTAATATCGGCAGGATCAATTTCGCCACGTAACGCTTGTTCTGCTATACGTCGAGTCGCTTGTGCAATATCCCATTTACCACCGTAATTGGCGGCCACATTAATCACAAGCCCACTATTATCTTGTGTCAATCGCTCTGCATCTGCGATTTTTTTCTGTAAACGAGAGTTAAAGCCCGCTTTATCGCCAATGATTCTCAGTTTAAGATCATTTTTGTGTAGGCGCTTTACTTCCGTTGATAATAGAGTGATAAACAATTCCATCAGCAAACTGACTTCTTCTTTAGGGCGACGCCAGTTTTCGCTACTAAACGCAAATAAAGTTACGGATTTTATGCCTAACTTTGCCGCAGCCGTTATGGTTTTTCTGACCGCATTGACGCCTCTCTTGTGACCATAAACACGAGGTTTACCATGCGATTTAGCCCAACGGCCATTTCCATCCATAATGATAGCAATGTGCTGAGGAATTGAGCTTGGTGTTATTGATGCATCAGACATAAAGAAGTAAGGAATAATTAACAGGTGGGAGATAATAGCAGAAAAAAACGCTGCACTGTAGGTGCAACGTTTTAAGAATCAGTTGATTGTAAGTTTTTAAACTTCCATCAACTCTTTTTCTTTGGCAGCAAGAACTTCATCAACGTTCTTAACCGCAGCATCAGTCAGCTTCTGAATCTCGTCTTGTGCTTTACGATCTTCATCTTCAGAGATTTCTTTGTCTTTTAGTAGTGCTTTAAAATCACTGTTAGCATCACGACGAATATTACGTACTGCAACGCGAGCACCTTCAGCTTCACCGCGAACGATCTTAACCAGATCTTTACGACGTTCTTCTGTTAGTGGTGGAAGCGGTACACGAATTACCGTACCTGCAGACATAGGGTTTAAACCTAGATCAGATTGAAGAATGGCTTTTTCTACTTTTGGCGCTAGTTCTCTGTCAAATACAGTAATAGCAAGAGTACGAGCATCTTCAGCAACCACGTTAGCCACTTGGTTTAGAGGCGTTGGTGCACCATAGTACTCAACGGATAGACCCGATAGAAGACTTGGGTGTGCACGACCAGTACGCACTTTTGACAGTGTGTTTTTTAGCGCTTCTACGCTTTTTTCCATGCGCTGTTGCGCGTCTTGTTTGATTTCGTTAATCACGATTTCACCTTTGAAATTGTCAAGGTCTAATGACCATCATAAATAGTGCTAGGGCGATTATTCCGCGTTGCTGATCAGTGTACCTTCAGCTTCACCCATTACCACGCGACGCAATGCGCCTGGCTTGTTCATATTAAATACACGAATAGGCATGTTGTGATCACGAGCCAATGTGAATGCGGCTAGATCCATCACTTTAAGTTCTTTATCTAGGACTTCATTGTACGTTAAGTTGCTGTAAAGTTCAGCGTCTGGGTTCGTTGCAGGGTCAGCATTGTATACGCCGTCAACTTTTGTCGCTTTTAATACAAGATCCGCTTCAATTTCGATACCGCGAAGACACGCAGCTGAATCTGTTGTGAAGAATGGGTTACCTGTACCTGCTGAGAAAATAACAACACGGCCATGACGCAATTCGCGAATCGCATCCGCCCAGTTATAGTCGTCACAAACACCTTTTAATTGGATTGCCGACATAACACGTGCATTTACATAAGCTCGGTGCAGTGCATCACGCATAGCCAGGCCATTCATTACTGTTGCTAGCATACCCATGTGATCGCCTACTACGCGGTTCATACCCGCTTCAGCAAGACCTGCACCGCGGAACAGGTTACCACCACCGATAACCACACCCACTTCAACACCTAATTCAACCAACTCTTTTATTTCCTGAGCCATACGCTCAAGAATGGTTGGGTCGATACCAAAACCTTCTGAACCTTGCAGGGCCTCACCACTCAGTTTTAATAGAATACGCTGATATGCTGGTTTAGGATTTGTAGTCATGAAGTATACCTTCTAAAAGAGTTCATTGATTAACAGTTGAGAATAAAGACTTAGTGTTCCCACTTAAGGAATCATATTCCTTAGTTATCTAGGAGTAAATCCCAATTCTTAACGGCTAAATTTATACCTATTCGTAAAAAGACCGCAGCGTTAGCTACGGTCTTTAATATTTCGCTAAGGTTATTAATTAACCTTTTTGAACTGCAGCTACTTCGTCAGCAAAGCTCATTTCAGCTTTCTTCTCGATGCCTTCACCTACTTCTAGGCGAACAAAGTCAGTTACTGTTGCGTTACGTTCTTTAAGAATATCGCCAACAGTTTTCTTTGGTTCCATAACAAATGCTTGACCTGTTAGAGAGATTTCGCCCGTGAATTTCTTCATACGGCCAACAACCATTTTCTCTGCGATTTCAGCAGGTTTGCCTTCGTTCATTGCAATTTCAACTTGAACCGCTTTTTCTTTCTCAACTACATCAGCTGGAACGTCAGAAGGGTTAAGGAAATCTGGACGAGAAGCAGCAACGTGCATTGCAATGTGCTTAAGTGTTTCAGCTTCGCCTTCACCAGCAACAACAACACCAATCTTAGTACCGTGACGGTAAGCAGAAAGAGCAGCACCTTTCACGTATTGTACGCGACGGATGTTGATGTTTTCGCCGATTTTAGCTACTAGAGCAATACGAGTGTCTTCGAATTTTGCTTGTAGTTCTTCAACTGTAGCTTGTGAAGCTAGAGCAGCGTCAGCTACTTCGTCAGCGAAAGCGTTGAAGCTTACATCTTTAGCTACAAAGTCAGTTTGGCAGTTAACTTCAAGAAGAACAGCTACGCCGTTCGCATCTTTAACAATGATTGCGCCTTCAGCAGCTACGTTGCCTGCTTTCTTAGCCGCTTTAGCAGCGCCAGATTTACGCATGTTTTCAATAGCTAGTTCGATGTCGCCGTCTGTTGCAGTCAGCGCTTTCTTACAGTCCATCATACCTGCGCCAGTACGGTCGCGCAGTTCTTTTACTAGAGCAGCAGTTACAGCCATTCTCTAATCCTCAAGTTTGATTCAAAAGGTAAAATTCAGGGGCCTAAATTGGGGCCCCTGATACATACTAGCATTTAGTTTATTACTGATTAATTATCAGCAAATAACTAAATGTGACTTGGAGCCGCTATTATTCAGCTTCTTCTACGAAACCGTCTTTGTCTGCAGCAGTAGCAACGTCTTTGTTACGACCTTCAGTCACAGATAGTGCAACAGCGTTTAGGTAAAGTTGTACCGCGCGGATTGCATCGTCGTTACCAGGGATGATGAAATCAACACCGTCTGGATCAGAGTTAGTATCTACAACAGCGTATACAGGGATACCTAGGTTGTTTGCTTCTTTAACTGCGATGTGCTCGTGATCAGCGTCGATTACGAATAGAGCGTCTGGTAGGCCGCCCATATCTTTGATACCACCAAGAGATTTCTCAAGCTTCTCCATTTCGCGAGTACGCATTAGAGCTTCTTTCTTAGTTAGTTTCTCAAAAGTACCGTCTTGAGCTTGAGATTCAAGTTCTTTTAGACGCTTGATAGACTGACGAACAGTTTTGTAGTTTGTTAGCATACCGCCTAACCAGCGGTTGTTAACGTAGAATTGGTTGCTTGCGATAGCAGCTTCTTTAACAGCTTCAGATGCAGCGCGTTTAGTACCAACGAAAAGAACTTTACCTTTTTTCTCGCCAACTTTAGCAAGCTCAGTTAGAGCTTCGTTGAACATAGGAACCGTTTTTTCTAGGTTGATGATATGTACTTTGTTACGAGCACCAAAGATGAATGGCTTCATTTTTGGGTTCCAGTAACGAGTCTGGTGACCGAAGTGAACACCAGCTTTAAGCATATCGCGCATTGATACAGTTGCCATTTTATAATCCTCTATTGGGGTTAGGCCTCCACATTCCCCATGGTTTCGACTCCCGTTATTTGAACATCAAATAATGAAGCACCCCGAAACATGTGACGAAATGTGTGTGATTTAAGTAATAAGTAAGTGAGATAGATAACCACCTCGCCCTATCTAAAATAGGAAGAAAATGGATTCTATCTCGGCGCGCTTTATACCATATTTATTACAGATTGCGCCAGTAATATCGTGTTTATTTACTGTAAAGGACTAAAGCTGTCTCTTGCCGAGAGTTATTTTCATTTGCGAGTATGCACAGTGTTGTTAGAATAAAGGCAATTGTAGCAAGAGTTAAACTGAGTACAGCATGTCGATAAAAATTAAAACTGAAGCTGAAATCGAAAAAATGCGCGTTGCAGGTAAATTAGCAGCCGACGTTTTAGAGATGATCGCCCCACATGTCAAAGAAGGGGTAACGACGGAGGAGTTAAACACTCTTTGTCACGAATTTACCCTAGAAAATGGCGCTTACTCCGCCCCATTAGATTACCACGGGTTCCCTAAGTCTATCTGTACGTCAATCAACCATATTGTTTGTCACGGCATTCCTGCCAGTGAAGATGAGGTGGGTAGTAACGGACAGAAAAAACCAGCGGTTCTGAAAAACGGCGATATTGTCAATATCGATATCACTGTCATCATCCCAGACGATGCCAATGCCGATCTCAGCACGCGTCCAGAGGGTTATCATGGGGACACATCAAAAATGTTTTTGATTGGTGACGTCGCGCCTGCGGATAAGCGTTTATGCATGGTGGCTCAAGAAGCACTTTATTTAGCGATGAAGCAAGTGAAACCTGGTGCAACTGTGGGTCAAATAGGTACCACTATTGAAAAGTACATCAAAGACAATAATAAAAAGAACCCACGTAATAAGTTCTCTATTGTTAAAGATTTCTGTGGTCATGGTATCGGCAACGAGTTCCATGAAGAGCCTCAAGTCGTGCACTACAAAAACTTTGACCGTCGCGTATTAAAAGAAGGTATGTGCTTTACCATTGAACCTATGATTAACGCGGGTAAATTTGGTTGTACTATCGATGCCAATGACGATTGGACAGTATACACAGGTGATAGCAAAAACTCGGCCCAATGGGAGCACACCATTGTCGTCACCAAAGAGGGTTGTGAAGTTCTGACTCTACGCAGTGAGGAATCCATCCCACGCCTGATGAATAATACCAATCATACTAAATAACGGGGCATTCTAGCCTGTTAAAATACTCGATAACTGCGTTAGAATTTTTGATTGTAGAATCACTACTTATGGAAAAATTCTGCCTTGTTTTCGAGCGTTTTTCCTGCGCTATTTCTGATCACTTACTTAGTGTGATGGTATGACAAGTAAATTGTGCTTTAGGGCCTAGGTAACTAGGCCCTACATAGTAATACCACTCACAACCCAATTACACCCAATATTCCTCAACATTTATCTCATCGATTTGCTCTGGTGCTAAATATTTTTCCGCATAAATGCGATAGATTTCACTGCGCAAAAACAGGCGATACACATCCCTGTCCAAATGTTCATCAAGCACCATAAACTTCATTATTTTCAAAGATTGACTTAAGGTTTTCGCCTTTTTATAAGGCCTATCTGCCGCAGTTAATGCTTCAAATACGTCAGCCAGTGCTAAAATGCGCTCTGGAATGCTCAGCTGCTCTCTGTGCAGTTTTCTTGGGTATCCCGTGCCCTTCATTGTTTCATGGTGGGTGGAGGCATAACGGGGCACTTTAGAGAGTTCTTCAGGAAACGGCATCCTCTCTAACATTTTGATGGTACTTACAATATGCTCATTAATCTTAAACCTATCTTCCACCGTTAGAGTGCCTCGTGCAATACAAAGGTTATACACCTCCCCTCGATTAGCAAGATGGCTTGGGATCTCCATTTTTATTTCAAAACTATCATCAAAGGCGACGTCGTGGGGATGAGGGATCAAGTGCTGGGGTTTATCCGCTAATAACGTTTCTGTCGCAGGGGTGCAAGACGAAACCTTACAATGAGCAAGGTGACGCTCCTCTTCTGGAGATAAGCCTAATTGGTCATCAAGATAACGAGTCCACGTTTTCTGAGCAATTTTTTCGATACGAGATATGGCTTCATCTTCCATCACTTCCCCACCGATGTTGGCGTTAGCAACCTCCGCAAACTCCGCTTTTAACTGCTCAATATTTTGTTGTAACTGAGCATCTTTTTCCGGTTCAAGCTGTGGTGACTGTTGCTGGTAGAAGCTAATAATCTGATCGCGAATCATCACCTCAAAGCGGGTGCGTATTTCGTGAATACGATTATAATTGGCCTCAAGTTTTGAGCCCTTATCGACGATGTGCTCAGGGGTGGTGATCTTGCCACAATCATGCAGCCAGGCGGCAATTCTAAACTCCCTTCTTTGGGCATCATTGGCAAACTCAAAATCTGCAAAAGCGCTGCTTTCTTCCTTCTCAGCTTTTTCGGCCAACATAATGGCAAGGTCGGGAACTCGATTACAATGACCCGCGGTATAAGGGGACTTGTCATCGATAGCCTGGGCAATAAGTTGAATAAAGGAATCCACAAACCCTTGCTGCTGCTTCTGATAGGCGGCGAGCTCTGATGCTGTTGTTTTCACCGAAATCGACAACTCGTCCAGTTCAGTGATACGTGTTGGGACACGACTGACGTCTAGATAACGATGCTGACGAACTTTTTTTGTCTGCTCGATAAGAGCCAAAATAGGATTAATGATGGGATTGGAGAAAATACGCGACAGAGGGATCAATAACAATAATATTGCCGCTGAACCTAAGGTCGCTGCCATCACGTTACTCAGCGCCGCCTTTAACAACGAATCGGCGGGCACGGTGATCCCTAAATACTCTCGCCCTTGATCAAACAAATCTATTTGCTGCACAAAACCAAAGTAACTATCTTCACCCACGTTAAACTTGGTCAACTTGCCTTGTAACTCTTCATCTTTAGCTGCATCAACCAGAAATTTATAGGGGACAACACTTCTCGGACTATCATCGGAAAACCACTTCATATCTAAGAAAAGTCGCTCGTTTGGCGTCAAGCTGCTTACGGCTTGATTAATAATATCGATGAGCTTAGGAGAGAGATTTTTCGCCACTAAGTGAAAAGAGTTCATGGCATGCAACTTGCCGTCTTGGTTGTCTTCTTGTACTGAAATCCCATGTAAAAAGTGTTGATCTATGGTGCTTTTCAAAATCACCGACAAATCCATTACCGCGTCCAACTCACCGCTGTATAAATACTTTAATCCTGAATATAAATCATCAATTTCTACAATTTGTATCTGTGGCTGACTCGCTTTTAGTTCGTTGATGATCGACCAGCCCTTAAGAATTCCCACTCGCTTACCTTGTAGTTGATGCAGGCTATGCACCCCTTTATCCAATGACGCTATGCCAAAGTTAAAATGGGCCAAAGGAACGCTCATCTCACCAAGGGAGCGATTGGTTTTGTTATTGGCCACAGGAGAAAGAATATCAAGATCTCCGTGCTTATAGGATTGCACCAACTCCAACCAACTGTAACCATTAATGAATTTAAACGACATGCCCGTCTTTAATGACACGATTTTCATTATGTCTACAAAGTAGCCTGTTGGCTTGCCAAACACAGCAAAGTCTAACGGTGGCCAATCCGTTTGGTTAGACACTTCTATACTGCCTGAATCGGCAATTAATTTACGTTGCGCTGCAGTTAAAGCCAGCGGGGTGACTTTAGGTAGCACTAAAAAAGCATCATCTTGGGAGGAGGATTTTAAGGAACCCGATTCATCATAAATAAAGAACTGCGCCTTTAAGTTGGTTCTCGCCTGACCTAGGCTCTGTTTCACTTCATGAGAAAGTGAAGACACCACCACGTCAATACCAATCACACTCCCCCATTTGGAGTTTTTAATGCGCGAAGCGTAGGTTTGCCCGTTCAACTGTACATTATGAAATAAATAAGGGTCGGTTTTGTATACATCGACTTTAGCGGCACCAATAAACCAAGGTCGCTTGGTTGCGTCAAATTTACTGATATCGCTCACACTGGTTCGTAAATGAAAGTCGGCGTCATAGAAGGAGGTGGTTTTTTTATTCACTCCATTTTGTTGCTTAACCTCCACCACCACCCAACGGTCGTCAATAGTGGCGGATAACTGCTGGCGCAACAACGGAACGGAGTCTAAGTTAATCAGTTGATAAAAATGCCCATCATCACGAGCCAAATACAGGCTGTAGAACATAGGGCTATCAGCCATTAAATTAACAAACGCATCTCTTGCTATGTGGTTTTCATCAAACTGTTCAAACTCTTGCCCAAGGCCCGACAGCAGTCGAGTCACATTGGTAATAACTTCATCAAACTCTCTAACCTCAGAGCCTATGCTATGGGCAATATTTTGGTATTTATCCAATGCCGTATGCAGCGCTTGTTGCCGACTAAAATAGTATTGCAAGCTAATGGCCACGGTGGCGGTTATGCAAGTGGTGAGGATAAAGAGGCTAATCACCGTAAATTTAATCGAAAAACGCCTTTTCATCTTATCCTCTATCACAATTACACCTTTGTTTAGGTTAGAACAATTTTTTGCAAAGTGTCTGAATATTATGGTTTTTTATAGCGAATAATATTTATGCATTTAAAAAATAATCTTTATCTTGCCATTAACTGCAAAATCAGGAAATATCAAATGTAGCGACCCCAATGCATAAAAGGACTTAGTGCGTGCCAAATATCGATGCTCTCTCACCCACTCAACTCTCCGATGAACAACTCAATATTCAAACTCTTAGGGCACTATTGCAAGATTTTGGTGATCAACAAAAGCGCACCTTCTTTGAGCGCTGTCCCATCACCGAACTTGTCGAACAACGAAGTGATTTTATGGACGCCCTATTGGAACGCCTATGGACATACTTTGGGTTCCATCATGTGGAAGGTTTAAGTCTAGTAGCTGTAGGTGGCTATGGCCGTGGTGAACTGCACCCCCTCTCCGATATCGACATCCTCATTCTCTCTAAACGCACTTTAAAAGAAGAGTGGATTCCCACCATCAGTGAGTTTGTTACTTTATTATGGGATTTAAAACTTGAGGTTGGCCATGCGGTACGCAGCACTAAAGAGTGTATCGAAGTGGGCAAACAAGATTTAACCGTTGCCACTAACCTGCAAGAATCTCGTCTCATTTGTGGTAGTCAAGACGGCTATCAAAGCTTGCGAAATCACATTGATTCTGATGAGTTTTGGCCCAGTGCAGTCTTTTATCAAGCTAAATTAGAAGAGCAAAAAGAGCGACACGCTCGCTACCATGATACAGGGTATAACCTTGAACCCGATATCAAATCTAGCCCAGGCGGATTACGCGACATCCATACTTTAAGTTGGGTAGCAAGACGCCACTTTGGTGCTACATCACTATTGGAAATGAGCCATCATGGCTTTCTTACCGACGCTGAATACAGAGAGTTGCAAGAGTGTCAAAATTTCCTATGGGATATTCGTTTCGCCCTGCACATAGAACTCAAACGTTATGACAACCGCTTATCATTTGCTTATCAAGCCAAAGTGGCAGAAAACCTCGGCTTTACCGGTGAACGCAATCAACCCGTAGAGCGAATGATGAAAGAGTTCTACCGCACCTTACGTCGCATCATCGAACTCAATAAAATGCTACTCAAGATGTTCGACCAAGCTATCCTCAATCAAGGCCGATTACTTCCTGCCGAAATCATTAATGACGATTTTCAACGTCGTGGTCCCCTTATAGAGGCGCGAAAACCTGCACTATTTCAAGCTCGTCCCGATACGATTTTGGACATGCTGATCCACATAGCCAATGACTCCAGTATTACCGGAGTTGCGCCCCCTACTTTGCGTCAGTTGCGTACAGCGAGACGACGCTTAAATCGTTTTCTACATGTTATTCCCGAAGCGCGTGAAAAGTTTATGCTGCTGGTTAAACACCCTAACTGCCTCACTAAAGCATTCAGCTTAATGCATCAGTTAGGAGTGCTGTCGGCCTACTTACCGCAGTGGAGTCATATTGTGGGGCAAATGCAATTTGACCTCTTTCATGTGTACACGGTTGATGAGCACAGTATGCGATTGCTCAAACACATCCACAGTTTTGGCTTTGCTGAAAATAGACAAAAACACCCCATTTGCTGCGAAGTGTTACCTCGCATTCAAAAGCCTGAACTGCTCATCATAGCCGCTATTTTCCACGATATTGGCAAAGGGCGAGGTGGCGACCACTCGGTCATTGGCGAAAGTGAAGCTTACGATTTCTGCATCGAACATGATTTATCTAAACCTGAGGCCAAACTGGTTTCTTGGTTGGTGAGGAATCACTTACTAATGTCAGTTACCGCGCAGAAGCGAGATATACAAGACCCTGATGTTATTACTGAATTTGCTAAAAAAGTGAAAACAGAAGAATACCTTGAGTTTCTTGTTTGCTTAACAGTCGCCGATATTTGTGCCACCAACCCAGAGCTTTGGAACAGCTGGAAACGTTCCCTTCTTGCTGAGCTTTTTTACTCAACGCAACGAGCATTACGTCGCGGTTTAGAACACCCTGTGGATGTAAGAGATAGAATTAGACACAATCAGCAACAAGCCTCTGCGGTATTAAGAAGCCAAGGGTTTACTCCAAGAGAAATTGAAGTGCTTTGGCAGCGCTTTAAAGCCGATTATTTTTTACGTCATACACCACAGCAATTAGCTTGGCACGCACAGGCAATCTTGCATCAAAAAGATCCTAACTCGCCACTCATCCTCATCAACCCTCAGCCCACTCGAGGGGGCACTGAACTATTTGTCTACACCAAAGATCAGCCGGTGTTATTTGCCAGTGTTGTAGCGGAGTTGGATCGCAGAAATTTTAATGTGCATGATGCTCAAGTCATGGTCAGCCGGGATGGGTACATTTTAGATACCTTCATCATATTAGAGCAAAACAACCAACCCTTAGAAGAGTACCGACACCAAAGCATTATTAAGCAACTGCAAAATGTCATCAAAGACGGTCGCTTAACCAAAATTAAAACCCGACGCACCCCACGTAACCTCGTTCACTTTAAGGTTAAAACCCGTACCGAATTTATTGAAACCAAAAATGCCAAACAGACACTGATGGAACTAGTGGCGCTAGACACCCCTGGGCTACTGGCCGCGGTCGGGGCCACCTTTGCCGAACTTGATTTGCATTTACATGCAGCCAAAATCACCACCATAGGTGAACGAGCCGAAGATCTGTTTATTATCACCTCTCCTGAAGGCAATAAACTCGATACTGAACTACAAGAAACCTTGCGCGGTAAACTCATTGAAAACTTATCCGAGCTCGCGCCACATTAAAGTGTGAATGAGTGCAGACTTGTATGGGAATCAACTACCTAACAAACGGATTCCCTGCTAGATTGGCACTGAGTATGGAGAAACTCTCCTATAGCGATTTATTAAACATGTTTATCATATTTGATTACCGAGGTGCCTATGTATCCACACCTAACCGGGTTGGGAATTAACGAACTAGAGCAAATAGAACACTACTCTTTGCGCCAAGAGGCACAAAAAGACGTGCTAAAAATCTACTTTAAAAAGCAAAAAGGCGAGCTGTTTGCAAAAAGTGTTAAGTTTAAATATCCCAGAAAAATCAAAAGTGTATTAATTGATGACGGCAGTGGTCAATATAGAAATAAAACGGAAGTGAATCGAAATTTAACCTTAGTCATTGATGAACTAAACCTGCTAACAAAGCCGATTCAGTCCAAAGATGTTGATCTAAAACAGAAGATTCTGTCCGATCTTCGTCATTTAGAAAAAGTCGTCGCCAGTAAAATAAAAGAAATAGAAGGCGATTTAGAAAAGCTCAAATAAACCTTTTTATTATTAAAGCTCATACATCATGTATGAGCTTTTTAACAAACTAAAATGACCCGCTATTTAGAGGGCGTTCAATATTCTGTGTCAGGCTAATTTTTAAATTTCTAGCACGCTGTCTAAACGCCCTTCAAAATAAATGGCTAACTGGGATAAACAAAGGCTCCAATTATGGATTGGCATTGTCCATTTTTCAGACGCATTCAATATGCCAGCATAAAGTAGCTTCAACAAGCTATTTTCGTTAGGGAACGCGCCCTTTGTTTTAGTCAGCTTTCTAAATTGACGGTGGACGGCCTCAACCGCATTAGTCGTGTAAATCACCTTGCGTATATGCTCTGGATATTTAAAGTAATGCGAGAGATTATTCCACTTTCTGCGCCATGAGTTGATGACCAGTGGGTATATGTCCCCCCACTTGGCTTCTAGTTCATCAAGTGCAAGCTCAGCTGCTTCTTTACTTACCGCTCGATAAACAGGCTTCAAATCCGCCATAAAGGCTTTCTGATTTTTTGAGGCGACATACTTCATGGAATTACGGATTTGGTGGATTACGCACAGCTGGGTTTCTGTTTCTGGGAAGATAGTCGCTATCGCCTCAGGGAAACCTGTTAACCCATCGACACAAGCAATTAAGATATCCTTAACACCACGATTATGCAGGTCGGTCAGCACAGATAACCAATAGTTAGCCCCTTCATTTTCTGATAAATGAAGCCCTAATATTTCTTTCTTACCTTGCATGTTCAACGCTAAAATCGTGTAAACAGCCTTGCTGATATAACGGCCATCCTCTTTGACTTTATAGTGAATAGCATCAAGCCAAACTATTGGATAATGGCTGTCTAAGGGGCGTTGCTGCCAAGCTTTAAGCTCAGGAATAAGCTTATCTGTAACACTATTTATTGTGCCACTTGAGACGTTAATGCCGTACATATCCTCAACGTGTTTATTGATATCTCGGTAGCTCATGCCCATGCTAAACATGGAGAGAATTTTACGGTCTATCTCATCAGTTAATGTTGTTTGCCCCTTTTTAATGAGCTGTGGTTCAAAAGTGCCGTTTCTATCTCTTGGAGCATCGAGTTCAAAGCTACCTGAAGGATGTTTGATTGTTTTTGATGTTTTACCATTCTTGCGGTTAGAGATGGGATCGTTCTCAAGATGCAGCTCTAACTCAGCAGTCAGAGCAGCTTCAGTAAGTTGCTTGATAAGTGGGCCAAGTACACTGTCTTTACCCGTAAGGCTTTTTCCTGCTTGAAGTGCTTTAAGCGCTTGGTCAAAATCAAATGGTTGGGTCATGTGTCACTCCTGTTTTGGATATTCTACTGAAATGACACAGAACTTTGAACGCTACCGCTATTTAGTACAATTGGCGTTAAATGCCGATTGCCATTCAAATTGCTCAATAAGCTGACACCAAGTCTCATCAAAGCGCGCCTGTAATACTAAATGCACTCCAGTAAATGGATGTTCAAACTCCAGAGTTGATGCATGCAAAAGTAAGCGGTCACTAGCAAGGTTCTCTTTGAATAGCCGGTTATGCTTTCCATCACCATGGGTGGTATCCCCAACAATCGGATGACGTAGGTGCTTCATATGACGACGCAATTGATGCTTACGCCCCGTTAATGGTTGCAACTCCATTAAGCAGTAACGAGAAGTAGCAAAGCGCCCTGTAGAATACGGCACCTCCACTTTAGCCAGTGGCTTATAATCGGTTATCGCCTGTTGTGCTTCTTTTTCTTTATTGGCAAATTTATCGGCAATCTTGTCGTATTCCACTTTAAGGGCATAATCCAATCTATCCCCTTCTTCAATCCAACCACGCACAATCGCATGATAGGTTTTTTGCATCTGATGTTCTGCAAACATCGGCATCATTTGTGAAGCCACTTCACTGGATAATGCAAACACCAGCACCCCTGAAGTAGGACGATCTAAGCGGTGTAGCGGAAACACATGTTGACCAATTTGGTCACGCAATGTTTGCATAACAAATTGGGTTTCATGTTTATCGAGCCAAGAGCGGTGCACCAACATTCCCGCAGGTTTATTTACCGCTACTATGTATTCATCTTGAAAAATAATCTCTAGCATTTAACCACACACCTCATCAATTTTTCTTAGCACAGCAATGACCTCATCCCACCGTGAATCTTCAGCACAAGCTTGCTCAAAATAAGGGGCAATAGCAAACCCGGATGGTAAACCTTGTCCTGCACGAATTAAGTCACTCATTTTGGGAATAAAAACCCACTGCAGCCACTGCTCTGGACGCAAGGTATCAATGGCAAAAGGTTGAGTGCTCGCCAATGCCCCTAAGGGGGGGCTATTTTGTTCCCATAAATCGGCTCTATTTAGGGCTCGTTGGGTCAGTAATAGCAATTTTTGTATCTGTTTGGGATCTGTATTCAAGGTATTTCTCATTTGCTCTTGAAATTCGGCGCAAGATTACCATGTTATAGGGAGAGTATGAGCTAATAAGATGCAGGCAAATGGAAAACATTTCAACACTGACCCAAATTTTGAACGACAGTCGCTGTCAATTTAAGGTGCATGACTTAGGTCGTCGTATCGAGCTTATCCCAAATGAGGAATTTGAGAGCATTGAACTGGGAAGACAAGCCTACCCATACCCCATTCAACGCCAAGCTCAATTTGCCATCACTTATTGGAATGAGCAAAAACAACCTTGGATTTGGTTTTTAAAATTTGATCTTGATGAACGCGGCCTTCTTAGCGCCACCGACATTGGCAATTTTATTAAGTTTGTTCTTGAGGCTATGGGCTCAAGGCTACAAAAAGAGCTCAGTGAGGAAGTTCAAGAACAACTGGCAAGCAACCCTTACACTTTTAAACCTAAGGAAGACAAGCTTGCAGTATTTAATAGCCAAGTAAGCGCTGAGCTTGAGTTATCAGCCAGCCAATATTACGCCCACGCCCTAACGTATTTTAATGGCAGCTTAGGCTGGAGCAATTGGCAAACCGTTGGCTTACAAGGCATTACCGACATTTGTGCTCGCTTGAAAGAGCCCGACAACGAGCTGATGGTGAAAAAAAGCCTCTCGCATCTGCCTTCTCAACCACTGTATGGGTTATTAGGTGCCTTAGAACACTGCGATATCAGCGCTTCTTTAGCGAACCGTTTGTATGACCTAGCCCTAGAGCAACTGAACAATCCTGACTGCGATTTATTCCTATTATCCGCATTAGCCCGCGCCCTATCAGGCGATAAAGGCAATAAACTGACGTCACTGATCACCTCCATTCTTTCCGAAAGTAAATACTGTCACCAAGAAGTGTTGATCGCCATTGCAGGCCGTTGCTGGCAACCACTGCAAGACAGTGCACTGGCCGAGCAATTCTTAATTCGCTTAGCAGAAACCAATAATCAAGCCTTGTTCAATCAACTGTTTGCCGACCTTGTTATGCAACCAAAATTGCGCATGGTAATACTGCCTATGTTGCATCAAGCGCCATCACAAAAGTTAGCCAACGCACTGATTAATTTGCAAAAGAATACTAAGGGACAACGTTAGATGGATCACCTGTTTGCCATACTTGGGCTGGTTATTTTTGTGACGTTATTTTGGCAACATAGAAGACAAGCTGAATTTGCTAAAGGGGCCATTCAACGCCATTGCAAACAGTTAGATCTGCAAGTTGTTAGTATCTCATCAGGATCGCACAAAATTCGCTACCCTAATGGTAAATGGGGTTGGCATACGGTGTTTGCTTTTGAGTTCTCGGCATTAGGCGATGATTGCTATCACGGCGAACTGACCATGCAAGGCTTGAGGATGACCCATTTCCACACCCAACCTCATCGCATGTAGCCTGTTATAGGTCCTAGAACATCATTATCGTGACAACTCTTTGTGTGAGGGTGTACTCGCGATAATGATTTCGATAGGATGACCGTAACTCGTTCAATAGAAATCAACACTATGCTCACCAAAGAAGTTACCGACGAACTCAATCAAGTTTTCAAGTCATTAGAAAGTGAAGGCAAAGAACCAACACTGGCGCTAGTGAAAGCTCGCCTTACCAGTAAAGTGCCTATGCCAGCGCTTATTACTGCCATCAAGAACTGGAAAAGCACCAAGCGTGTTCCTAAAATTGAAGTGGCGGTTGATTCAGACAATCCAAACTCAAAAATCGATGCTTTAGAGCAAAAAATTGCGCAATTGACTCTGCGCATCGAAGCACTAGAAGGCAAACAATCATGAAGATTTGGGTCGATGCTGACGCCTGTCCTAAAGTCATTAGAGAGACGCTCATTCGCGCTTCAGAGCGAACCGGCATTGAGTGTATTTTTGTGGCAAACCACCCTATTCCACTACCAAAACGCAACACCATTCGTTTTGTGCAAGTAAGCCAAGGTTTTGATATTGCCGATGATGAAATCGCCCTCAGAGTTGCAGACAATGATTTAGTCATCACCTCTGATATTCCGCTAGCGGATGAAGTCATTACCAAAGGCGGTCAAGCCCTCAGCAGTCGCGGTGAACTCTTTACCAAAGAAAACATCAAAGCACGCCTTAACGTGCGTGACTTTATGGACACCATGCGCTCATCAGGGGTACAAACTGGTGGCCCTGCAGCACTGTCTCAAACCGACAGACGCGACTTTGCTAATGCGCTGGATAAGATATTGGCGCGAGCGCCAAAGCCGAATAACTAACTCGTCGTCATAATAAAGGGCTCAAATGAGCCCTTTATCTGAACAAGTTTACCCGTTATTTAGTACGATTGGATCACTCTTCAGCATCCGCAACCATTGCCATAGCCAGAGCTTCTGCCACTTTAATGCCATCGATACCTGCTGACAAAATGCCACCAGCGTAACCTGCACCTTCACCTGCTGGATAGAAGCCTTTTAGGTTTACACTTTGATAATCTTTACCACGTTTAATGCTAATTGGTGAAGAAGTACGTGTTTCTACTCCTGTTAGCAAGCCGTCTGGTGTAGCAAAGCCTTTGATCTTTTTATCAAAGGCTGGAATCGCTTCTCGGATGGCTTCAATAGCGTAGTCTGGTAACGCTTTAGAAATATCCGTCAACTTAATACCGGGAGTAAATGATGGCTCTACAGTGCCGATAGCACTAGGATCGTTACCTTTTAAGAAATCCCCAATTTTTTGCGCTGGGGCATCGTAGGTTTCGCCGCCCAGTTTAAATGCGCCAGATTCTAATTCACGTTGTAAACGAATCCCTGCTAATGCATCTCCTGGGTAGTCTTGTTCTGGTGATATGCCAACGACAATCGCACTGTTCGCATTACGCTCTGCACGTGAGTATTGGCTCATGCCGTTCGTCACAACGCGACCCTCTTCAGATGTTGCTGCCACTACCGTACCCCCAGGACACATACAGAAGCTATATACAGTACGGCCATTTTTACAGTGATGAACCAATTTGTAATCTGCTGCGCCAAGAATTGGGTTGCCCGCGTTTTTACCAAAGCGCGCTTCATCAATCATGGATTGTTTATGTTCAATGCGAAAGCCCACAGAAAACGGTTTCGCTTCCATGTACACGCCGCGTTCATGCAGCATCTCAAACGTATCACGCGCACTATGACCAACCGCTAACACTACGTAACGCGAGTGAATCGTTTCGCCATTTGACAAAGTAACCCCAGTGAGTTGTCCATCTTGCAT
The DNA here is from genome assembly GCF_024347075.1 of Vibrio rarus. Lineage (NCBI taxonomy): Bacteria > Pseudomonadati > Pseudomonadota > Gammaproteobacteria > Vibrionales > Vibrionaceae > Vibrio > Vibrio rarus. The sequence continues at coordinate 2,109,064 of NZ_AP024900.1, forward strand.
GTGTACATCATCCACACGAGTACTAAAGCGAATCTCACCTCCTAGCTCAATGATTTTTGCACGCATTTTTTCAATCATGGTGACCAGTTTAAAAGTGCCAATATGTGGCTTACTAACAAACTTGATTTCCGCCGGCGCACCCGCATCCACAAATTCATTAATTACTTTACGGCTATAATGCTTAGGATCTTTGATCTGACTGTATAGCTTGCCGTCAGAGAAAGTACCTGCGCCACCTTCACCAAACTGCACGTTAGATTCCGGGTTAAGGTTGCGTTTACGCCAAAAACCAAAGGTATCTTTTGTGCGCTCACGTACTTCTTTTCCGCGCTCAACAATAATCGGCTTAAAACCCATTTGCGCTAGGACTAAACCGGCAAACAAACCACAAGGACCAAAACCAATCACCACAGGGCGCTCGGTTAGGTTTGCAGGGGCTTTCGTCACAAACTTATACGCCATATCTGGAGTAGGTTTAACGTGCGGATCGTCACTAAATGCTTCAAGCAATGACGCTTCGTTATCAACCACGACATCCAATGTATAGATCAGCAAGATCTTTGATTTTTTACGAGCATCGTAGCCACGTTTAAAGATATTAAAAGAGAGAATGTCTTCGGCAGTAATGCCCAGTTTTTTCACTATTGCAGCTTGAATGGCTTCTTCTTTATGATCTAAAGGAAGCTTAATTTCGGTTAAACGTATCATACAGATGTCTCGTAGTAGGTGTCATAGCAAGGTGGTCACAATTATCATCACGTAATTGTACGCTCCCGCTCACAATGGCGAGGATTTTACGTGAACTTAGCTAGGCTGTCATATTAATTAACTGCTGAGTTCAATAATTCAACTGCCGTTAGAGTGCTAAACTTACCCTAGATACCTATTGCACCCTCTAAGATTAAATGGATATTTTGCAGCGCAATATTGTATTTTCATCTGGTATCCGTATCATCCCCATCGAAAATAGACTACTGAGAGTTCCCATCATGGCGTTTGTCGTAACTGATAATTGTATAAAATGTAAATACACTGATTGCGTGGCGGTATGCCCTGCGGATGCATTTTATGAAGGGCCTAACTTTATGGTGATAAGCCCTATCGAGTGCATTGATTGTGGGTTGTGTGTCCCAGAATGTGACGCACAAGCGATCTTCCAAGAAGAAGAACTGTCGCCAGATCAAGAAGTCTTCATTCAACTTAATGAAGAGTTAGCCGAAGTGTGGCCAAACATAACCGAGGTAAAGCCAGCACTGGCAGATGCCGATGAGTGGAATGGCGTACCAAACAAACTCTCAATGCTGGAAAAGTAAGGTTAAAAAAGTAGGGTTAAACACATAACGTTAGAAAAATAGCGCCCGCTATTTCTCTAACAGAGTATCTAACAACGCTCATTATTTTGTCGACGGATATTATCTAAGATGATACCGGTTGCCATGGCGACATTCAAAGACTCCGCACCACCAAATGCAGGAATGGTCACTTTATCTGTCACATACTGAGCGGCGGCCTCTCGCACACCGTGAGATTCACTGCCCATCAGCAAGATACCTTCTGCACTAAATGCCTTATGGTGAGTGCTCTCCCCTTGCAAAAAAGCGCCGTATATTGGCAAGTTTGCCTGTTGCAAATAGCTAGGTAAATCTAACTGGCTGACACACACACGGCCAAAACTGCCCATAGTGGCACTGATGGTTTTTGGGTTGTAAGGATCGGCGCAATCTTTGCTGGCCACTATATGCTTAATGCCATACCAATCCGCGACACGAATAATCGTACCTAAATTTCCAGGGTCGGAGACACCATCTAAAGCAATCATCAAACCTTGTGCTTTAGGCACAGCAACGGTTGGGATCTCTACAATAGCAATGGCGGCATTGTTGCTCACTAAGGTACTGGCTTTGGTCAATTCATCAAGGGACGCTTCTACACAATCAAAAGCACTTAATGCTGCGCTGTTTTCAGCCAAAAATTCCGCCGTGGCAAATACCGTTTTTACCACAAGAGAACTGCGACTAAGCTCTACAACGTTTTTTTCACCTTGCACTAAAAATAGACCATGAGCCTTACGTTGTTTCTTTTGCCCTAGTGCCCGAAGAAGTTTAATTTGGTTTTTAGAAATCATTATTTTTCCACTCAATTAGCTCTAAAACCACAAGCAAATTACTTGAGGTGATCCCATGAAATGTTTGAAAGTAATCGACATGAATCGCACTTAAAGTGGAACATATCATGCAAAGGTTCCTCTAATAGCCATTCACCGCCGCACTTAGGACACTTGCGTTGTTTCTCTAACGCTAAGCTTTCGCCACCCACTCTATATAGATAATAGTAAGTTGGGATTGTTGTGATGTATTCAATGCGGCCCCGCAAATCCCAACCACGACGATAAATATCGCTATCAATAGAGGTGAGCTCATGCAATGCGGCATGTTCGGCTTTACACCCTCCTGCCATTTGCAACTCATCACACGCCTGCCATTCGGTTTGCCACTTCACTATCGACTTATGATCGCCATTTAAGGTGGGTGGGTTACGATACAGCGGAATGGGCATAAAAGTGTCACCACTTCTTAATGGCGAACAGGTGTGTACATAGGTGGTATACAAAATCTGCCAGCTCGGCTCACTCTGTGGTGAGGTTTGCTCTGAGTTAAGATCTTGACCCAGTGTACGCACTTTGGGAGATAAGACGCCTGCTTGTGACAGCTTGTTTAACGAAAAACGAACAAAATCAGAGTGATATTTAGGATGCAGACTGTCCTCTTCCGGGCAGACACAACGCAAACTAAAGCTTGCTCCATCCATTGCCAATGGAAATTCGCGACCTAATACTTGGCCATTAAAACGTAGCGCTTCCATAAGGCCATTAATGGCTTTTTCTACTGCGGTGATCGTGGTGTTTTCAAAGCACTCAAACTGCAATTCACACACGAACATGCTAAACCTCGACAGCCAAGTTTTGCAAAAACACCTGAACGTTCTCGCTTAGCACTTCTCGCTTACTGGTACCTAATGTTTCAAGTACCACGTTGCCGGTAATGTTACAGATGGAGATCACATCAAGATCCGAATCAATAGCGGCGATAAATACCGTGGGTTTGATCTTTAAACGGCGCTGAGTCACCAAGTGACCCAGAATGTTTTCTTGCAGACGCACAAAATCTTCATCATTCCATATTTGCAGTAACGTCAATGGTTTTCCTTGCCAACTCATGCTGAGATCGGCACTGTAATGACAACTATAAAACTGCTTAATATCGGAATGTAGCTCAAGCTCAATGCCTTTTTCTACATTTGAAAAATCAGCACATTGCTCTCTTTGTATTGGCTGCCAATACACTTCCCCATCTTGAGTCTCTACGATACAAGGTGAAGCCACTCCCACTAACTGTGAACTGGTAGGCAAAGTGCCGTACTCTTGCTCAAAGGTTTTTAGGTATTGTTGATGAATCGAGTGAAGCGTATTAGCAATAGAATTGGACATATATAACCCTACAAGCGTTCCGTTGATGACATCTAAGTATCTATTCAGTAAAATTCCCCACATTCTACTCTATAACGCAGTGTAAAATGAGCAAATATTCAGACGCAAAAGAGCTAGCCGGCCTAACCCTTGGACAAAAGACGCAATATTCGTCTCAATACGATCCAACACTATTGCAAGCCGTACCAAGAAGTTTAAACCGAGATGATCTACAACTGGGTCAAACTTTGCCATTCAAAGGTCGCGATATTTGGACGCTGTATGAACTTTCTTGGCTCAATAGCAATGGTTTACCTCAAGTTGCCGTTGGTGAGGTTGCTATCCCAGCAGACAGCCCAAACTTAATTGAATCCAAATCCTTTAAGCTCTATCTCAATAGCTACAACCAAACTCAATTTTCTCACTGGGACGAGGTTCAAAAGCAATTAATCTGCGATCTTTCTCAATGTGCTGGGGGTAAGGTCAGTGTGACACTACATAAAGTTCAAGAGTTTAATCAACAACCTATCGTAGATATGCACGGCCATTGCATTGACGATCAAGACATCACGATTCACCAGTATGAATTTAGCGCAGACTATCTAAAAGACAGTGTGAGTGATGATGAAGCCGCGCCTCATGTCAGCGAAATACTGCACAGTCACCTGCTTAAATCAAACTGCCTTATTACCAATCAACCAGACTGGGGCAGTGTTGAAATTCGCTATAGTGGCAAAAAAATCGATCAACAAGCATTATTGCGTTACCTGGTCTCTTTTAGAGAGCATAATGAATTTCATGAACAGTGTGTCGAACGTATTTTTACTGACATTACTCGCTACTGCCAACCTTTGTCGTTGTCTGTTTATGCTCGCTATACCCGTCGTGGCGGATTAGACATCAACCCTTTCCGCACCAGTTTAGATAGCGAGACAGACTCTCCTGACAACACTTTGCGCTTAGCGAGACAATAAATTATGCGTCCTTTACTCAGATTAACTTCCCTATCACTACTGGCACTGTTTAGTATCATTTTAGCGATGCCTACCATGGCCTCGGAAACGCACCCTAATCTGACAAAGGACCTGCTTGATGCAAGACGACTGGTCCATATCACACCGTTACAGTCAAAAAATAAGGCCAAGGCCTACCTCCATTATCACGGCAACAATAGAAGCGAAGAAGACTACTCGGCCAGTGCCATAAAACGTAAAATGACGCCGATAACCAAAGCAACCAATGAAGTGCACGCCCATCAAACAATAGGGATCGCCGATTATCTGCTAGGGAACTACCGCTCTTCTTTGTCGAACATAGATCAAAGTATTAGTATCAGCGCCTCAAATCACCTCAAAGCAAAAGAGTTAGAGTCAAAAATACTTAAAATCAAGCTGTTATGGGGGATGACCAATGATATACGCAAGGTGGACACTTCATTAGCTGAAATAGATCAGACACTTAAATCGTCTAAATTTGAACCCGAAACAAAAGCTTGGCTATCGTATAAACTGAGCTTAGTGCACGCCACCATTGACTCAGACTTAGACAAAAGTGAATCTGCCGAGAAATATTTCCTGAGCGCTAAAAAATACGCCGAAAAATTAAGTACTTACCAAGAAGGCCTGGAAGCCAGCTTACAACTGGGCCAATACTACCTGAAAGTTCACAACCTTAATTCAGCATTAAAAGAGCTTATTGAAAGCTATTGGTTGGCCATAGGTCAAGATAATGCTCGTTATATTGCCCGCGCTAATCACTTGTTGGCCGATCTTTACTTTGAACGACAAATCTACAGCAAAGCTCAAGAACACCTTTCACAAGCGGCAAGCTACTATGGTAACTATGAGCAATCGCCACTGTTTGCCAGCGTGCTGAGAAAGTTAGCGGATGTCTACTTTATTCAAGGTCGCTATAACCTTGCGTTAGTTCATTACTTTAATGTTTTGGATCAAGAGCTTGCAGAAAAAGATGTGGATAAGATCATTGATCTCCGTTTAAAACTAACGGAAACCTACTTAAATTTATATAACTTTACCCTAGCAGAACGCTACCTTAACCGTGCCACTGAGTTACTTAATTATACCGATAACAAAACTCAAAATGTGACAGCGACGCTGCTCACCGCTCAGCTCTACTTTTTAAAAAAACAACCCCAGAAAGCCGAAGACTTAGCCCAGGAAGTCCTGCAGCAGTCCCAAGATATGCACGACCAAGTCATACAACTTAAAACGTTATCTTTGCTATACCGCATCACCAAATCGGTGCACAAGGATAAGGAGTCACTCACCTATCTTGAGAAGTACAACAGGCTTACCGCAATTAACCTCAACCATAAAAATGAACTGTTGAGCCACACCTTTCTCGACCAAGTAAAATCCATAGAGCAATCTATCCATTACAAAGACCAAGTGGAAGAACTCACTGATCTCAGTGTGGAATTTGATAAAACCAAAAAATTCACTCTACTGCTTGGCTTTGCTTGTACTGTGTTGTTTTTCTTACTGGTACTGAACATTCGTCGAGCGGGACGCAAACAAAAACTCATTACTGAGCTAAATCAAGAGCTGTACACTCACCCTCACTCAGGGTTAAAAAACATACGCATGCTCAACCGTAAATTACCAGACTCATTGCATCGTTCTACCTACAATTACGAGCAATGGCGCTTTGGACAGTTAATTGATGAGCCTTTAAATGATCGTCTAAAATTTGCCTTGGTTGATGTGCCTATGTTGGCAGATATCTATACCGAGCATGGCTATAAGGCAGGGCGTACTGAAGAGCGATCTTTTGGCGATCACATTAGAAGCCACCTAATTGAGGGGGCGCGGCTTTACCACCTCTCAGATTGCTCATTTTTATACATAGAACCCAACCCAGGTAAGTTGCATCAACCAGAATTACTGTATAAACAATTTGAAGAGATCATCAGTAGCTTTGAAACGCAATATCAGGTCAAACAAAACTTTGCGGTAAGTATTGCCGACTACCCATTTTTGCCACGAGCCTACACTGTAATTAACGATGAAGATCTTATCGATCTCCTGTTACTAGCCTCAGATATCTGTAACAGTATTGTGCAACTTGAAAATCACAGTCAATGGGTCGCATTTACCGCGATTCCATTAGCTCCTGCGGCGTGCTTCTCGCAAAATGACATACGTCGCTCGAGTTTAAATGCGATTCGCAAGGGTCTCATCAAGGTTCATACATCAGGCACTGAAGACAGTTTAACCACCGTACTCGACAAACTGCCTAGGCACGATGAAGACTCACCATTAATTTCAAGCTAGCTCAGTAATGAGCTAGCATTTAACTTACTAATTTTAATAAGATTATTATTGCAATTACGCACATGATATCTAGTGTTAAAGTATTCAAACTCACTTTAATCACGCATTGTATTTCATGGGTATGATGGACTAGCTCAATAACACTCATCACCATAAATCAGTGATTAGACATCGCTCAGAAAAATACCGAAAAATATAACCTGTGTTTTACGCCATCATTTACTTAGATTAGCATTAGCTCACTATCAGCCAATTATGCTCACATTAGGTTGATGTCATTAATAAGGGGCAACTATGATCACAACAATAAACCCTGTAGGAAGTATGGGGCTTCTTTCTCAACTAGAAGTGGAACGCCTTAAAAAAACCGCTTCAAGTGATATCTATACTCTGTACCGTAACTGTACCCTAGCGGTACTCAATTCAGGCAGTCACACCGATGACAGTGCCAAGTTACTTAAACAATATCAATCCTTTGACGTTAACGTATTAAGTCGAGAACGAGGCATTAAACTCGAACTCAATAACGCTCCTGAACATGCTTTTGTGGACGGTACCATAATTAAAGGTATACAAGAGCACCTGTTCGCTGTCCTTCGAGACATCGTTTTTGTGCACATGAATATGGAGCAAAACGATAAGCTCAATCTCGACAATTCCATTCATGTAACTAACTTAGTGTTTGGTATTTTACGTAATGCGAAAGCCCTTATCCCTGGTATCGACCCAAACTTAGTGGTGTGCTGGGGAGGACATTCCATCAGTGAAGCGGAATATCAATACACTCGCCTTGTAGGGCATGAGTTGGGGCTTAGAGAGCTCAACATTTGTACTGGCTGTGGTCCTGGCGCAATGGAAGGCCCAATGAAAGGGGCAGCCATTGGTCATGCAAAACAAAGACATGCCCAAACCCGTTATATTGGCTTAACCGAACCCTCCATTATCGCCGCAGAGCCGCCAAACCCCATCGTTAACGAACTCATTATCATGCCAGATATAGAGAAACGTTTAGAAGCCTTTGTGCGCATTGCACACGGTATTGTGATATTTCCTGGTGGCCCAGGTACAGCGGAAGAACTGCTGTATGCTCTTGGCATCATGATGCACCCTAAAAACCAAGATCAGCCTCTGCCCATCGTATTAACTGGGCCAAAAGAGAGCGAGGATTATTTCTTATCCATTGACCACTTTATTCGTGACACCTTAGGTGAAGAAGCGCAGAAGTACTATGACATTGTTATCGATGATCCAGCAAAAGCGGCGCGCATCATTAAACAGGCCATGCCCGCGGTAAAACAGCACCGTAAAGTCAATGAAGATGCCTATAGCTACAACTGGTCGTTACATATCGAACCGGATTTTCAGGTACCTTTCAACCCCACCCATGAGAACATGCACAATCTAGATCTGCACATGGATCAGCCAGCGGAAAAACTGGCAGCGAACCTACGCAAAGCCTTTTCTGGTGTTGTTGCTGGTAATGTAAAAGCGGAAGGGATTGCTGAAATTGAAAAGAAAGGACCTTTTATCATTGATGGCGATAAAGAACTCATGAAAAAAATGGATACTTTGCTCAATGATTTCGTAACACAGCAAAGAATGAAACTGCCTGGCTCGGAATACATCCCTTGCTATCGAGTTCAAACCTCAGATTAATCTCCTTAAACGGTTGCATGAGTTTTCGATAGCATTCGTTTTCGATAGCATTCTTTTTCTATACAATGGGGCTACGGCCCCGTTTTTTATTTTATGTTATGTCTATACACTTAGTTATCATTGACGCTCTCAACCTCATTCGCAGAGTGCACTCTGCACAGCCCGATGAAACGGATATCCAACGTACAATAGAAACCACCACCCGTACCCTAAAACGCATTCTCAATGAATCAGAGCCCAGCCATATCATTGCGGTTTTTGATCATCAACAGCAAATGCGCGGCTGGCGTGAGCAACGTTTTCCACAATACAAACAAAACCGCAAACCTATGCCAGAGGCGCTTGCATTAGGTTTAGACTCCATTCAGCAAGCTTGGTGGGATTTAGGCATTGATTCTCTGCTCTCTGAAGGGGATGAAGCCGATGATTTAGTGGCGACTCTAGCCGTAAAATTGGCCAATCAGCAACACCAAGTGACGATCATTTCTACCGATAAAGGCTACTGCCAATTACTCTCCCCCACCTTACGCATACGCGATTATTTCCAACATCGCTGGCTAGATAACAGCTTTGTAGAAAAAGAGTTTGCGGTGCAGATATCGCAACTGCCCGATTATTGGGGACTGACGGGGATCAGTGGCACTGGGCTAAGTGGCGTACCAGGAATTGGCCCTAAAGCGGCCAGAGAAATACTGGCACAAAACATAGGCTTAGAAGAGGCTTTTGCTAACCAAGAGTTGCCAGAAAAGTATAAGAAAAAAATCACAGGCCAAGAAGAGCACGCTTTGCTATGCCGCGAGCTCGCCTCTTTAAAAACCGACTTAGAGTTAGGCTTTAACCTGCAAGATCTTCGTTGGTCTCAGCCAGCCTCTTAATGTTAATGCGTGGGGTTCTGCTAGAGCATAAGCCCTAGCAGAAAGGTTCCACAAAACAAACTACCAACCTAAGTTAGTATGTGCTTGCACATGCACCGTAATTTCTTCTCTATCATGATAAAGATGTTTAGCTTGTAAGGTGAATTTAATGCCATTTTCTTTCAAGAACACCTTCAAGTTTTCAATATCTTGCAGCACTTCATCATAACGTCCTTTCATTGGCAGTTTTAAGTTGAAGATGGCTTCTTTACACCAACCTTGGATCAACCACTCTCCCATTAACTGAGCCACTCGAGAAGGCTTTTCAATCATGTCACACACCAGCCAAGTCACATTTTTACGTGGTGGTTCAAACTTAAAACCATCGGCTTGATGATGCTTCACTTGGCCTGTATCCATTAGGCTTTGCGCCATCATGCCGTTATCAATTGCGTGCACAAACATAGAACGCTTAACTAACTGATAAGTCCAACCGCCAGGACAGGCGCCCAAGTCCACCGCCCACATGCCTGAAGAGAGTCTTTCATCCCATTCATTTTTAGGGATAAAGACATGGAACGCTTCTTCTAACTTTAATGTGGAACGACTAGGCGCATCCGCTGGGAATTTTAGACGAGGGATCCCCATAAAGAACTGAGAGTTATTACTTGGGTACGAGTAACCCACATAACACTTACCCGGCTCCACAAAGCACAAATGCATTACGGGTTTTTTTAGGTTGTCTTTTTTATACAACAAGCCTTTACCACGCATGGCTTGACGCAAAGGAACGGTAAATTTACGACAGAATTTCAATAGCTCTTTGGCTTCATTGGTATCTGGCGTCTCTACTCGTAAATCCCCACACGTTGGCACTGTTTTCTCAGCCAGAGCTTCAAGAATTGGTGATATACGATCAGCAACAGGAAGCTCTTCCAGAGCGGCGGCAACCGCAAACATTTGGCGCGCAAAAATAAGGGTTTTAAAATCAATTTCACGCACTAATCGATCCGCATCCCCTGCACTGTAACACTCAAATAAAACATAACCACTGTTACGCTTTACACGGGGAAAGCCAAACACTTCAAGATTGTTCGCTTTGTCTTGAATCTCACCCGCACAGTCTTTCTCAAAGCCCGCACGACAATACAAAATAACCTGTTTCAAGTTAAACCTCGTTTCAATATGCTGAATAGATGCATTCAACACGCGACGCGTATCGCGTCAAAAATAATAAAAACTAGCCTATGGAAGGCACGCCTTCGCTTGCCGCTATATTGAGCATCCAATCTCTAAATGTCGCAATACGCCCTACATCCGCTTGTTTTTCATGACAAACCACATAGAAAGCGTTTTTACTCACTAACACTTCATCAAATGGACTAATTAAACGCCCCGCCTCTATTTCTGGTTGAGCCAGAACATTATTACCTAACGCTATGCCTTGTCCGTGAGCGGCCGCCTGCAACACCATAGTCGAGTGACTAAAGATAGGCCCGTAATTGACATTGATGTTATCCACATCATGCTGACGAACAAACTGCTTCCAATCTTTACGCGAAGTATCATGCAGCAAAGTGTGTTGCGAGAGATCTTTTAAGGAGTTAAGGGGTTTATCACCATCGAGTAAACGAGGGGCGCAAACGGGTATCAAATACTCTTGATACAATTTATCCGCACGCAAACCAGACCAATTACCACGCCCATAATAGATAGCAACATCAACATCATCACTTAATGAGCCTTCATCCATGTCCACCGCTTTGATTCGTACATCAATATCCGGCTCTTGTGCGTTAAAATCAGCCAGTCGTGGCACCAACCATTGAATAGCAAAACTCGGTTGCAAGCTAATGGTTAACGAGCCCTTCTCACTGCGTTCCAGTACTTTATCCGTAGCCTCTGACAGTGAGGTGAAAATATCTTTAATATCAAGAAAGTAACTTTGCCCTTCTTCGGTCAGCAACAAAGAACGATTGCGTCTTCTAAATAACTTTAAGCCTAAATACTCTTCAAGCGCTTTCACTTGATGACTTACCGCAGCTTGAGTAACAAATAGCTCTTCTGCCGCTCGGGTAAAACTTAAGTGCCGTGCGGCTGCCTCAAAAACCTTCAATGATTTTAGTGGGGGTAATCGTCTTGCCATTAGCTCTCAACTAGCATTAGTTTTTCTCATGTGAAACATTATAAATTGTCCATTGCTCTACAGCCAGAGAAAATCTATATTTCGTGTCACGCGTTAGGGTCTAAACGGCATGCCTTTGGCATGGATCCTATATGCTGTGTTGTGTTTATACGCTCTTTTTGAGCAAGGTAGCTTCTACCAATGCTTGGGTAATATACCGAAGCATAGTTCCAATTTAATGAACTTGTCTGTCATTTTACACCGCTCTTTTGAGCGGTGTTTTTTTATGTCTAAACAAAAAGAAGGCCGGTATCAAGCACCTTGATACCGGCCAATGTCTATTCGACTTAATGAGCTTAAGGGCGATACACTTTAACGTTATTAAAGCCTTGCTCCTGTAGATACAACGCCTGCAAACGGCTCATGACGCCACGTTCGCAATACAATAAGTATGTTTTAGACTGATCTAAATCACCAAACTTGGTGGCTAACTTATAGAAAGGAATATGCTCAATATCGACATTATCTATCTCTAAAGGACGCTCGTCTTCTTCATCTGGACTGCGAATATCAAGAACAACCGCATGCTCTTGTATGGCCGTAACCTGCTCCACTTCGGGTGCTTGTTCTAGGCTTTCTTTTTCAATATCTCGAATGTCCATAATTCGAGCTTCTTTCACTACGCGCTCTAGCACAGAGAAATCAAATTTTTCCTCTTCGGCTTCCAGTTTCCCTTTCACGGCTTTCACGGTAGGTTTACGCGAAATAACACCACAATATTCTGGCATTATTTTTGCGAAATCTTCCGTACCAATACTGCGAGAAAGGTCAATGATGTCTTCTTTATCCCAGTTAATCAACGGACGTAAAATCAAGGTATCCGTCACACCATCAATATGGCGTAAGTTAGTTAATGTTTGGCTTGAAACCTGACCTAATGCTTCCCCTGTTACCAAAGCTTCAATTTTAAAGCGTTCAGCAATCATACCACCAGCACGCATAAACATACGCTTGAGCACCACGCCCATTTGCCCGTCTTCAACGTTTTCCAAAATCTCGGCAACCACAGGTTCAAAGTCCACGGCGATAAATTTAACTTTGGCGGACGAACCGTATTTATTCCACAAGAAATGAGACACTTGCTTCACGCCAATTTCGTGCGCAGGGCCACCTAAATTGAAAAAGCAGAAGTGGGTTTTTGAGCCACGTTTAATATGTAGGTAGCTTGAGACACCAGAATCAAAACCACCAGAGATCAAACTGAGTACGTCTTCTTGAGTTCCAAGAGGGAAGCCACCTAAACCTTTATGGCGAGCCAATACTTGGTTTAGTTTTTCGTTGGCAACTTCAATATTCACCGTCACTTCTGGACGAGTCAATTTAACCTTAGCACTTGCCACGGCTTGGTTGAGACCGCCACCCACATAACGCTCAAGATCGATAGAAGAAAAGTCATGCTTACCACGACGCTTAGCACGAACTGAGAAGGTTTTACCTTCAATACGCTCACGACTCAACTCAAGCACTTGCTCGTAGATGTCGTGCATATCGGTAAACTCGGTTTGTTTCACTTCTAAAGAGTGATGAATACCTGGAGTTTGCGTCAGGATCTCTAATACTTCTTGATAGTACTGGTAGCTCTCTGCAGAAACCTCAATATGATCCCTACGATTGAATACCGCCACAGATTCCGTGCGACGTTGGATAATGATCCTTAAATTGCACTCCAAAATGCGAGTAAAGCGCTTTCTCACTGATTCGCTTTTTACAAAAATTTCTGGATGTGGCTTTACGATAAACTTCATAGGTAACTTCACTTCTAATGCGTCAATGACTTGAGTCTAGCCCAACTGATCCCGTCAACGGAGTCGTTAACTTATTTTAGTTAACTCACCTAAATGATTAAGGTTAATTGAGGGCGACGAATTATATACTGATTTTAAGCAGAGTAAAAATAAAACAACATGTCATGCTGTGCATTTATCTGCCGATAAACGAACTAAAATTAGTGATATAGGAGGGTTTTTGACAGCTGAAAATTGACCAAAACCGTTACCTGAGTTACCTTTCCCAGATCCTAGCGCAGAAAAGAATGAATATGGCGACCAAAAAACCAGAAAACATGAGTTTTGAAGAGTCTCTTAGCGAGCTCGACAGCATAGTCAATCAACTTGAACAAGGGGATCTAGAGCTAGATTCTGCATTGAAAAGTTTTGAACGTGGCATTGCTCTTGCTCGCGCAGGTCAATCCAAGCTAGACCAAGCAGAACAGCGTGTTTCAATTTTGATGGACAATCAAGTTGAAGCGACTCCACAAGATTTTAACTTTGACTCTGGCGATGACCCATTTTAAGCAACAACTCGAACACTACCAAAAACGAAATAACCAGCAATTAGAAATTTGGTTAGACTCCTTACACCTGCAAAATAACGCCCTAATTCAAGCCATGCGCTATGGGCTATTATTAGGTGGTAAGCGAGCTCGACCGTTTCTGGTGTACGCCACAGGCTCTATTTTTGGTCTAAGTAATGAACAACTAGATACACCGGCCTCAGCTATTGAGTGTATACATGCTTACTCTTTGATTCATGACGATCTGCCAGCAATGGACGATGATGAATTGCGCCGTGGCCAAGCCACTTGCCATATTGAATTTGATGAAGCTACCGCCATTCTTGCCGGTGATGCACTGCAAACACTGGCGTTTACCATTTTAGCGGAAGGGACATTGGCCTCTCAGGCTGAAAACTTTCGTATAAAGATGGTACAAGGTTTAGCCCATGCATCTGGTGCATCTGGCATGTGCTTAGGGCAGTCTTTAGACTTAGAAGCAGAAAATCGTCAAGTCACACTAGAAGAGTTAAAGCTCATTCATCGTAACAAGACGGGGGCCTTGATAAAGTCAGCCATCCAGCTTGGAGCTTATGCAGCAGGGGAAATTGGCATAAAACAACTGCCGCGTCTCAATGCATTTGCTGATAAGATAGGGCTCGCTTTTCAAGTTCAAGATGACATTTTGGACATTACTAGTGATACTGAAACCCTAGGTAAGCCTCAAGGCTCTGATATCGCCTTGAATAAATCCACTTACCCATCGCTTCTTGGACTTAAAGGTGCGCAAGACAAAGCCGCACTGTTGTTAGAACAAGCCTTACTCGAATTAAAAGGCATTCCATACAACACTGAACTACTGGAGCAATTTGCTCGCTACGTAGTTGAAAGAAAAAACTAATTTATTCACTTATCAGCGCGAAAACTTATGACACTTGATATATCAAAATACCCTACATTGGCATTAGCCAACACGCCTGATGAGTTGCGCTCTCTGCCTAAAGAGACGCTCCCAACACTTTGTGACGAGTTACGAACCTACCTTTTAAAAAGCGTCAGTAAGTCCAGTGGCCATTTAGCCTCAGGGCTAGGTACAGTGGAACTTACGGTTGCCTTGCACTACGTCTATCAAACTCCTTATGATCAACTTTTATGGGACGTCGGGCATCAAGCATACCCACATAAAATACTCACCGGCCGCCGCGAGCAAATGTCCACCATTCGTCAAAAAGATGGACTGCACCCTTTTCCTTGGCGCGGCGAAAGTGAATACGATGTACTCTCTGTTGGGCACTCATCAACCTCAATAAGTGCAGCCCTTGGTATTGCCATCGGTGCAGAAAAAGAAGCCAAAGGCCGCAAAGTGGTCAGCGTTATTGGTGATGGTGCCATTACCGCAGGTATGGCCTTTGAAGCTATGAACCATGCAGGTGATATCCACCCTGACATGTTGGTTGTGCTAAACGACAACGAAATGTCCATTTCTGAAAACGTTGGCGCGCTCAACAATCACCTAGCTCAAGTATTATCCGGCAGCTTATATACCTCCATTCGTGAAGGGGGCAAAAAAGTATTATCTGGCGTGCCACCCATTAAAGAGTTGGTAAGACGTACAGAAGAACACCTAAAAGGCATGGTCGTTCCCGGTACTATGTTTGAAGAGCTCGGTTTCAACTATATTGGTCCTGTGGATGGTCACGATGTCCTTGAATTAGTCAAAACTTTAAAGAATATGCGCCACTTAAAAGGGCCGCAATTTCTGCATATTATGACGAAGAAAGGCAAAGGCTATGAGCCAGCAGAAAAAGATCCTATTGGCTACCACGGCGTACCTAAGTTTGATCCTGCGGTCAGTTCACTTCCTAAAAGCAAGGGCAGCAAACCGACCTTCTCCAAAGTGTTTGGTGATTTCCTTTGTGATATGGCCGCCCAAGACCCTAAATTAATGGCGGTGACCCCTGCTATGCGTGAAGGCTCTGGTATGGTTCGCTTTTCAAAAGAGTATCCAAAACAGTACTTTGATGTTGCCATTGCAGAGCAACATGCCGTTACTTTAGCCACAGGTTTAGCCATTTCAGGAAATAAACCCATTGTGGCGATCTACTCAACCTTCCTACAGCGTGGTTACGATCAATTGATCCATGATGTCGCTATCATGAACCTTCCTGTGATGTTTGCTATCGATCGCGCCGGTCTTGTTGGTGCCGATGGACAAACTCACCAAGGGGCTTTCGATCTGAGCTTTATGCGTTGTATTCCTAATATGACTATCATGGCTCCTAGCGATGAAAACGAATGTCGACAAATGCTTTACACTGGCCACCAGCATCAAGGCCCAAGCGCCGTTCGTTACCCTAGAGGTAGCGGTGTAGGGGCCAATATTGCAGCAAGCTTTACTGAGTTAGAAATAGGTAAAGGGCGCATTGTTCGCCAAGGAAGCAGTAAAGTGGCGATATTAAGTTTTGGTACTTTCCTTGAGAATGCCATGCAAGCCGCTGAGCAACTGGATGCCACCGTCGCTGATATGCGCTTTGTTAAGCCTCTTGATGAAGCCCTTATTCAGCAACTCGCCAACGAACACGATGTGCTGGTCACCATTGAAGAAAATGTCATTGCCGGGGGCGCAGGAAGTGGCGTCGTTGAATATTTAATGTCACAAAAGATAATCAAACCAGTATTAAACCTTGGTCTTCCGGATTACTTTGTGGCGCAAGGTACTCAACAGGAAATGCATGTTGAATTGAAATTGGACGCGCAAGGCATCCAAGGTCAAATTGAAAGCTATTTAAGCTTATAACGGATTTGGGGGCCCTGACAGGGCCCCAGAAATTCACCCTAAAACCAACCTAATACTGCGCCAAGTGCCGCTAAACATACACCAGCCATCACACCTGCGACAATATCATCAATCATAATACCTAGGCCGCCGTGCACTTGCTTATCTAGGTAGCTAATGGGCCATGGTTTAACCATATCGAAGAAACGAAACAAAACAAAACCGGCTATCAACCAGTGCCAATCATTCACTGGGAGGTTAAAAATGGGCACCACTAACATCGTAATCCAAAAACCGGCAAATTCGTCCCATACAATAGAGCCATGGTCGTGCACGCCCATATCCTTAGACGTCACACCACAAATTTTAATGCCGATAATACAGCTTAATAACACCGCCACAGAATACACAATAAGGGGTAATTGAACTAAGGCTAAATAGAGCGGAATAGAGGCCAATGTCCCCATAGTGCCGGGAATAATAGGAGAAAGGCCACTACCAAAACCTGTCGCAAATAAATGCCAAGGGTTGTCTAACGAAATCTTATCAAGGGGATTACTCATGGGGATCTCTAAATGATTATATTAAAGGGGAATTAAGTGCGGAAATGATCAAAACCCGCAACGTCTTTTTCTATTAATTGGTTATTGCGCAGTAGTTGCAAAGTGTCAGATTCGATGATCTCTCCCACCTCGGTAAGGAGAATACCAAGCTCTGCTGCTTGTTGTTGCACAGACTCTAGCAGATGTTGGGGTAAGGTAAAACAAAGCTCGTACTCTTCGCCACTTTTCAGTGCGTACTGTTGAGCCGTCTCTTTGTCTAAGCAATATTCTATCAGCTCTTGAGACACAGGAAGCTTATCAAGAGCTAACCTAGCGCCCACCTTAGAGCGGTGCATTATATGTTGTATATCCGAAACCAAACCATCAGAAATATCAATGCAACTGCTGGCTTTACCTCGTAGCATCATCCCTAATCTAATTCGAGACTCAGCGCAGTAATGGCGCGCCTCTAACGTTGCCGCATGAGCAAGAAGACGTTTGTGAGGTTCAAGAATCACTTCAAGGCCAGCATGACTATCACCTAGCTGTCCACTCACTAAGATTTTATCCCCCTCACGAGCTCCAGAACGTAACAGAGCCTCACCTTGAGGAATAAAGCCATGAACGGTCAAGGTAATGCTTAAAGGGCCTCGTGTTGTGTCTCCGCCTATCAATTGCAGGTTATGGGCGTCGGCAAGTGGAAAAAATCCCTCACAAAATTGCTGTAGCCATTTTTCATCGGGTTTAGGTAGCGAGATCGCCATCGATACCCAAGCAGGCTCTGCGCCCATAGCCGCCAAGTCGCTAATATTTGAAGCCAATGCTTTATGCCCTACCCATTTAGGGTCGGCGCTTTGTAAAAAGTGAGTGCCCGCCACAAGGGAGTCGGTACTCACGGCTATTTGGCTGCCAGCCGGGGATAGCAATAACGCGCAATCATCTCCTTGAGAAAGCGCGACATCATTGCGCTTGAGTTTCTGATTGGCAAAATACTTACTAATGAGTTCGAACTCTCCGGCCACAATGACTCCATTTGCGTTTGGGGAATAGACAAAAAAGGCCAGCAGATGCTGACCTTTATTACTATAAGATGTTAAATAATCCGTTACGACTATTTTTTAGCTTTACACTTATTTTTTAGCTTTACGCAATGACGGTGCGGCTTTATCAAGCACACCATTAACAAATTTGTAGCTGTCTTCTGCAGCAAACACTTTTGCCAATTCAATCGCTTCGTTAATCACCACTTTATGAGGAACGTCTTCGCGACGAGTCATCTCATAAATAGCAAGACGAAGAAGCGCGAGCTCCATCATATCTAAGTCTTGCATTGGACGAGATAAGAAAGGGCGTAGCTTGCTGTCAAGCTCTTGGTGAGACAGTGCAACACCAGTCAACAGATCACGGAAGTATGCTACATCTGTTTCTTGTTCGTTCAACGCTGGCTCGTCAGCTTGGGTTTCTTCTTCCCCGTACTTTCCAGCGGACAAAAACTGTTCTTCTACAGTAGCGATATTTTCTTTAGTGATCTGCCAAGAATATATAGCTTGTAGAGCAAATTGACGTGCATTACGACGTGCGACTGGTTTCACACTGGCCCCCATTAGGAATCGATTTCAGAAAGAACGTTGATCATTTCAAGCGCGCTTAGTGCAGCTTCTGCACCTTTGTTACCGGCTTTGGTTCCAGCACGCTCAATAGCTTGATCAATGGTATCAACGGTCAACACACCAAATGCAACGGGTAGACTGTACTCCAAAGACACTTGTGCTAGACCTTTATTACACTCACTACAAACATAGTCAAAGTGTGGCGTACCGCCACGAATAACTGAGCCTAACGATACAATCGCATCGTACTTCTCAGTGCGAGCAACACGTTGAGCAACAAGCGGCAATTCAACTGCGCCTGGGCAACGTACTACTGTGATATTGTCTTCTGCAACTTGTCCATGTCGCTTTAAGGTATCGATAGCACCAGACAATAAACTTTCGTTAATAAAGCTATTAAAACGCGAAATTACGATAGCAATTTTAGCGTTTGGTGCCGGAAATCCACCTTCGATGACTTTCATATGTTTTCCTTCAACTGTCTCATGAGTGAGAACCGCCGGATTCTAGCACAATTATGTGACTAGGATCTAATATCATTTCAGCTAATTCTCTAGTTATTGATGAAACGAGCTACTACAGTAGCCCGTCACGATTTATTTGTTATTCGCACACATACTCTACAACGTCTAAACCAAAGCCCGACAAAGAGTGATAACGTTTGTTGCTTGATGACATTAGTTTCATCTTGCTCACGCCCATATCGGCCAGAATTTGTGAGCCCACACCCACACGGCGTGATGTGCCTTGCTTCTTAGCCATCGTTGGCGCTTCGCCTTTATCTTGTTGCTCAAAAGCTTTTAGCTTATTGATACGTTGTTCGCTGGTCTCTTCATTACCAAGAACTACAAGAACCCCCCCCTCTTCACCAATACGCTGCATCGCTTTATCTAAAGACCAGCTACGATCCGAATCACGGTTTGAGTGCAATAGATCGGTAAATGTATCTTGTAGATGCACTCGAACTAAACACGCTTTTTCAGACACTTCACCCTTACGCAAAGCATAGTGAACTTGGTTATCAATGGTGTCGCGGTAGGTCACCATATCAAAATCGCCAAATTCAGTTGGCATCTTACATTCAGCCACACGTTCAATGGTGGTTTCTGTATTGTTGCGATACTCAATTAAGTCCGCAATCGTACCTAGCTTAACGCCGTGTTTTTCTGCAAAAATCTCAAGATCTGGACGACGGGCCATTTCCCCATCATCCTTTAGGATCTCAACAATAACAGAAGCAGGCTCACAGCCAGCAAGACGCGCTAAATCACAGCCCGCTTCAGTGTGCCCTGCGCGAGTAAGTACCCCACCATCTTGCGCCGATAGAGGGAAGATATGACCCGGTTGAACAAGATCAGCTGCTTTAGCATCTGCCGCAACCGCCGCTTGCACAGTCACAGCACGATCAGCGGCAGAGATACCTGTTGTCACCCCTTCCGCTGCTTCAATAGAAACAGTAAATGCGGTTGAAAATTGCGCATTATTATCTTGTACCATAGGTGGCAGACCTAGGCGAGCACAGCGCTCTTGTGTCATGGTTAGACAGATGAGACCGCGCCCATAAGTGGCCATAAAGTTTACCGCTTCCGGAGTAATATGTTCTGCCGCCATGATTAGGTCGCCTTCGTTTTCACGATCCTCATCATCCATTAGGATAACCATCTTACCTAAGCGAATATCTTCAATAATTTCTTGTGGTGAGCTGATAGGCATGTTTGATTCCTTAGTTAAGTGTCTGTCGCACGCGTCGAATAACGCCTATGCAAAGCCATTTTGTTGTAAAAATTCCATCGTCATTGGTGTGGAATTTTGCTGTTGTTCTGAGCCCATGCCTAGCAATCGCTCCATATAGCGAGCCAAAACATCGACTTCAAGGTTAACTTTTCTTCCTACGCTAAACGCATCAATGATCGTTTGCTCTGCGGTATGAGGAACAATGGTTAGTTTAAACGCATTTTTTCGCAAGTCGTTGATCGTTAGGCTGATGCCATCAACTGTAATGGAGCCTTTTTGCGCCACATAACGCTCTAATTCACTCGGCAGTTCCACCCAATACTCAACGGCACGACCAACGGGCACTCTCTCAATGATAGTGCCTACACCATCAACATGTCCGGAAACGATATGCCCACCAAAACGAGTGGTCGGTAACATGGCTTTTTCCAAATTCACCTTGTCCCCCACTTGGTAGTGAGCAAAGCCTGTTTTAGTCAATGTTTCTACCGATAAATCTGCCGTAAATGAGCGGTGGTCAAAACGCACTACAGTTAAACAAATACCATTAGTGGCAATACTGTCACCGAGTTTGACATCCGACATGTCCAAAAGCCCAGTGTCCACCGTTATGGAGATATCTTCCCCTTTATTGGTAATAGCATCTAGTGTACCAACGGCTTCAACGATACCGGTAAACATAGTTATTCCTACTCTATTTTGATTGCTTAAATGTTGCTACCAGCTTTATATCTGGCCCTACCTGAGTGAGCTGTTCCACATTCAACTCAATGGCCTGATCCATATCGGTCAACCCAAGAAGGTTAACTAAGCCTCGTCCATCCGTGCCCATAATTTTAGGCGCTAAATAGACAATGAGTTCATCCACAAGGCCTTGTTCGATAAAACTGGCGGCTAAGGTTGCACCGGCTTCTACCCAGATATGGTTAATATTGTGTTGCGAGGCTAGGTTTGCAAGTAGCTCGGGTAAATCAATACCATCTTTTGTTGTTCTCGTTTGCGGCGTGACGTTATCCGTAATCACCAACACTTCGCCATCGGCACTAAACAGTCGCATGTCAGCAGTAAGGTGACGCTGACGATCCAGAATCACCCGTAACGGTTGTCTCACCTCTCCTTGCGGATAAGCTTGCTGATGATCAGCTGATAGCTCAGTAACACGCACATTTAAAGAGGCACTATCATCAATAACGGTTTTTGATGTGGACAAAATAGCCCCTGATTGCGCACGATAAAGCTGAACATCCGCCCGTGCCTGAGGGCTAGTGATCCACTGACTTTTGCCATTACTTAGGGCTGTTTTACCATCTAAACTGGCTGCCATTTTTAACTGAACCCAAGGTAAGCCAGTACGCATTTTCTTTAAAAATGGGCGATTAATGCGTTCGGCCTCTGGCTCTAACAAGCCCACCAATACTTCAATACCCGCCTCTCGTAACATGGCGATACCCTTACCGCCCACTTGAGGGTTAGGATCTTGCATGGCACAGATAACACGAGCCACACCTGCCTTAATTAGCCCTTCGGCACAAGGGGGAGTGCGCCCATAATGAGAGCAAGGCTCAAGAGTCACATAAGCGGTCGCCCCCCTTGCCTTATCACCGGCCATGCGCAAAGCATGCACTTCCGCATGCGGACCACCGGCGCGAATATGATACCCCTCACCAACAATCGTTTGTTGTTGTGTAATCACACAACCAACGTTAGGGTTTGGGTGAGTAGTAAATCGACCCTTTTCAGCCAATTTAATCGCTTTCGCCATCATCTGATGGTCAAATAAAGAAAAGTGCATTTAAACTACTCTTTTGCTGTGGGTTTTATGGGGGCAGTTGAGGATAAAAATCAATCTTCCAGTTTAGCGATCTCTTCGCCAAACTCTCTAATATCTTCAAAACTGCGATACACAGAGGCAAAGCGGATATAAGCGACCTTATCTAACTCTTTAAGTTGTTCCATGACTAGATTACCAATCATGTCACTGGACACTTCACGTTCGCCTGTGGCGCGCAATTTCGAGTTAATAATACTCATAGATAACTCAACAGCATCGGCACTAACCGGACGCTTTTCTAAGGCGCGATGCAAACCATTTGCTAATTTATCTTCATTGAAAGGTTCACGGTTACCGTTTGATTTAATGACCTTAGGCATCACCAACTCAGCCGTTTCAAACGTGGTGAAACGTTCCTTACAAGCAAGGCATTGGCGACGACGACGCACTTGATGCCCGTCAGCAACCAATCTTGAATCGATAACTTTGGTCTCATTTTCTGAACAAAATGGGCAATGCATACAAGCTCCATGATTACGGTTTAATTTTACACCCGCAAGGTTACAATATTTAGTCAGTGTAACGGATTTACCTATTGGATTCGAGGATGTTCCTTAAAGGGATAACTTCAAAAAAGGGCTCTGTGATAGAGCCCTCATTCTTTTCGACGACTGAATAGACAAAATTATAATAACTTTGAATTTCATGTTCTTACTTTAGGTTTGTAACAAATACTAAGGGCGAGCTAAATAATCCCCCTTGCCTACCCATTTGTAGCTGGTGAGTTCCTCTAATCCCATCGGTCCGCGCGCATGCAATTTTTGAGTGGACACGGCCACTTCAGCCCCTAATCCAAATTGCGCGCCGTCGGTAAACCTTGTAGATGCATTCACGTATACAGCGGCAGAGCCGGCAGCATTAATAAAGCGTTCTGCGTTAGTAAGATCATTGGTCATAATCGCATCTGAATGGCTGGCATTATGATCACGCATATGTTTAATAGCGCCCTCTACGTCATCAACCACTTTAACCCCAAGCGTGAACGCTAACCATTCTGTATCAAAGTCACCTTGCTCTGCAGCTCGGACGTTATCTGCATCGCTAAAATAAACTAAAGCAGAGGCATCTGCGACAAACTCAACTTTCCCGTTCAGCTGCTTGGCTAATTTAGTGATAAATTCCTCGGCTACAGCTTGGTGTACTAGCAGAGTATCGAGTGAGTTACACGCTGATGGACGTTGCACTTTTGAGTTTTCAACCACAGTTAATGAGCGTGCCATATCAGCACTTTCATCGACGAAGATATGAGAAATACCAAAACCACCAATGATGACAGGTATGGTGCTGTTCTCTTTACACATTTTATGTAAGCCCGCTCCACCTCGAGGAATAATCATGTCGACGTATTCATCCAGTTTCAACAGTTTAGACACCAACTCACGGTCAGGCTTATCGATATATTGAACCGAAGCTGCGGGTAATCCTGCTTGCTGTAACGCAGTTTGAATAACCTTAACCAGTGCCATATTGGAGTGGAAAGTCTCTCTGCCACCACGCAAGATACTCCCGTTGCCCGTTTTTAAACATAAAGAGGCAATATCTATGGTGACATTAGGTCTGGCTTCATAAATTACGCCAACCACACCTAATGGCACGCGACGGCGAGATAAAGCTAAACCATTTTCTAAGACGCGACTATCCAGTTCACTACCAATAGGATCGCTCAGTTTGATGACGTTACGCACGTCATCGGCAATAGCAGCCAATCTGGCTTCCGTTAATAACAGGCGATCTAACAGAGCTTCGCTCATGCCCGCATCTCGACCCTTTTGAATATCAATAGCATTGGCATCGAGAATGGTCTGCGATTGCTTCAATAACTCATCAGCCATAATAGCCAACGCCTGATTTTTAGTTGCTGTTGTGCTGGTCGCTAGAGCAAAAGACGCTTGTTTTGCACGCTGGCCAAGTTGAATTAAATCCACTGTGTTCATCCTCAAAAAATTTCGTTGATTAATACCCGTCACTGTAAATAACGGCTCATTGACTGTGATGGGCCTTAATCCTGCATCATGACTAAATCATCGCGGTGTATCACTTCTGAGCCATAATCATGCCCTAACACCTCGCCGATTGCCTTACTATGCATCCCTTTAATTTGTGTTAAATCGTCACTGGAGTAACGCACTAATCCCTTAGCTACAAGTTGTCCAGATTGAGTCACAATACGTGCCACCTCACCACGAGCAAAGTGACCATTTACGCCAACAACCCCTTTAGCAAGAAGGCTACTACCTTTACTTTGTAAGGCATTGACGGCACCATCATCAATGGTAACGTCACCTGACGCAGCAGGGCCGGCTAAGATCCAGCGTTTACGATTCTCTAAAGAGCCAGCAATTGGCCAAAAGCGCGTTCCACAGGGTGATGAAGAGACACTCTCTAAAATCACATTTTTTGCACTGCCCGCGGCTATGATCACTTCAATACCGGCACGTCTAGCAATATCTGCGGCTTGCAATTTCGTTGCCATACCACCCGTACCTAAAGTGGTACCACTGCCACCAGCAATTTTACGTAATGTTTTGTCAATGGTGGTCACTTCACGAATCAGCTCAGCCTTAGGGTTATTTCTTGGGTCCGCTGTAAATAAACCCGGTTGATCCGTTAAAAGAAGCAGTTTGTCTGCACCACAGAGTATCCCCACTAAAGCAGACAAGTTGTCATTGTCTCCCACTTTAATTTCCGTGATCGAAACAGCATCATTCTCATTAACGACAGGAATAATGTGGTGCGCGATTAACGCATTCATCGTATCTCTAGCGTTCAGGAAACGCTCTCTGTCTTCTAAATCCGCTCGGGTTAGTAACATCTGACCAATTTTAAGGTCATATATGGCAAAGAGGGATTCCCACACTTGAATAAGGTGTGACTGACCCACCGCGGCTAGGAGTTGTTTGGTTGCCATCGATTTGACAAGATTTGGATGACCTAGTTGCTCGCGCCCTGCAGCAATGGCACCTGATGAAACAAGAACAAGGTTGTACCCTTGTTTCTTCAATTCTGCGCACTGACGTACAAGTTCTACCATATGAGCGCGATTAAGAAACTGAGATCCTCCAGTTAACACGCTGGTGCCGAGTTTCACTACAACAGTCTTAGCTTGCATTCGTTACTCATTGATTCTTGATAAATAATGGTCTTTTTTAACAAGCTCAGCTCAGTTGCACAAGTAAAAAAGCAAAAAGGCACCTAAAGGCGCCTTTAATGGTTTTATTGCTATGCCATTTATTCGCTATGCAATCGCCTCAGAGTCATCGTGCAGTGCAAATTCAAAAGCAAACTGTTCACTCAGTTGAGCTTGAATCTTTGATTGAAACACAGATTGCGTGCGCTTTACTTCCGCAGCGGCCGTACTAGGCACTTTTTCATCGACCCAAATGCCCGATGCATTATATTTACCATGATGGAAACGTGCGATACAGACTGTCCCTTCATCTTGCTTTTCAAGCTCCATCCACCATCCCCAAAACTCACGACACTCTGGAGATTTGCTATCATCCACACACACGGACAAGCAATCAAACAAAAATAGATTCGGTTGGCACTCTGCTTCACGTAAATAAGGGCCGATAGCTTTAAGCTTTGAGATCATTCGATGATAAGTAGGCTGCTTTCCTGACATAATAACTCCCTTTATTATTTTGCAACGTAAGCCAATCAACATTTATTGTTAATCAATAGTTACACAAGCAGTACTTATCATGCCATTAATTTAACATACGTGTCACGACTTTAATTCTTCTAACAGCCAGTCCACCGCTAAATCTAACGATTTTTGATAGCCAGAGCTCAAATTTTTCGATGGCACTTTCACCGCTCTGCCCACTTTACTTGACATTGCAATCAGCTGATTATCGCTATGCGGTGCAATTACGTCCCCCTCTAAAGAGATGGCTAGAATAGGCACGCTGGTTTTTCTTGAGGCCAATAAGCCTTGTGTTTTTAGCGACCATGCCGACATTTGCCCCGCCAAACTCGATATATCAATGGGCAATTTACCTAATCGAGAGCCCAACACATCAAAATACATTTTTGGCATCTTATTAAGCTTATCAGGGGAAGATAAAATATCATGAACTGGCGCGCCAATGGCGACACAGGCTTTAATGCGCGTTTGCTCTAAAAAGCTAAGGCGTACCAAAGCGTTACCGCCGAAACGAAACCCTAGCAAGCCCACATTCCAATGATCAATAAAAGGGACTTGTGGTAAATAATCGATCACCGCTTGATGCAGGCAACAGGAGTCTTCCGACAATGTCCAATTACTGCTTTTGCCCACAGACGGCATATCTATGGTCAACATAGCAAATTCATTAGGGGCCAAATGATCAAGGAACAGCTTCCACATATCCGTTTGCACGCTATCTAAACCAGCACAGACTACCACTACCGGCAGCGGGCGCTCAGTGTGGGGTAAATGCAAGTTCGCTTGAATGGTTTTGCCTTTATAAGGAATGTTCAGTTGCTTAAACACATACTGACTGACATTTGATGCTTCTTCGTAAGCTTTATTGGCCAACACATGCGCCTGTAAAGAGAGATTATCCCCTTTGATGTGAGGATAAGCTGCAATACTAAAATACAAACTGGCTTTGTATAAAGCTAGAGCAGCCTCCTCACCTTTTAATTCAGTGGCGCGCCTTTGATGCACCATACCGGCTTGAGTCCACTCATAAGCCCAGTTTCCGGAGTGAAACCCCATCACAGTATCCAACCATTCATCCTTAGTTCGAGAATGTTTAGACGATGATATACGAGCTAAAACCTCTTCTTGTTCTATGGGATCAGCCCCTTGCCAAATCCACTGCAAGCGACGCAAGTTTCGATACCATGAGCTCTGAGGCTTGTCTTCTAAAACACTTAAGCTACTTGGCATATACGGCGTCAAACTGGACGTCTCTTTTGCTTGATGGTGTTTGGCAAAGAGTTTCTCTGAAAGGTTTTTATTGGTGTCATCAATCATAATAAGGCGCTCTGTGAATTAAACTCATGCTAAAGCATAAACAAAAAATGCCTCTAAAATAGAGGCATTTCAAATGAATATTATTTACGAAATACCGTAAATAATACCAATCACACTAAGTAAGTGCTCAGAAATAGCGCAGGAAAAACCCTCTAAAACAAGGCAGGATTTTTCGATAAGTAGTTATTCTACAATCAAAAATTCTAACGCCGTTATCGAGTATTTTAACAAGCTATAATGACCCGTTATTTAGTACGATGGGTATAAGTCTGTTGACCAACTATTTACGCTTGCGATTAACCGGCTCAACAAAAGTAAGCTGCATATCCCAAGGTTGTTCGATCCAAGTTTCTTGCTCAATATCGACCACATAGTCATCCAGCAATTCAACACCAGAAGGTTTGGCACATACTGCAATTAATTTAGCTTTAGGGTACATTTTACGTAACTGACGTGCAGTTTCACCGCTATCGACTAAATCTTCAACAATCAGGAAGCCTTCTCCATCACCCTCAGGGGCCTTAAGAATGCTCATATCACGCTGGTGATCGTGGTCATAGCTTGAGATACAAATAGTATCTACATAACGAATCCCTAGTTCACGAGCAAGAATAGCTGCGGGTACTAAACCACCGCGGCTTACACCCCAAATCCCTTTCCACTGTTCGGCTGGCATTTGACGCCTAGCAAGTTCGCGACAGTTGGTTTGCATTTCATCCCAAGTGATGATGTATTTTTTTGGCATAACTGGAAAACCTATTTAAGACAATATTAAGCGGCTAGAATATATTTCAAAATAAATATAGCAGACATCACCCAAACACTGAGAGAAACCTCGCGACCCTTACCACTCAATAATTTTATTGCTGCGTAAGAAATAAAGCCTAAGCTAATGCCCTCTGCAATAGAGAAAGTTAATGGCATTAATAAGCAAGTGACCACTACTGGTGCTGCCTCTGAAATGTCACTCCAGTCGATATTAACCAAACCAGATAACATTAAGATAGCGACATAAAATAACGCACCCGCTGTAGCGTATGCCGGAATCATACCCGCTAATGGTGAAAACAGCAAAGCCAATAAGAAAAGTACGCCAACCGTTACCGCAGTCAGGCCTGTACGGCCACCAGCGGCAACACCGGCTGTAGATTCAACATAAGAAGTGGTATTTGAAGTACCAAGCAAAGCACCAACAGATGTTGCAGTAGAATCGGCAAGTAACGCCTTGTTTAAACGAGGTAATTTACCATCTTCTGTCATTAGATTCGCTTTTGAAGCTACACCAACAAGTGTGCCCGCAGTATCAAATAGATCGACAAATAAGAAGGCAAAGATGACCGAGATCATGCCAACCTCAAACACACCTGCAAAATCTAGTTGCATAAATGTAGGCGCGATACTTGGCGGTGTCGCGATAATCCCGTGGTATTGCACGTCACCCAAAAGCAAGCCTAAAACCGTAACGGCTAAAATAGCAATCATCACAGCGCCGCGTACCCCACGGTGCACTAAACCAATGGTAATAAAGAAGCCAATCGCACCGAGTACAGCATGCAAACCGGTAATATCTCCCAATGAAACCAAAGTGCCTGGGTGACCAACAACAATACCAGCATTCTTTAGTCCGATAAATGCTAGGAAAAGGCCAATACCTGCAGAAATACCTGTACGTAGTGACATAGGAATTGAGTTAATGATCCATTCACGAATGCGTAATAGACTCAGTAGAACAAACAAGATACCAGAGACAAAGACTGCCGCTAAAGCCACTTGCCAAGTGTAACCCATTCCTAATACAACACCGTAAGTGAAGAAGGCATTAAGTCCCATACCTGGTGCTTGAGCAATAGGGTAGTTAGCGTATAGGCCCATGACCATACAACCAATTGCAGCGGCTAAACATGTCGCGACAAAAACAGCGCCATGATCCATGCCTGTTGCAGATAGCATTGTTGGGTTAACGAAAATAATATAAGCCATTGTCAGGAAGGTCGTAATACCTGCAATGATTTCAGTGCGAACCGTCGTTCCATGTTCACGTAGTTTGAATAGCTTCTCCAGCATTCTCAATCCCTAAAAATATGTAAAAGTAAACGTTTGCGTAATAAAATAGGCGAGAATTATAGTGAGTTATAGAGTTAAATGCCATCTGTTTTACTTATAAAGTACACCACCCCAACATGAGTAACATTAACCCACACAACAAAAACAATTAAGCCCTTGTTATATAAAGACCCAATATGAGCATTATCGTGTATTGGATTCTATTATTCTCGCTATTTCACCATGCTATTGTTGATGGTTTCTTATTATTTGTTATTGGAAATAAGAGCCAACTTGCCTATAAAAATGCCATTTGAAACATAATTGATGGTAATACCAATCACAGTAATTAAGTGGTCAGAAATAGCGCAGGAAAAACACTTGAGAACAAGGCGCTATTTTTGATAAGTAGTTGTTCTACATTCAAAAATTGCAACGCCGTTATCATGTGTTTTAACAAGCTAGAATGGTCAGTTAATTACTACGATTGGTATAATACCAGCCACGGCCAGAAATCGTACAGGAACAACACGAAAATAGTTCATCATTTTACCCAGACGAAAAAAAAGCCGCTCCAGATGGGCGGCTTATGAAATCAGTAATTAATTTCTAAAAATATCAGGGTGAACCGAAGTTCGATCACATGCTTAAAATCCTAATCTAAGGATTGAAACTCTACATTTAAAATATATCAACCAAAAGGGCAACACATTGAAATGTAGAATTCAAAGTTAACCAATTGAAAAACAAATGATTTACACTTTAATTTCAGCATTGATGTAGACAATAATGAGCGGGGTGGCTCATAGAAGGGGTATCTACATCGAGGCTTTATATTAGCGATAGTGTAATTTAATTACAAGTATTTTCTTAACTTCCATTAAATAAATTCAAATCTGCCTAATTATGCGCCTTTTTTGGTAATTTAATTTCACCTGCGAAATAAATGTTCTATCTTTCGCCATATAAAACGCATTGCCTATAGTGAATCGTTGGATATTTAAACAGTGTAGCATTGTTACAATATTGACTTCATCTGTCCAAGACCCCCTCAGAATGATATCCTGCCAAGTATCAGCCATTCGATTCAAAATCAATGCATCACCGTCTAATTACAGTAGTTAATCTTTATTCACTACTGCTGTTACCCATGAAGGAGCATCACCATGTCGCAGTTTCTCAACCAAATCAGCCAGCTATCAAATAACCCAATTTGGCCATTCTTTGCCAACATTTGTTCTATCCCTCACCCATCAAAACACGAACAAGCCTTATCTGATCACATAGTGACTTGGGCCAAAGAGCAAGGGCTTTCAGTAAAAGCCGATGCGGCAGGTAACTTGTTTCTAAAAAAACCGGCTACAGCAGGAATGGAAAACAAAAAAGGGGTAGTACTGCAAGCTCATATCGATATGGTGCCGCAGAAAAATGAAGATACCGACCACGACTTTACTCAAGATCCAATTCGCCCATATATTGATGGTGAGTGGGTAACAGCCACTGGCACCACACTGGGTGCTGACAATGGTATCGGCATGGCATCATGCCTTGCCGTACTGGCGGCAAAAGATATTGAACATGGTCCAATTGAAGTGTTGCTTACTATTGATGAAGAAGCAGGTATGACAGGGGCATTCGCCCTGCAACCAGGCTGGCTTGAAGGTGATATTCTGCTTAATACGGATTCAGAGCAGGAAGGTGAAGTCTACATGGGTTGCGCTGGAGGCATTGACTCAAGCCTAGATTTTGCCATTGTTCGTGAAGCTATCCCTGAAGGGTTCGTCACTAAAAAACTGCTGTTAAAAGGACTAAAAGGTGGCCACTCAGGTTGTGATATTCATACCGGTCGCGGCAATGCCAATAAACTGATGGCACGCTTTTTAGCGAACTACGCCCAGCAACTTGAGTTGAAATTAATTGATTTCAATGGCGGAAGTCTGCGCAATGCTATCCCTCGTGAAGCAGCCGCCACTGTCGCCCTTCCTTCTCACAACCTAGACAAACTGCAACAGTTGTACACAGAATTTACAACCACCCTACAACAGGAATTAGCAGCAATAGAAACCACGCTGGTTACTTTTATCGAACAGAGCGACGCTCCATTTGATGCGTTCTCACAACAGAGTCAGCAAGCATTTGTAGCCGCACTCAATGCCTGTCCAAATGGGGTGATCCGTATGAGTGACGCCATTGAAGGTGTCGTGGAAACCTCGCTAAACCTTGGGGTAATCACCACAGAGCAAGATAAAGTTACCGTTCTATGCCTCATTCGCTCCCTTATTGATTCAGGACGTCGCCAAGTGGAAAGTATGCTCACTTCTGTGGCAACCCTCTCTGGTGCAAGCATTGAATTCTCTGGAGCATACCCTGGCTGGAAACCGGATGCTGACTCAGAAATTATGGCCGTATTCCGTGATATGTACCAAGAAGTGTATGGCCATAAGCCTAACATCATGGTTATTCACGCTGGCCTAGAGTGTGGCTTGTTTAAAAAACCTTACCCTAATATGGATATGGTCTCGTTTGGTCCTACTATCAAATTCCCCCACTCTCCAGATGAGAAAGTGAAAATTGACACTGTTGACCTGTATTGGGAACAAATGGTTAATCTACTCAAGCATATCCCTAACAAGGCTTAAGCCGTCACCTAACGTAAAAAGCCGAGCATACTGTGATGCTCGGCTTTTTTGTTATTCGATACTTTTAAACTTTCGTTACAGCAAGATCTTCAAGTTGCGAAAGAGTGGTTTCCGATACGAGTTCACCGTTGTAGTAATAACTCACTTTCTCACCATCACGAACTCCCATAATCAGCGCTTTATCACCATTGTTATAAGTGACATTCATTTGCACTGTATTCGCATCAATGGCTTCAAAAGTAGATGACTCTACCTGACGCATTGAAATCGGGTCTAGGGGCGCTTCGGTAAGTGAAGGGTCTAAGTCTTTATTCATGTTATACATAGTTTCAACTTTTGAGTCGAAGATATGCGGTTTACCATTAATTGGGTTTTTTCCGGCCCAAAATTCAATGGAGTTAAAAATCAACGTATCCACAGCAACAGAAAGTGCATACACAGGGGCAAGAAGCATATTCACACCACCACGAGCATAGCGGTTATCTACCACTTCCAAGTTAAACTTCATTACATATCCCGTCACCGCATTACTACCAATACACCCAGTTAGTGACGCTGTAAGAACTGCCAGACCTACTGCTTTTAAGCCAAATTTCTTCATTTTCATGTACCCTTCCCTGTTTTAATTAACTAGCCTATGCCTTTTTAAAGTAGTCAACTTTCAAGCATTTACCATTTAAAAGTACATTTTTTTACACTTTCCCATGCCTTGTTCAAATTTATCACTCATTCATTGCATCAGCGGCCTAAAAAGCACAGCCCCCTCTTTTATCACCCATAAAAAAAGCGACCTAAAAAGGTCGCTTCTAGATTTCAATATAACGCTAGCTATGAATTAGCCAATATTCTTACGAACATTGCGGAACATTCTCATCCATGCAGAATCTTCACCCCAAGACTCAGGAGCCCAAGAGTTAGCAACCGTTCTAAATACACGCTCAGGGTGAGGCATCATAATTGTTACCTTACCATCAGCGGTTGTTAGACCTGTAATCGCGTTTGGTGAACCGTTCGGGTTGTTCGGGTATTGCGAAGTCGCATTACCTAGGTTGTCTACATAACGCAGTGCAACCGTACCAGAATTTTCAATCGCATTTAGGTGAGCAGTATCTTTCACTTCTACGCGGCCTTCACCGTGAGAAACCGCGATAGGCATACGAGAACCCGCCATACCATCAAAGAATACAGAATCAGACTTCTGAACTTCAACCAAGCTAAAGCGAGCTTCAAAACGCTCTGATTCGTTGCGAACAAAGCGAGGCCATAGGTCAGCACCAGGAATCAGCTCTTTTAGGTTTGATAGCATTTGACAGCCGTTACACACACCTAGAGAGAAGGTATCTTCACGGTTAAAGAAGCTTTCAAATTGGTCACGAGCTTGAGCATTGAAAAGGACAGACTTAGCCCAACCTTCACCCGCACCCAGTACGTCACCGTAAGAGAAGCCACCACAAGCCACAAGACCTTGGTACTCTTCTAGTACCGCTTTACCGGTTAAGATGTCGCTCATGTGGATATCCACAGAATCAAAACCTGCGCGGTCAAAGGCGGCGGCCATTTCTACGTGAGAGTTCACACCTTGCTCACGCAAAATAGCCATCTTAGGTTTCACGCCTGTTGCGATATATGGCGCTGCTACGTCTTCATTGACATCAAAGGTAAGCTCAACATTCAAGCCAGGGTCTGAGTTGTTTTTCTTCGCTGCAAACTCTTGGTCTGCACAAGCTGGGTTATCACGCAGTGCTTGCATCTTATGCGTAGTTTCAGCCCAGATAGTACGAAGCTCTGTACGAGAGCGCTGTACCACAGCATTACCGTTAGCAAAGATTTCAACGCTATCGGTTGCTTCGACAGTACCGATAACATGCGAACAAGCTTCTAGGCCATGTTCAGCAAGTACTGAACGCACTAGGTCAAGGTCGTCATTGCTAACCTGAACCACTGCGCCTAACTCTTCGTTAAATAGTACCGCTAGAGTATCTTCACCAAGCTCAGAGATATCCGCTTTCACGCCACAGTGACCCGCAAATGCCATTTCAGCCAGCGTTACCAATAAACCGCCATCGCCTTTATCGTGGTAAGCCACAAGCTTGTCATCACGAACTAGCGTTTGCATAGCATTAAAGAAGCCTTTTAGCTGCTCTGCGTTGTCAACATCTGCAGGCTTATCACCTAATTGTTTGTAAACTTGGGCAAGGGCTGTTGCGCCCATGCGGTTTTTACCGTTACCAAGATCAACCAATACTAGGCTTGATTCACCTTTATCAGTGCGAAGCTGAGGAGTTACAGTCTTACGAACATCTTCCACACGACCAAACGCAGTGATAACCAATGAAAGTGGAGAAGTCACTTCTTTGTCTTCGCCGTTTTCGTTCCATTTAGTCTTCATAGACATGGAATCTTTACCAACAGGGATCGTTAGACCCAGTGCAGGACAAAGCTCTTCACCTACCGCTTTAACCGCTTCGTAAAGACCTGCGTCTTCACCTGGGTGACCGGCTGGAGACATCCAGTTAGCCGAAAGCTTAATACGTTTAATATCGCCGATATCAGAACAGGCAATGTTTGTGAGTGACTCACCCACAGCTAGACGCGCAGAAGCGCCAAAGTCTAGAAGTGCAACCGGAGTACGCTCACCCATAGACATAGACTCGCCATGGTAAGAGTCGTAACTTGCTGCTGTTACTGCACAGTTCGCTACAGGTACCTGCCAAGGGCCAACCATTTGGTCACGAGCAACTAAGCCCGTTACACTGCGGTCACCAATGGTGATAAGGAAGGTTTTCTCAGCAACGGTTGGTAAACGAAGAACGCGATCAACGGCTTCGTTCAGTTCAATACCTTCACGATCAATTGCAGGACTATCCACTTTTAATGTTTTCACATCGCGGAACATCTTAGGTGTCTTACCTAACAATACGTCCATTGGCATATCAATTGGCGTGTTGTCGAAGTGAGAATCTTCTAGAGTCAGTTGACGCTCTTCGGTAGCAATACCCACCACCGCGTACGGTGCACGTTCACGCTTACAAATCGCATCAAAAGTGGCCATATGTTCATCAGCCACAGCCATTACGTAACGCTCTTGAGATTCGTTACACCAGATAGCCAGTGGGCTCATGCCCGGCTCATCGTTAGGCACGTCACGCAGTTGGAATTTACCACCACGTTCGCCATCATCAACCAATTCAGGGAGTGCGTTAGAGATACCACCTGCACCCACATCGTGAATGAATGCAATTGGGTTATCGTCACCTAACTGCCAACAGCCATCGATCACTTCCTGACAACGACGTTCCATCTCTGGGTTTTCACGCTGTACTGAAGCAAAATCGAGATCTTCTGCTGATTGACCAGACGCCATAGAAGATGCCGCGCCGCCACCAAGACCGATGTTCATCGCAGGACCGCCAAGAACAATCAGTTTAGCGCCAACTGGGATTTCTTTCTTCTGTACGTGCTCATCACGAATATTACCCATACCACCAGCAATCATGATTGGCTTGTGGTAACCACGGATTTCTTCACCGGCGTGAGAGGTCACTTTTTCTTCGTAAGTACGGAAGTAACCTAGAAGGTTTGGACGACCAAATTCGTTGTTGAATGCCGCGCCGCCTAGCGGGCCTTCAGTCATAATATCCAACGCTGTTACAATGCGACCTGGCTTACCAAAGTCGGTTTCCCATGGTTGTTCAAAACCAGGAATACGTAGGTTGGACGTGGTAAAGCCCACTAAACCTGCTTTTGGCTTACCGCCGATACCTGTTGCGCCTTCATCACGGATTTCACCGCCAGAACCGGTAGAAGCACCAGGCCAAGGAGAAATAGCCGTTGGGTGGTTATGCGTCTCTACCTTCATCAAGATGTGTGCATCTTCATGGTTGTAAGAGTACTGACGAGTTTCAGGATTAGGGAAGAAACGACCCACTTTAGAACCTTCCATTACCGCAGCATTATCTTTATAAGCAGACAATACGTGGTCAGGAGTCACTTCCATGGTGTTCTTGATCATTTTGAACAAAGACTTGTCTTGAGCGACGCCATCGATTGTCCAATCTGCATTAAAGATTTTGTGACGACAGTGCTCTGAGTTTGCTTGAGCAAACATCATCAGTTCGATGTCATTTGGATTACGGCCTAGCGTATTAAAGCTATCGACAAGGTAATCGATTTCATCTTCTGCTAACGCCAGACCTAAAGTGATGTTCGCTTCAGCAAGGGCTTTACGGCCACCTGTAAGCACATCAACAACGGTATGTGGCGCAGGTTCTGCAACCGTAAACAAAGCGGAAGCTTGGTCCATTTCATTGAAAACCACTTCCATCATGCGGTCATGAATCAATGCTTTTACTGCTTTCAGTTGCGCTTCATCTAGCTGAGTCGATGTTTCAACATAATAAGCGGTACCACGCTCTAAGCGTTTAACTGTGTTCAATCCACAGTTATGA
Organism: Vibrio rarus; assembly: GCF_024347075.1. NCBI lineage: Bacteria > Pseudomonadati > Pseudomonadota > Gammaproteobacteria > Vibrionales > Vibrionaceae > Vibrio > Vibrio rarus. Next base: position 2,145,379 of record NZ_AP024900.1, read on the forward strand.
GCAATGTCAGTAGACTTAGATGACCATGGGGAGATAGTACCTGGACGAGGCGTCACAAGCAGCAAAGTGCCTTGGGGTTCATGTTCTTCGATTGTTGGACCATAAGTAAGCAGTTTTTCAAGCTTATCAGTCTCTGAGGCATCGAGCTCTGCACTCACATCTGCAAAATGCATAAACTCAGCATAAATACCGGTTACTGGCAGGTCTTGTTCACGACAAAGTTCTAGTAATTTTTGTACACGAAACTCAGAAAGAGCTGGGGAACCACGCAAAATTCTCATGTGCTTAGGTCTCTTTGATGATGGATTAAAGATAATATTCAAATAAAAACAATCACTTAAAGCATTAAATTGCTATTATTTCAATATTAACCCTGTTGATTCGGGCGTATTATAAAGCAATTCTTTTTGTGAAGTAACACAAAAAGCAACCGTTTGCGCAAATTTTTGCGTCACACGCCCTCAGCAGAAATGATAAGCGAGTTTTTTTTGTTGCAAGTAACATTCATCAATCCCTAGGACTGTTTCACTTCCCCAGTGATAAGCGGTTTGATATAAAGGACTATTATTCAGGTTCATTTCTCTTTGTTATTGGAGTTGCCCAACACTATGCGCACGTCAGTGTTCACTAAATTTTATACATTGGCTTTATCGCTAGTGGCCTTATTGTTGATAAGTGGCTGTCAATATGACAGCAACAGCAAAAGTGAGCTACAACAAATAAAAGAACGAGGCGTATTGCGTGTCGGGACTCTTAACAACCAACTTTCTTATTATATTGGTCCTGATGGCCCAACGGGTATGGAGTACGACTTAGCGTCTAAATTTGCCAAAGAGCTTGGCGTTCGCTTAGAAATTAAACCCGCATACCGCCTTTCAGAGCTTTTCCCTGCTCTAAAAAATGGTGAAATCGATATTGTAGCGGCCGGTTTAACTCAAGCACCTAATCGCGTAAAAGCCTTTCGTGCCGGTCCTGCCTATTACTATGTAAGCCAACAAGTTGTGTACAAAAAAGGCACATGGCGACCACGTAATTTACAGCAGTTAATCCAAAGTAATCAGTCCATTACTGTCGTTAAAGGCACTCACTTTGAGCACACTTTACAACAACTGGCCAAAAAGCATCCCGATCTCAAGTATCAAATCACCGACGATTACGATATTAACGATTTGCTAAAGCAAGTGTCCACGGGGGAGCGACTCTTTACCGTAGCGGACTCCATAGAGCTCTCACTCACACAACGTATTTATCCCAATATTGCTTTAGCGTTTGAATTGACGGAAGACCAACCGACCTCATGGTATTTGCGTCGTGACATTGATGAAAGCCTGTACGCATTAGTGGTGGAATTTTTTGGCAATATTCATCAAGATGGTCAATTACATCTTATTGAAGAAAAATATTTTGGGCACATAGCGGAATTTGACTATGTGGATACTCGTGCATTTGTGCGGGCATTAGACAGTAAACTGCCCAAATGGGAGACCCTATTCCAAAAGTATGCTGAAGAGTTTGATTGGCGCTTAGTGGCCGCTCTTGCCTACCAAGAATCTCACTGGAACCCAAAAGCCAAATCCCCTACCGGTGTACGCGGCATGATGATGCTAACCTTACCTACCGCAAGAAGCGTCGGCGTGACCAATCGTCTTGACCCTGAACAATCCATACGCGGTGGAGTGGAATACCTTAGAAAAATTGTCAATCGTATTCCTGATAGTATCAATCAACATGAAAAAATTTGGTTTGCACTTGCTTCCTATAATCTAGGTTATGGGCATGTAATGGACGCTAGAAGAATCGCCAAAGCGCAAGGAGCGAATCCGGATCTTTGGAGCGATGTAAAAACTCGACTCCCGCTACTGCGTAAAAAAGGCTATTACGAATACACTCGATATGGTTTTGCACGCGGTGACGAAGCGCTTAATTATGTAGAAAGCATTCGCCGTTACTATCAAAGTATTATCGGTCACATAGATCAACGAGATCACGATGTTCTGGATACTGGAACGGACGATCTAATGGTGATCAGCGCTCCTGATGATGGTATAGAGAAAACGCCGTCGAACAAAGGGACAACAACACAGCAAGCCCCTAAACAAACATCAAAACAATAGTTGAGTTAGCTCACAAATAAACGGAGTGCAGGCATCCGCTTGCATAATTTTGCGATCTATCTCCTTTGCTTAGGTTCATATAATAGTAACAATCATCCTCTATATATAAGTAATGCAAACTAAAACAACGTCATTATTCATCCAGTTTGCATCTACGAAGTTCATAGGAGATTGTTCGTTGAAACTAAAAAGAAAGCTATCGAAAAAATTATCAAATAGCACTGTTTCTGCTAACCGTCGTAAGCGTATGCTAGCCAACAACAAGAAAAAAATTCTTTGGCGAAATCGCTCTTACGTAACGTTAGAGTTATAGTAAAACCTCAAAGCAAACATTTGATCGTATGCCATTGAATGTTTGCCTAATCCCCCTTCTGTTGCTGTTCTCTTTGTAAACGTTTTAATTCTTTTTGCTCTTTTCTGCGTCGCTTAAAAAATGCCTGCAACTGCTCTCGACACTCTTTTTCTAACAGCCCCGACTCAATAATGGCGTAATGATATGCCGCTTGGCTGGAAAACAGATCCAATACCGTGCCTGCCGCTCCTGCTTTAAGATCTGCTGCGCCAAACACAATGCGTTTCACTCGGCTATGCAATAAGGCACCCGCACACATGGGGCACGGCTCTAAGGTGACATACAAGGTAGTATCTAATAGACGATAGTTTTGCAAAGTATCGCCGGCTTGTCTTAATACCTGAACCTCTGCATGGGCGGTGGCATCATGTGCACCGATACAACGATTCCATCCCTTAGCAATCACTTTATTGTCTTTAACTAACACAGCACCAACAGGGACCTCCCCCTCAAGCTCGGCATTATGAGCAAGCTCAATAGCTTGTCGCATAAAATACACATCTTGCTCAGAAAAAGAATGGGATAGGGTTTCACTCATAATTATGCCTGTGGGTTGTCTTTGCTGAAAATGTACCTTGCGCGAGATGCTCGCTCAAGAACTCAATGGCCATTTTTACCTTGGGGGATAAATGCCGGTTTTGTGGGTAGAGCGCCCAAATGGGCTCTTTGTCACTGCGATACTCTTTCAGTATCTCAACCAAATTTTGCTTTTCTAAGTGAGAAGTCACGTAAAAATCGGGTAATTGCACCACCCCGTAACCTTGTATCGCCGCTTCCGTTAGAACATTACCACTATTGCAGCGAAAGGCTCCTTTAACGGTTAAATTCAGCTTCTTATTGTTCTCCGTAAAACGCCATGTAGCCGAAGACCCGAGTAGACAATCATACCCCACCAACTGTGATGGATGTGAGGGTTGCCCATACTTGTTTAGAAATGTAGGGCTCACACAAACATACTGCTGACGCTCTGTCAGTTTTTTAGCAATTAAAGAAGAATCGGGAAGCTCACCAATGCGAATCGCAATATCAAACTTATCCGCAATCAAATCCAAACGCCGATTGCTTAATTGCAGATCGAGTTCCAACTGAGGGTAGTGACGAGCAAACTGCATCAATAGTGGCGCAATCACGGTTTCCCCGTAAGTGGTTGGGGCTGTGATTCTCAACCGGCCTATGGGTGACGAGTGCACTTGAGTGGCTTCTCTTTCCGCTTCAGCCAACCCGTCCAGTAACATTCGGCAGTGCTGAGCATAACCTAAGCCAATTTCCGTCACCGACACTCTACGTGTCGTGCGTTGCACCAATTTCAAGCCAAGACGAGACTCTAAAGCCGATAGCTTACGGCTTACTTGCGCCACAGAGGTATCTAAATGCTGTGCCGCTTTAGTAAAGCTGCCACTATCCACCACCGCAATAAACTCTTCAATGCCTTCCCATCGACTCATTATTACACTCACGTAAAAGTAATTTACTAAAAGGCTAGTTTATCATCGTAATGGAAACAATATAATCACTGGCATAGACTAATATTTAAATTAACTGTTTCGCCAATAGGAAATCACCATGACTGAACAATTTATCAAATCACGTGCTGCTGTTGCTTGGGGACCAAATCAACCACTTAAAATGGAAGAAGTGGATGTGATGCTGCCTAAAAAAGGCGAAGTGCTGGTTAAAATTATTGCCACAGGGGTTTGTCACACCGATGCATTCACTTTATCGGGTGACGATCCTGAAGGTATCTTCCCATCGATTTTAGGCCATGAAGGGGGCGGTATCGTAGAAATGGTAGGCGAAGGCGTTACCAGTGTCTCTATTGGCGATCATGTCATCCCACTTTATACCGCTGAATGTGGCGAATGTAAGTTCTGTAAATCAGGTAAAACAAACCTTTGCCAAGCGGTTCGTGAAACTCAAGGTAAAGGTCTGATGCCCGATGGCACTACACGTTTCTATAAAGATGGTCAGCCTATTTATCACTACATGGGCTGCTCTACTTTCTCTGAGTACACAGTTTTACCTGAGATCTCTCTGGCTAAAGTCAACAAAGAGGCACCTCTAGAAGAAGTCTGCTTGTTAGGCTGTGGGGTAACTACGGGGATGGGCGCTGTGTTAAATACAGCAAAAGTAGAAAAAGGCGATAACGTCGCTATCTTTGGCCTTGGTGGTATTGGCTTGTCAGCCATCATTGGTGCGAAAATGGCCGGAGCCAACCGCATCATAGGTGTTGATATTAATGAAAGTAAGTTTGAACTCGCAAAACAGTTAGGTGCAACAGACTGCATCAACCCAAAAGACTACGATAAGCCTATTCAAGACGTGATCGTCGAAATGACTGACGGTGGTGTTGAATACTCATTTGAATGTATCGGTAATGTCGATGTAATGCGTTCAGCCCTTGAGTGTTGCCATAAAGGATGGGGAGAATCTGTCATTATAGGTGTTGCTGGTGCAGGACAAGAGATCTCAACACGTCCATTCCAGTTAGTTACTGGTCGCGTATGGCGTGGCAGTGCCTTTGGTGGCGTTAAAGGTCGCTCTGAACTGCCTGAGATTGTAGAGCGTTATATGGCTGGAGAGTTCGGCCTACAAGACTTTATCACCCACACTATGGGCCTTGAGGACATCAACGAAGCCTTTGATCTTATGCACCGAGGTGAAAGTATTCGAACCGTTATCCATTTCGATAAATAACAGTGGTAATAGTGGCGCGGTCAAAGATGCAGCGCCACTTTTTTATTTTGGGAATCCTTTATGAGCTTCAATAAAATCAGTGAAACTAAAGTCTTTGGTGGCTTACATCAACGATTTACTCATCAATCTACCACCACGCAATGTGAGATGACTTTTGCTATATTCCTCCCCCCTCAAGCAACCCAACAATCGGTACCTGTTCTTTATTGGCTCTCAGGGCTAACCTGCACCGACGAAAATTTTATGCAAAAAGCGGGGGCCTTTCGTAAGGCAGCGGAATTAGGTATCGCTATCGTGGCTCCCGATACAAGCCCTAGAGGTGATGCTGTACCCGATGACAATGACAACGCTTATGACTTCGGCCTAGGTGCGGGGTTTTACTTAAATGCCACGCAGACACCTTGGAAAACACACTATCAAATGTACTCCTATGTGGTCGATGAATTGCCCGATTTAATAGAAGCGCAGTTTCCTGTCACTAATAGAAAGGCCATTTCTGGGCACAGTATGGGCGGTCACGGAGCCTTAACTATTGGTTTAAAGAATCAAGACAAATACCAATCAATCTCTGCATTTAGCCCTATTACCAACCCTACCGAGTGCCCTTGGGGCATTAAAGCTTTATCAAATTACTTAGGGAATGACCCAGCGCTATGGCAGAAGTACGATGCTTGTAAGCTGTTGGCTAAACATGGCTGTCAATTGCCTATTCTTATTGACCAAGGCGAGGCCGATGGCTTCTTAGAAGAGCAACTTAAACCAAACCATCTCATTGATGTGGCAGCGCAACAGCAACTCGATTTTGAGCTTCGTATGCAAGCGGGCTATGATCATAGCTACTTCTTCATCTCAAGTTTTATCGATGACCATCTCGCGTTTCACGCAAAGCATCTATAAACCACGTTCTTAGAAACAACAAAGCTCGCCAAAATTGGCGAGCTTTTCTTTTATTAATACGTCACTTACATTGTGTAAGTGTAAGGCGCTTGAATACCTAGAGGGATACCTAGAGCCCAGTAAGCTAGCAAGAAGATAGTCCAACCAATCAGCATAGCGATTGAGAATGGCATCATTAGAGAAGCGAGAGTACCGATACCAGTATTTTTAACGTAGCGCTGGCAGTACACCACAACCAGAGGGAAGAACACCATAAGTGGTGAGATGATGTTAGATACAGAATCCCCCACACGGTAGGCCGCTTGAGATAGCTCAGGAGAGATACCCACCGCCATTAGCATAGGTACTAGGATAGGACCAATCAAGGCCCACTTAGCCGATGCAGAACCGACCAAAAGGTTAACCATCGCTGTCAGTAGAATCATACCAACCACCGTTGCTTCACCGGGTAGGTTCATCGCTTTCAGACCTTCAGCGCCGTACAACGCTAGCATAGTACCAATGTTTGATTGACCAAATGCCACTAGGAACTGAGCACAGAAAAATGACATTACCATGTAAGCACCCATAGTGTTCATGGTGTCAGACATAGACTTGATGACGTCGTTGCTGCTAGAGAACTTACCTACCACACGGCCATATACGATGCCCGGAATGATGAATAGGATGAAGATTAAAGGAACAATTGACTGCATGATAGGCGCTGAGAATGCGGTGATCTCACCTTCAGGAGAACGCAATGCTGAATTCTCTGGCATGATGGCAAATACCAGCAGTGCAATACCTGCAATCATAGACCAACCCGCGTACTTAAATGCTTTCGCTTCTAGCTCAGTCATAGAGCCAAGATCCGGCGCTTGTTCTGCGTCTTCATCCACTTTAGTGGTTGCATCTAGGCGAGGCTCAATGATGCGCTCAGTAACAAACCAACCAATAGCCACAATTAACACTGAAGATAATCCAGTGAAATAGATGTTGGCCAGTGGATTCACAATGTACTCAGGGTCGAGAACGTTTGCCGCCGTTTGCGTGAAACCCGCCAGAAGCGGATCGATACCAGAAGGAATAAAGTTTGCAGAGAAACCGCCAGATACACCGGCAAATGCTGCTGCAATACCAGCAAGAGGGTGACGCCCCGCCGCGTGGAAGATGATACCACCTAGCGGAATAACCAATACATAGCCCGCATCTGCTGCTGTGTGTGACACGATAGCAACAAGGATCAACATTGGAGTAAGCAGTTTCGCTGGCGTGAAGCTCAGCATCTTCTTTAGGCCTGTAGTAATAAAGCCCGAAGAGTCGGCAACACCGACACCTAGCATGGCCACTAGAACGATGCCTAGAGGTGCGAAACCGGTAAAGGTTGTTACCATGTTAGCCAGAAAATGTGCCAACGCATCACCGGTTAAAAGGTTTGTAATCTCAAGAGGATCACCGGTGCGTGGATTAATGAGGTCGAACGAGACATTAGACAGTAGGGCTGAAAATACCCACACTATAATTAATGCCCAGAAGAATAAAATGGCGGGATCAGGGATCTTGTTACCTGCTTTTTCAATCAGGTTCAAGAAGCGATCCATACCACTTGGTTTAGGAGTAGCTGTGCTTGCTATATCATTGCTCATTGGATTACCGCTCTGTGACTTTTGCAAAAATGTAAAATGAAAAGATCTTGGTTTTATTTTTATTAGGGTGCATATTTTACCCAAACAACCACTCAAAAACAGAATCTTAGTTTACCAAATGAGTCATCAAACTCTTATTTTGCATAACAGCAACCAAACAAAAACAATTTAAATACAAAACTGAAAATAAAACGATCGCCACACGCAACCACTTGCTTATTTTTACCCTTAAACTATGACAATATTCAGAGCTATGCACTTTCTATTCATTCCCTATACCACAGCAACAAGACATTAACATTTCACTTATTAAAAACCACCCAGGTTTTAATTGATAATTGCTGTTGCTCACCCCATGGATCGCTCCAAGATGCAGATAGCATAATTTGACGCCCCTTTACTCCCTGCGATGACACAGTATCACTATGCAAAACTGTGAGCGAAAATGGCAACGACGCTGCGGGCCAATGGGATTCAAGATCGGTGCCTGTCAGCGCCTTAACTCTTGCTTTCTCTAACTGGTTTTCCATATGCGCCAGCACCTGCACCCTTTGCGTCGCTAAATGCGTTTCCCTTTGTAGGTACACCCCCCCTTCAATAAGAAACAAAGAAAACAACGCCACTAATGCTGTCGCGACTAACACCTCGAGCATCGAACTGCCTTTATGCCCTTTATTATGCTTACTAGAAGTCACGCCAACTCCCCTGCAACCAACTGCGTTTAGCAAACTTAAATCGAGATGCCATCAAATATTGGCTATTTTCCATAACACTTACCCCTCCCTGTTTTACCTCCATCATGGTTGGGGTTTGTAATAATAATCCTCCTTCAATTCTAAGGTTGCCACCAATCGTCAGTGTCCCTTGCTTCTGCCATACCGCCACAATGCCGTATAACGTGTTACTGCCAGAGAGCTCAATGTCTGGCCCGACGAACAACAAATTCAACGCAGTGGACTGTGAAGCGACAGCCAGTTGATCCCAATAATAGTCACTGATAGAACAAGACCCAGTGATGACGATATCGGTATAGGATTGTTGCACTTGGGCCAACAACTCACTGCCACACATTGACGCCTCTGACAGCAACAACTCACTCCCCCACCTCAAACGCAGTTGCTCACTATCCGCATAATCATAAAAAGTCATCAGCGCCGAAGGCACTATCGTTATTGACGAGCCAAGTACGGCGCTGGGCAGTGGTTGATTGCTAATGATGGCGGCGTTATTTTCCTGCTTACCCAGTTGCATTATGGTGCTTGTGGCTATGCTTTTATAAGAACCGTTATTAGCTATAGCGGTGCTACTCCAATGACTTGCGGTGTCAGCTTGCACCTGCAGTTTTATTTGATTGACCTGAGGCTGTTGTTCAATGGTTATCTGCAGGTTTTGTTCGATTAAACACTCTGCACTTTCTGACAACTGTAGTGAGGTAAGGTGCAAAGCCGTACAGTGAATAGCCGACTCCAGTTGCCAATCCAAATAGACCCTTTTTATTTGTAATTGCGCTTGCCAACGAATTGCGTCTGTCACGTAGCGAGCGTTTTCTAGCATCACAAAGCCTAAAATAAATAATGTGCTCAATACCATAAGCAGTACAAACCCATTATGGTGCTTCATTAGCGTCTTCCTCATCTGATAAAGACAATAATGAATTGCGGGAGGCACTATATACCCCTTGCTGCTGTGGCTGAGCTCCTTTTATTGCCAGCGCATAATCCACTCGCAACACTCCGTGAATAGCAGGATGGGTCGCAATAATAAATTCACTCATAGAAAACAGCTTATCGTTCAACATAGAGTAATTGATATTGCCGGCACAGGTATCGGCAATGGGCGCCAGTTCTATGCTGGCATCGCGACAATATTTCAATTTAGCTTGGGTGGCATCACGCCAAATAAACACGCGGCGATACCCTTCAACGTCATCCTTATAACCTATACCCAGTTGCGACGCCTGCGTATAGAGAGAAGAAGATTGGGCATAACCTGAACGCCTTATCTCACCGCGTAGATAATTGCTCAGGTACTGGCTTTCAATAAACAGTTGCGCTTGTTCGATTAGTTTGGAGAGGAGTTGTTGCTGGTGTACGAGCAAAGTGGACGTTGAGAGTAATAATACACTAGAGATGCCAAGGCTCATCAGCACTTCAAGTAAGGTTTGCCCCGTTTCATTATAAGGCTTTAACATGCTGGATAACCATAAGTCACCGCAGTGGCTGAGCACACACGCATCCTACCGGTTATATCATGATAAATCACTTTGATAACCACTTGATCTTGTAGGCTAAGGCTAATGTTTCCATTGCCATAGGGTCTTCCCGTGACCCCACTAAAACGCAATGAAGTGAAGGTGGTGCTAATGGCGACACCCGTGACTTGCACAGGATTAACCCCTCCTTTAAAGATGGTTTGCTGAGTGCGAGGAGAGTTATCTAAATGAATAGCAAATAACCCATTCTCAGATGAGGTATCTGCATGTAACCACAGATCTTTTTTTAGGCCATAAGCCGTATCCCTGGCGGTGGTGAGTAGGGCATAAATTTGCGCAGTGGATTGCTTTATTTTTAGGTTATTCAGCTGCTCAGTAATGACCAGCAATGCCATGTGTCCTGTCATACCTAGCACCACACAACATACCAGTAATTCCATCAGAGAAAAGCCATGGGTTGTCATCTTCATCTGCCAAGATTAGATCACAAAAACGCGCCATATTTCAGCAAAACGGCACTCTACGAGGCACCGCTCACAACACCCTACTTTCTACCATACATAAAAAAGGCCAACACAAGGTTGGCCTTCAATCAGTCATTTTTTAAAGAGTGGTTAGCTAGTAAGATCATCAAAGAACTTTTTAACACCATCAAAGAAGCCTTCAGATTTTGGCTTGTGTTTATTGGCTGCATCGCCACCACAAGAATCTTCAAACTCTTTTAGTAACTCTTTTTGACGCGAGTTGAGTTTAACGGGTGTTTCTACTACCAACTTAACGATCAAGTCCCCTTGCGCACCGCCGCGAACCCCTTTCACACCCTTGCCACGCATACGGAACATGCGTCCAGTTTGAGTTTCTGGTGGAACTTTTAGGCTTACTCGTCCATCAAGTGTTGGTACTTCTACTTCACCACCTAAGGCGGCCATAGCAAAACTCACAGGGACTTCACAGTATAAGTTACTGCCATCACGTTCAAAAATATGATGCTCTTTCACATGCACTTGCACATAAAGATCTCCAGCAGGAGCGCCGTGCTCTCCCGCTTCCCCTTCACCCGATAAACGAATACGATCGCCCGTATCTACACCGGCTGGGATTTTAACATTGAGAGACTTCGTTTTATGTTTGCGTCCTTCCCCATGACAAGCGCCACAAGGATCTTTAATGATTTTGCCTTTACCATGACATGTTGGACAAGCTTGCTGAACAGCAAAGAAACCTTGACGCATTTGTACTTGGCCATGACCGTGACAAGTGCCACAAGTTTGCGCAGAAGAGCCTTTCTTCGCACCAGAGCCATCACACACATCACAACTCACAAGAGTAGGGACTTGGATCTCTTTTGAGCAACCACGAACCGCTTCTTCTAAAGTCAATTCCATGTTGTAACGTAGGTCTGAGCCTCGTTGAGCGCGCTGCTGACCACCCCCACGACGACCACCACCAAAAATATCACCAAACACATCACCGAAGATATCACCGAAGTCAGCACCGCCACCGCCGCCAAAGCCGCCGCCGCCCATGCCACCTTGTTCAAAAGCGGCATGGCCGTATTGATCATAGGCTGCACGTTTTTGAGAGTCGGTTAAAACCTCATACGCTTCCTTCACCTCTTTGAACTTCTCAGCCGCGCCTTCATCACCCTGATTTCTATCTGGGTGGAATTTCATTGCGAGGCGTTTATAGGCTTTTTTGATATCACGTTCAGAAGCGTCTCGGCCTACACCTAGTACTTCATAAAGATCACGTTTAGACATGTGTTTCGTCACCAATTTGTTTACTGCAAGCGGTCACACCGCTTCATATTTATATCGATATAGATGGAGGTTCTAGGGACTAAAAATATCATCTATAGCGACAGCTGTATCGACAAACATACGGGCGTTTAGGTTGCCCAAAACGCCCGTAACTATCAGATTAGAAAAGTATTTTCCTAAACTAAAGCGGGTTTATTCAATTAAAAGAGCCTAGTAGATAGGCTCCTTCTTTATAAATTCACACGCTAGAGTAACGGGAAATTATTTCTTATCGTCTTTCACTTCTTCGAACTCAGCATCAACAACGTCGTCGTCTTTAGCTTGCTCTTGACCCGCATCAGCACCTTGTGCTTGCTGAGCTTGAGCTTGCTGTTGAGCGATTTCCATTAGTTTTTGAGCTGCAGTCATAAGTGCTTGAACTTTAGCGTCAATCGCTTCTTTGTCGTCACCAGACTTCACTTCTTCTAGTTCAGTGATAGCCGCTTCAATCTTAGTTTTCTCGTCCGCTGGAAGAGCGTCACCCGCTTCTTCGATTTGCTTACGAGTACCGTGGATCATTTGGTCCGCTTGGTTACGAGTAGTCACTAACTCTTCGAACTTTTTGTCCGCTTCTTTGTTAGCTTCTGCTTCTTGTACCATTTTCTCGATATCTTCGTCGCTTAGGCCACCAGAAGCTTGGATAGTAATCTTTTGCTCTTTACCAGTGTTCTTGTCTTTAGCAGACACGTTTAGGATACCATCAGCATCAAGGTCTAAAGTCACTTCAATTTGAGGCATGCCACGAGGTGCAGCTTGAATACCTTCCAAGTTAAATTGACCTAGAGACTTGTTGTAAGTCGCTTGTTTACGCTCACCTTGAAGCACGTGAATTGTTACTGCGCTTTGGTTGTCTTCTGCTGTTGAGAACACTTGATTTGCTTTCGTTGGAATCGTTGTGTTTTTCTCGATTAGCTTAGTCATCACGCCACCCATAGTCTCAATACCTAGAGACAATGGAGTTACGTCAAGTAGAAGTACGTCAGTTACGTCGCCCGCAAGAACACCACCTTGAACTGCAGCACCCATAGCCACTGCTTCATCAGGGTTAACGTCTTTACGAGGTTCTTTACCAAAGAATTCAGTTACTTTAGCTTGAACCATAGGCATACGAGTTTGACCACCAACAAGAATAACGTCAGTGATTTCGCCTACAGATAGGTCAGCATCTGCTAGAGCAACTTTAAGTGGCTCAAGAGAACGTTGTACTAGGTCTTCAACTAGAGATTCTAGTTTGGCACGAGTCACTTTAACGTTCATGTGCTTAGGACCTGTAGCATCTGCAGTAACGTAAGGTAGGTTTACGTCAGTTTGAGTAGTAGAAGAAAGCTCAATTTTCGCTTTTTCTGCTGCTTCTTTAACACGTTGCATAGCGAGTGGATCGTGCTTAAGGTCAATACCTTGATCTTTTTTGAACTCTTCAACCAAGTAGTTGATCATGCGAGTATCAAAGTCTTCACCACCAAGGTGAGTGTCACCATTAGTTGCTAGAACTTCAAACGTTTTTTCGCCTTCAACTTCATCAATTTCGATGATAGAAATATCAAAAGTACCACCACCAAGGTCATACACAGCGATAGTGCGATCGCCGCCAGACTTGTCTAGGCCGTATGCAAGAGCTGCAGCTGTTGGTTCGTTGATGATGCGTTTAACATCAAGACCTGCAATGCGACCTGCATCTTTAGTTGCTTGACGTTGTGAATCATTGAAGTAAGCAGGAACTGTAACCACAGCGCCAGTCACTTCTTCACCAAGGAAGTCTTCTGCAGTCTTCTTCATTTTCTTAAGAATTTCAGCAGATACTTGAGGAGCAGCCATTTTTTGGCCTTTCGCTTCTACCCATGCATCACCGTTGTCAGCCTTAACAATTTTGTAAGGCATGATTTCGATATCACGCTGAACTTCTTCGTCTTCAAAACGACGACCAATCAAACGTTTGATTGCAAATAGTGTATTTTCTGGGTTTGTTACTGCTTGACGTTTAGCAGGTTGGCCAACCAAAGTTTCGCCATCAGTGTAAGCAACAACAGAAGCTGTTGTGCGTTCGCCTTCTGCGTTTTCAATTACACGTGGTGCGTCACCGTCTAAAACTGAAACGCATGAGTTAGTTGTACCTAAATCAATACCAATGATTTTACCCATCAGACTATCTCCAAAAATTTAATTATTTGTTTCTCTATACCCCATAAGTGGGGGATGCTTGGCTTAGTTTCAACCCTAAGCCATAAATTTGTTTGAAGCAGTTAGCTTATGTTTAATTGCTCTGCACCATAGATAGGGTCTCTATTTTTTGTTTCAAGAGTTACGCAGAAAAAAAATAAAAAAAGAGGCTGAAAACAGCCTCTTTTCGCTAACTTTGTTCAATTTAAGCTTATTTAGCAACCATAACCATCGCTGGGCGAACAACACGGCCATTAAGTTCATAGCCTTTTTGCAATACCACAGTTACGGTATTAGCCTCGTGATCAGGGCTTTCAACCATAGATACAGCGTTATGCAGTTCAGGGTTAAATGCTTCGCCCTCTGGATTGATTTCTTTCAAGCCATTTTTAGACACCACATCAATAAATGATTTATGCGTCATTTCAATGCCTTCAAGAATTGGCTTAATCACTTCGCTTTCGGTATCAGCCGCTTGCATAGCACGCTCTAAATTGTCGATAACTGGCAATAGTTCTTCTGCAAACTTATTAATGGCAAACTTACGTGCTTTCGACATTTCTTGCTCTGTACGACGACGCATGTTTTCAACTTCAGCTTTAGCACGAATAACAGTGTCGTGTTGTTCCTTTAGACGCATCTCAGTTTGAAGTAACGCAGCTTCAAGTTGAGCCACTTTTGACTCTTCTACTTCTTCAGCTGTTTCTTCGTTCCATTCGATATCACCCTCATCGCCAATTATTTCGGCATCGTCAACAACTTGCTCAGCTTCATTAGTCGCTTGTGCCAACTCTTCTTCATTAATTTTATTTTCTTTATCGCTCATGATATCTCCGGTGCGAGTACGCATATTTCTGAAAGTGCTATTATTTTGATAGAAATACACCCACAAAAAATTAGCATCTGAATTCAACTTGCCTTTATTATGGGGATCATCGTTTCTGAATCAAGCCTAACCAAATAATTTGGGACTAAAATGAGCCAGCATTTCTCTACAATCGCTATTTTGGGTAAACCTCGCGACATAAACGCCATCCAGACTCACTTTGAGATCTACCATTGGCTTGCCAATAAAGGCTACCGCATTTTTATTGATGATAGACTTCAAGACCTCATGCCCGAGCTTGATCCCAATATTTTTGGCAGCCTAATGCAAATTGGCCAAAATGCCGATCTCGCCATTGTGGTGGGAGGCGATGGCAACATGTTAGGAGCAGCACGTGTTCTGTCACGCTTTGACATTTCAGTTATTGGTGTCAACAAAGGCAACCTTGGCTTTTTAACCGATTTAGACCCTGACGATTTCAAAACCCCGTTAGAAGAAGTGCTTTGTGGCCAATACATAAAAGAGCAACGTTTTCTGTTGGAGACAGAAGTACACCGCCACGGCTTAGTAAAAAGCAAAAATGCGGCCCTAAACGAAGCAGTACTTCACCCAGGGAAAGTGGCGCATATGATTGAGTTTGAAGTGTATATCGACGACTCTTTTGCCTTCTCACAACGCTCAGATGGACTCATAGTCTCTACCCCTACCGGTTCTACCGCCTATTCACTCTCTGGTGGTGGCCCTATTCTTTCACCAAGTTTGAACACTATTTCACTTGTACCTATGTTCCCTCACACCCTATCTAGCCGCCCATTAGTTGTAGACGGTAATCGCCGTATAAAACTGGTCCTTGCCCCAGATAACAGAGGCACACAAGAAGTCAGTTGCGATGGTCAAATATCACTCCCCGTTGAACCCGGTGACGAAATACATATTTTTAGAAGCAACAATGTATTGCAGTTAATTCACCCTAAAGACTATAGCTACTACCATGTTTTACGAGAAAAATTAGGTTGGTCTAGTAAACTTTTTTAGGCCAGCACACAAAATTTAGCAAAAAAATAAGTCAGCGCCTTTACTGTATGTAAAACCAGTATATACTGTTTCTATACACAGTACTTTTATTCTATGGATTTCGCTATGCTTGCTTATCTTAGTGTTAATAATTTTGCCATCGTAAAGTCACTACAAATTGAACTTCAACCGGGTATGACCACCATCACGGGTGAAACTGGAGCAGGTAAATCGATCGCCATTGATGCTCTGAGCCTATGCCTCGGCCATCGCTCTGACTCCAGCATGGTGCGCCAAGGGGAAAGTAAGGTTGACCTGTGCGCCAGTTTTGTCATTGAAGATAATATCAGCACCCAACGCTGGCTAGAAGATAACGAATTAGCCGATGGTGAAGAGTGTATTCTTCGCCGAATTATTGGTAAAGATGGTCGTTCCCGCGCTTTTATTAATGGCAACCCTGTCCCTGTATCTCAACTGAAAAGCCTAGGGCAAACACTGGTCAGCATTCATGGTCAGCACGCTCATCATCAACTGTTAAAAAAAGAGTATCAACTCACTCTTTTAGACCAATATGCTGGTCATCAAAGTTTACTGAATAATGTTCAAACCCATTATCAAGCATGGCGTCAGGCCGACAATACCTTGAAGCAAACCATACAAAACGGCCAACAAAATCAAGCTCAAAAACAACTACTAGAATACCAAATTAAAGAATTAGACGAGCTTGCCTTACTGGAAAACGAATTTAGCGCACTTGAAGAAGAACACAAAAAACTCTCAAATAGCGGAGAGTTACTGTCTCTTACTCAACAAAGTCTCGATGTAATTAATGACAATGATGACATTAATGCCATCGCTTTACTGCACAATGCCATTGCTCAAACCCAACAATTGGCTGAATTAGACCGCAGCTTTTGCGACATCAACCAAATGCTCAATGACGCGCTAATTCAAATGGAAGAGGCAAGCAGCGAGCTAAGAAACTACCTAGAGTCCATAGATATGGATCCTATGCGTATGCAAATGGTCGAAGAACGCTATTCTAAAGTGATGTCACTGGCTAAAAAACACATGGTTTCACCTGAAAACCTGTATCAGCACCATCAAGATTTAGCCAAACAAATTGAGTTATTAGACTGTTCAGACGAACGCATCCAACAGTTACAAGAAAAAGTAGACAAGGCATTAACTAAGTATTTAAAAAGCTCAGAGAAACTAAGCAAATCTCGTGCACGCTACGCTAAAGAGTTGAATAAGCTCATTTCGCAGAGTATGCATCGACTCAGCATGGAAAAAGCTCAATTTAGTATCAATATCAATAATGACCCTAAATTCGCCTCTCCCCTTGGCACTGACGACATCGACTACCTGGTTTCAGCAAACCCCGGTCAACCTTTACAACCACTGGCTAAAGTGGCCTCTGGTGGTGAGTTATCTCGTATTTCATTAGCTATTCAAGTGATTACCGCGCAAAAAGTAGAAACACCAAGCCTTATATTTGATGAGGTTGATGTGGGGATTAGTGGACCTACTGCCGCTGTAGTTGGACAAATGCTGAGAAAACTGGGCGAAAGCACACAAATTCTCTGTGTGACGCATTTACCTCAAGTGGCAGGCAGTGGTCACCAACAAATGTTTGTCTCTAAAAAAACCAACGCCGGAACCACTGAAACGCAAATGTTCACCTTAAATGAAACACAACGCATTGAAGAACTAGCGCGACTTTTAGGTGGCAGTGAAATCACCTCTTCAACCTTAGCTAATGCTAAAGAACTCATGGCAGCCTAAGTGAACTCATCACAAATTTGACTGTCTATAGCCTAGAAAGTGGGGAAATGTCATGTTTTGCAGTATCAAAGGCAAGCAATCCTAACTCTCATCGCTGTTTCTCTATACAAGCAGGCTTAGCTTGTTTATTATTTGCCGAGTTTTATTTAGAAGTTAAAGATCTGATTATATGCAGTTTAAAAAGTGGTTAATAACAATCCCATTGGCACTCTCTATGCTCACCGGCTGTTCTCTCTTAGAAAGACTGGTGTACCGTATCGATATTAGTCAAGGGAACTTTGTCGAACAATCTGCAGTAGATCAGCTTCGTATTGGCATGTCTAAAGAGCAAGTTCGCTACGTATTAGGCTCCCCTATGCTTATCGAAAATGGCAAACCGAACAAATGGTATTACATCTACCACTTCACTAAAGGCCACGAAGACCCAATACAGAAAAACCTGTTTGTATTCTTTGGTGGGGACAATCGCTTAGAGCGTATTGAAGGTGATTTCAGTGCTTCGGCAGACTTCAACCAAGCGATTCAATAGTGACAGATTGCTGACACCTTAATCAATACGATAATAAAAAAGGAGCAGATTTATATGCTCCTTTTTTATTTGAGTGCAACTTTTAACTAAACTTCGTCACATGCTTTATGCCAATCACACTAAGTAAGTGATCAGAAATAGCACAGGAAAAATGCTCGAAAACAAGGTGGCATTTTTCCATAAGCAGTTGTTTTACATTCAAAAATTGCAACACCGTTATCAAGTGTTTTAACCAGCTAGAATCATCCGTTAATTACTACGATGGTATGACTAGCTAGGTGAATAGGTTACTTACTACGATTAGCATTCGCTGCTTGTTCTGCACGCTTACGTCTAATTTCTTTAGGATCGGCAAGCAGTGGTCGATAAATTTCAATTCGATCATTATCTCTCACCAAGCCATCCAACTTAACATTGCGACTAAATACCCCAACCTTGTTTATCGCTAGATCTATTTCAGGAAACAAGGTTAATAGGCCTGATTGCTCAATAATTTGCTCAACAGTAAGCTCTTTATTAACAACTAATGACACCACACGCTGATCATTTGGCAGCGCGTAAACCACTTCAACATGAATCATATCAGAATCAATACTCATAACTTGGGTACACCTGCTTTGCTCGCTGGGTAAAGGCGTTGATCATATTAGACGTTAATTCGTTAAATACTTTACCAAAAGCCATCTCAATCATACGGCTAGAAAACTCAAACTCTAACTTTAACTCTACCTTACATGCACATTCATCTAGGGGGGTAAAAAACCATCCACCTTGTAAACGTTTGAAAGGCCCATCGACTAAATTCATTTCTATAGCGCGACCAACACGTAATACGTTATTGGTGGTAAAGGTTTTTTTTATCCCCGCTTTTGCCACATCCACGGAGGCCAGCATACTCGTCTCATCAACTTTATGTACCTTAGAACCTGAGCACCCTGGCAAAAACTCTGGATAACGTGCGACATCGTTGACCAAATTGAACATTTGTTCAGCGCTAAACGATACCAATGCTGAACGGGTCACCTGCGGCATAACTACTCCTCACCTACTAAATCGCAAATTTTACTGAGCTTTACCTTAAACCGAGTAAAAACTAGTTCCCTATAATAAGGCAATACGTATAATGAGGCCATTATGGCAAAGAAAAAATCAAAAACCAAAGCGACTAGTAATACTATTGCGCTAAATAAAAAAGCCCGTCACGAGTACTTTATCGAAGACGAGCTTGAAGCTGGCCTAGAGCTCCAAGGTTGGGAGGTAAAATCTCTACGTCAGGGTAAAGCAAATATCGCCGAGAGCTACGTCTACATTAGAGATGGCGAAGCCTTTATCAGTGGTATGAGCATTATACCGTTAAACCAAGCATCGACACATATCGTAGCTAACCCTACTCGTGTGCGTAAGCTTCTGCTTTCGCGTAAAGAGTTGGATAACCTATTTGGTAGTATTAACCGCGATGGCATGACCCTAACAGCACTATCTCTGTACTGGTCACGTTCGTGGGTAAAAATAAAAATCGGTGTCTCTAAGGGTAAAAAATTGCACGATAAACGTACCGATCTTAAAGATAAAGACTGGGCTCGAGATAAAGCGCGAGTTATGAAGAGTAAATTGCGTTAATATTGAGCATACAGTTAGCATGGTGCTAGACAGTGCACACTTTTCTGGTACTATGCAAGAACACTTGGGGCTGATCTAGGATTCGACGAGAATTCTGAAGTCTGAGGTGCATGCCGTGGGGCGGTTGGCCACGTAAAAAGCCGCAAAAAAATAGTCGCAAACGACGAAAACTACGCACTAGCAGCTTAATAACCTGCTGAGAGCCTCTTTGCCCTAGCTTCCGCTTGTAAGACGGGGAATAACAAAGAGTCAAACCCAAACTAGCTAGATCGGATTCTCCCGCCTGAGAGATGAAGTTCGAAATTTAATTCAGGATAGTCATTTACTAGCGTGTCGGTTCGCAGGTACTTGGTGAATTTAAAGATCGACTAAGCATGTAGTACCAATGATGAATGATTTTCGGACGCGGGTTCAACTCCCGCCAGCTCCACCAAATCAAAGTAAAGGGACGTCTCAGGACGTCCCTTTTTCTTATCTAAGCCCTTGTAAAACAAGCAACTTCACAGTTTTCTTTTCTCATAGAGTCTCACCGAGTACCACCCCATAACACCTAAAGGATTACCCATTTTATACCAATTACATTAATTTTATGATCTAATGATTCATGTTTAAGGAGTGCCTATGAATCATGATTTTCAACGTCTAATCAATGCCACATCTAATGCTAGACTTAGAGTTCGTTATCTTGCTATTTCCCATTTTATTGATGGAAAAAACCGCACTGAGATCGCTCTCTACCTCAAGGTTAGTAGGGTGAGTGTGAATAAATGGGTTAAAGCTTATCTAGATGATGGGCTTGAAGGACTTCAAGAAAAACCACACTCAGGAAGACCTCACCGCCTAACTGAAGAGCAAAGACTGCAGCTTAAAAATCATGTTACAGACCACGCTATTAACGCTAGTGGAGGTCGCCTACAAGCAAAAGACATTGGCCTCTATATAGAAAGTAATTTTGGAATAAAGTACCAACAATCAGGTGTTTATCGGCTACTACATGAAATAGGTTTAAGCTGGATTACGACTCGGTCTAAGCATCCGAAACAATCAATTGAAGCCCAAGAAGCTTTTAAAAAAATTCCAAATCGAAACGATCCTTAAGATCCCTGGGCATATCCACTTAAAAGAAGTACTTGTTTGGTTTCAAGATGAAGCTAGATTTGGTCAACGCAATACCACAACCAAGATTTGGGCAGAAAAAGGGACTCGACCTAGAGCCGTTCAGCAGCAGCAATTCGAGTACGCTTATTTGTTTGGAGCCGTTTGTATCAATACGGGCGAAGCTGAAGCTATTGTTTCACCGCTAAGCAATATGGAGGTAATGACGAAGCACCTTGAATTAATCTCGACTGCGACCCCTACAGGCAAACATTCCGTGGTTATTATGGATCAAGCAAGCTGGCATCAAACATATTTAGCCAATCATTTTAAAAACATCACGATAATCCATATTCCGCCATACTCACCAGAATTAAACCCGATAGAGCAAGTTTGGCAATGGCTTCGACAGTACAAGCTAGCGAATAGGTGTTTTGAAAACTATAACGATATAGTGAACTCAGTATGTAGCGCTTGGAATAGTTTTTGTGAAGATAAACGCAGGGTCCAATCTCTCTGTTTTAGAGATTGGACTCAATTGATAAATTAATTAATGGAATTGGTATTATTACCCAAAAATTAAATCTATACTGATTTTAAAGTTTGGGTAACCTTTGTGCTGTTACCTCCCCATAAATAGAAGGTGCGGCCGAATGGCGATGAGAAAAGACACATACTACAAAAACCTCTCCCTAACTAATGAACAGTCAGAGCTAGTCATATGCGATGGCGATAATCTGTATTTTCGTAGTGGATTAACAGATTTGGCCACATAGCTAGAGTTTGGCCAGAAAGAAAAGTATGTCAGACGCTGTCATTGCTACGTAATTTTGATAAGGTATTGAAGCGCTGCCATAGCATGGCGTGGTCTAGTGACTTGGCCGTTTCATTGCTACGTGATTTTGATAAGGTATTGAAGCTCTTTGGGAACGTCTGCGGCGTAATGCTCTCTTCTGGTTTCATTGCTACGTGATTTTGATAAGGTATTGAAGCCTGAAAGCGCGCGGATACATCGTTAATGCCGTTAAGTTTCATTGCTACGTGATTTTGATAAGGTATTGAAGCAAACTTGAATCCGACAACATGACTCGTGCGCTAGGGTTTCATTGCTACGTGATTTTGATAAGGTATTGAAGCTTAGGTGCTGACCTCCCACGCTGTCGGACACGTAGTTTCATTGCTACGTGATTTTGATAAGGTATTGAAGCATATTCTCGTGAGTTATAGTGATTGCATAGAACGTTTCATTGCTACGTGATTTTGATAAGGTATTGAAGCCCCAGCGGCATGTAACTTACCTTTACCCTGCAAGTTTCATTGCTACGTGATTTTGATAAGGTATTGAAGCAAAAAAGGCAATAGTTATCATTAGACGGTTCTTGCAGTTTCATTGCTACGTGATTTTGATAAGGTATTGAAGCAGAGAAAAGTCTCGTTTTACGCTCTGCCTTTCGGCGGTTTCATTGCTACGTGATTTTGATAAGGTATTGAAGCAAGCTAGAGCAACGGCAAGCAAAACAGCACCAAAGTTTCATTGCTACGTGATTTTGATAAGGTATTGAAGCTAAACCAAAAACAGTAATAACACTAGGAAACGTCAGTTTCATTGCTACGTGATTTTGATAAGGTATTGAAGCTGCCAACGACCATCTAACCATTCATCGTATTCACCGTTTCATTGCTACGTGATTTTGATAAGGTATTGAAGCACAATAGATCAATGGTGGCTGTCTGTGTCTCGCTGTGGTTTCATTGCTACGTGATTTTGATAAGGTATTGAAGCCTAAGAACAAAAATTCATGGCTTGAGGATGCTTGAGTTTCATTGCTACGTGATTTTGATAAGGTATTGAAGCCTACTACAGAAACCCCCATGGTAACTACTGTGGGGCTCTATCCTGGTAATCATTTTTTCGAAAACAAACCTGTGAGCAAAATCACTGTCTTTTTTTCGAAAAAGGATTATTGTGAACTCATCAAAATTACGATGCAATGAAATCATCTAAAATCAAGATTGATTACCCCTCTGCGCTAGCATGGGTGACTTTATTCTCTGTCATTACAGAAATTTATGTATTCACACTGCCCACATTGAGCCTGTGATGCACTGCTGTCTGGCATTATCTGCGTTTTTTGCATTAATTCAATATGCTTAATTGCATTTGATAAGGTTATTTTTAGCTCCTCTTTTATCTCTACTCTATGAACTTTTCCCTTTAATTCATAAGAAATAAAGCCACTTTTAAGACCAATATCATATTGTTCTTCAATCATCACCGCATAAGCAACCATTTGTAATATCTGTCCACGAGTGGGTTTGGTGCAAGTTAGTTTAAATTCAATAACCAGCGCCTCTTCTGGTAAAAAAATCACCGCATCCGCCAAGCCGTGAATCCCCCACTTAACGGACCTTAGCTTTACATCAAACTCGATCTTAGCACTATTAAGATCATACCTTTTCAAAGTTCGTGACTGACTTAGTTGCTGCTCACGCACATGATAGTCAATCCCTTGTTTAACCCAAAGAGGGCTTGGTACTTTGAGCCCAAGAATGTATTGAAAATAGACAATTCGAGGGCAAAAGCAGTACTGACGAAATAAACTGGAGGGGATACTCATAATACCTCGAAACTGGTGGGCGGTTGAAAATCGTTCTCTTGATACCCTAATCCATACTTGCCAATCACACTGCCTAGCTTTGCTCTGACCAAAAAGGCTTTATCACTCTCTTTATCAAGTTTTTTGAACAAACGGTACACCGCTCTCTCTTCCGCTTTATTGAGAAACCCCCAAAATACCGACTTTTGTATTGGCTCTAATCCAACGTCTTTAAGTTGTTCAAATAGCTTCTTACGTTGCTTATTATTTTCAACGTCATAGGCGACTAATACTTCATACCTAAGCGATTTACTCATCACTACCTCAACAGAGATCACCAGCGGAAAATATAGGGTTTGTATTTTTTTTCACCATAGAAAGCACCAGACAGGCGATAGATCTGACGCTGTAAAATGGTTTCAAGTTTGAGCTTTTTCCCTTGATAAGGGTAATGCGTAGCAAAAGTTTTATGGATAGAAGCAATCAACTGTTTCTTGATTTTCGGCGTCAGTCCACCTGACTTTTGCAACTTATCGGCTATCTTGATCACATTTCTATCGACAACCCACGCTCGGTACACTTCCATAATATCTAGTACCAATGAAGGCTTCCCGGCCCTTTGTGTATGCAATACACCTTGATATATTTCTAAGCCAGAGTTAATCAAACAGTGCCAAACATAAGAGCTTAAAATGTGATAACCATAGTTTAAAGCAGAGTTAATGGGATCGGTTGCACCTCTACCCATTCGACCGCTAAAGCTATCAGGGAAAAGGTTGGCCTCGTATAATGTTTTCCAATACATAGCCGCACCACTGCCTTCGTAACCAAGCAATACTTCACGCCAGTCATCATACTTTTCAATCTTAATCTTTTGCACTTTGGCGATATGGGTTTTGAGGTTCGACGCTGCTAATTGACAGGCATGAGACTGATTATGTTTCTTTTTGTACTTGGCAAAGTAGTTAAGGATCACTCGTTGGTTTTTGAGCTTCCCAACCACCAAGTTTTGAGCTAATTTTTTCGCTTCATCACTCCCTAAAAACTTAAACTGCCGCTCTCGTACTTTACTTACCGCATGGAGCTGCCCACCACTAACGCAAGCCAGTGTGTGTGAGAAAGGATCAAGTACAAAGAGCTTAATCCCCCTCATGGCGCACTGAACGATAACATTACTTGATAAGCTAACACCCTTTTTAGTGATCGTAACGGTCTTGATTCGACTTAATGGATACTCAGCAACAAGCACCCCATCCTCTTTAATAGTTAGGCGTTCACTGGTTACACCAACAAATTGACCGTAATCACAAACCGTTATGTGTTTCATCGTACTACTGGTGTACCATTTTGGTAGGCTTGTTTCATAACCTTGTTCGAGCTTTCTACAATGTACTCCAACGTAATGATCTCACCCAAGTTAACAATAAATAGATTTGAGCGTGGCTTTCCCAGCAATTCGCCAAACTTATCCAACCACTCTCTTGGCTTCGCTAGCTTCAATTCTGCTGATAATTTACTCCAATGATCTAACCCTTCAGTATCTTGCAACATTGGGACTACTAACTCATTGAATTCTTGATAACCAATATCAACAGCAACTCTGAAGCGTGATTTAGAATTAGTAGACAAATAGACCGACTTACATACATTCTCTCGAATCCCTTCTAGGTCTATTTCGCGCCATGCATTAAATGGCTCAAGCAGTTCACGTTGTGCATATCGATTACCTACTGGCGTCAATTTATTGCTTTGCTCTATCTGTCTAATAGGAACTGAACCGTCTTCAGAAAAGTTAATCACTCCATTATCATGCGAAAAACCGCTTGCGCCTAAGCCTTCAACTGCAAACAATTGCCAAATATCCGTTCCATCAGCGTTTTTACGGCGGGCTCTATACGCACCAGAGGCTTTACTAATGCGTGGTAAAGACCACTGCTTTCTTATCCCTTTATGTGAGCGAGTATTTAACTTCGTTTGAGGGAACACTTCTTGAATCAATGCATTAAATTCAACATCATCAAAGGGTTGCTTTGAGCCTTGATTGGTTTGAATAAATGTCATTTGAGATAATTTTTGCCAGTGTGCCATCCCTGGATAGTGCAACGATTTTTTTGAAACTTTCTTACTCTTACTATTCAAATATGATGATTTAGGCTCAAACTTAATCGTAAAGTGCTTCGCATTAGTTAGATCGACAGCTTTTGCATACATCTTCTTCATATCATCGTAAATTGCAGTACGAAGATTGGTCTTTTGAGTGGTGTAGTACAGTGCTCCTAGCAAGTCAGCGGCCAATAGTTCACTCTCTGAGCATGACTGTTTTGCCACTTTTTCCAACAACTCAAAAGCACAACTTTTGTTTACGCTAAACGCTTTAAACCCCTTACCAACTGTTTGTTGGATTTGGTTTAAATCCTTCTTAGCCTTATTCAAATATGGGAACAATGCTTGCCACCAAATCTGAGGGGCTTCAGCATCAAGCAACCATGACACATTATTGGTATTAAAGCCGATACCTAACTTATCTTGCATCACGATGAGTGGCATAAAGTGTTCCGAATACAAACCATCTTTAAACAATTGTTTACTGCTAATTGAATCCTTTTCATACTTCAATTTCGACTCGATGCGTACTACTTTTGCGTTATCAGGGATAAGTTTTTTAAGCCAATCACTTCCCTCTAAACCGGCCGTTTGTAAAATATCTCTTGTATGTGGTTGCTTCAACGCCTGTGCCATGACCATTGCTGCATCTATCATATGGCTAGCAACGGGTTGTAGCTTTTTCTTTTCGTACTCTGGATGCGCTGTACTTAATAGGTCACGCTCTTGGGATGCCAAATCAGCTTGAATATAAGCAACATCAAAGCTGATTTGATTCACATTATACAACTGCTTGATCTTTTGCATGATCAATTTTGCTAAGAAAGCCTGCGTGCCATTTACCCTAGTCTTGTTTGACTGATGCAAGAGTCGCATTAATTCTGTACGTAATGATTCAACAAATAAGCCATGACGAATTGAACGTTGAATTTCTGGCTCTAGTTTATCAAAACCAATGATATCTTGACCAAGCACTCCTTGGCAGTTTGCAATGATTATCTCTTCAATCGCTTGCCTGTCATGATGACCAAACTGCTTATGGAGATAGCTATCATGCAAGTCTGACAAAGAGTAGTAACTGCGATCTTTCAAACTATTGCCTTGCGTTGAGCAGTAAATTAGGTTTGCTTCATGATTGAACACTCCTTTATTTCTCCCACGTGATTCAGCTCTTGAGATGATATGGTCTATCTCACCACCAAGACTTAAAGCTGTTCCCGTATAAGGGCAGATTCCTTTTGAAGCTTGTTTGATACGATCTGTTTTTTCTAACCATTGCCCCTCTTCTTTCTCTGCTCTTTTGGCACTGTCTTGGCTTTTTTTCGAGTTTTTCTTGATGCTATGAAGATCCGCCGTAAAGTTAAAACGGTTCTCTTCTAAGATAATGGGAATAGTGATTGTTTGACCCACAGATTCGGCAGGCAGCTGTTCAATCTTCGCCAAAGCAATTTTGTAAGCCTGCTTGTCCATCAATCTAGCTAGCAAGCCATCAAATGGTCTGGTTGTGTCCGCAGGAAGCCTTAATGCAAAAGCCCCCTCTTGAGATCTTCCTCTATAATCAGTACCTTGATGAATAGTCGAACGCCATTGATTCTCTTTAGTACACGCACGACAGTTTTTACTAAACCCTTTTTGGTCTTGTTCTAGCAAATTATAAAGCTTCGCTAGGTCAAAAATATTATTGAACCGTTGGGCTGAAATACCTAATCTGTTCGCAATGAGCTCTGCAACTTTACTTGTTGCTTCATCAAGTTCTAGTAGCTTTTTATCCTCAACTTTTTTCTTATTCTCTTTGAGCCAACGGTTTTGCTTCATTTTATGATTGAAGGCGTTTCCGTACTCTTTCTGGCAATCGGCTGCAAATTTACACCAACCTTTAACACCACGTTTACCCACTCTTGGGTTTTCTCGCCACAAATTATTGAGCACCACCACCTTTTCATCATCGACTTCGCAGCTTAGCGCTCCAGAGATAAGTTCATTGAGTTGATTCGCTTTATGTGGCGGCTTGGTATTACAGACAGACAACAGATTATCAGCTGAACTAAACCACAAAGCACTGCGTGAGGCATTAGTTTCTTGATAAAAGGTCTGAACGAATTGAACAAAAGCATCAAATTGACCATTAAGGAGTCTTGCTAGTCTATCTTTTGCTCGAGTAACAAATTCACCATACTCTTTATCTTTCCCAACCCATGCTCGCAGTTGGAATGGATCATGCAAAGCACTTAGCTCTAAACACCTTTGAAGTGCTTGTGCCCACTGTTGCTCATTTTTAATCGACGACAAATCAAGTCCAGAACCAATATCTATTCCATGATTTTCAATCTCTTCTACAAGCTTAGGAACAATGGCTGTCCACCGAGGTAGATATTTTTCATTTTTCATTATCTGTGCTGTAATCAGCAAACTCTGACATTTTGGTGGTCTACGGTTGTTTTGATCCTCAAAAGCAGGGATAGAAATCTCTGGAGTCACCGTTTCAAATAGATCAATAATCGACTTATCACGATACGAAAATAGTGTGATTTGATTCTGCTTATCAATCGAGTCTTTCTTACAGTGCATAGCAGAGATATTACGATAAAAGACCTTATGCAGTTTTTGCGGATACCACTTATCACTAGACTGCATATCTTCATCATTAAAATAGCGACGCAAGACTCTTAACTGTAGATTGCTGACATGACCAACTAGGTTGGCAAACGCCTCTATTTTGTGCCCATTATTAGTTAAAAGCTCTCTTATACATTGATAGTCATGATGAATTAAAAGATCTTGACGAATGTTTTCAAGGTACTTTCCTCGAATTTTGTGGCCATCCTGCTCTGCTTTAATGAAGGTATCTATCGCATTTTTAAATGCTTCAAACGCCTCACTTAACGTCGCTTTGTCTTCTTTGTAATCGCCGTGTAAGTTCTTCTTAAAATCCGCTTTTGTCAGTTTATACTCTGGAATATTCTTGAATGCCTTTGCTGATTCAACCGTAACCGTAATTGATTGAAATACCTCAAACAAATTAGTGTTGAGTGGAATACTCGCAATAAAAGATTCAGCGAAAGGGTTACTAGAGGTTCGTGCTAACAGTGCTTCATCGACATCTTCAGAAAGATAGGTAAAACCTCGGCGATTTAACAAGCTATTGATTGCTTCAACCTGCAACTTAGTCAATAAGGATTGAGGCAGTTGGTAGTGTTTTTCTAGAATCAGCCAAAGAAGACGCTTTGCCATTTTTCGACGTTTAGCGGCTCTAGTTTGATGCCTTCTAGCGGTTCTCTCTGCTTGAGAGTATTGGATATTGTCGGTATGCATTACTACCGAGCCAGACTTGACCGCTTGCTCCAATGCTTCACCAGCTTGATATTGGGTTAAGTAAACACCTGTATATTTTGAGCCCATATCAAGCACAATAGGAGAAATTAATGTCATCTTAGTCAACTGATTTATAAGGATAATAGAGTTAATATACCCATCTCAGGCAGGTATCTCCTAGACAAGCTTCACATTATTCGTGACTCTGATGTGTTGGACGTACCTCCGTTTTAGAGTAAGGCTTATATCCTTGTAATGATCCAGTTTTTTGGAGACTTTCTAAGCGTTCTACCACCACAATATCCTGTTACTTTTCCTTACATCTCATCGAGTTATCACTGAAATTAAAATGTAAGCAATAAGGTCTCCTTGAGCGAACGTTTCAATATCAACTCACTCTCGTGTTTATAACGACGAGTTAAAATGCATAGGCAAGTCAATGGACCAAAAATTACAATCTAAATTATCAATTAGCCTTTTATCACTGCGAATAGGCATCTTTATCGTGTTCTTGTTCTGGGGACTAGATAAAATTTTAGTGCCTGAACATGCAGTCAGAGTGCTATCCGGTTTTTATGGCATAAAAATTTCTGAGAGTGCGGCAATCGCGCTTGGTGTGGCACAAATGGTGTTCTTGGGGACATTCTTGTTGGGTATGTGGAAGAAGATAACCTATGGCGCTATTTTTCTTTTGCACGCAAGCTCAACTTTATCATCGTTTGCTAAATATCTTGACCCATTCAGTAACTTACTCTTTTTCGCAGCCTGGCCGATGCTAGCCGCGTGTTTTGTTCTTTATATACTGCGTGACTATGATACTTACGTCATCGGGAAGAAATAAAAGCTCAATGCTGATATAAGTGATTAATCTAAAAAAGAGCCGCGCTTTATAGTGCGGTTCTTTGTATGGAAGGCTAACGATATATAGGTTGAGAGCGCTCGACACTGTAGCGACAAGTAATGCGCACTCTCACGCATAAGCATTACTTGCTAGATAACGAGGTCGAATGTCGCCAGTCTAAAGTTTATCGTAGCGGGCTAAGTTTAAGAAAAATACAAATCGAGCAAGTATCTAGCCAAGGTTTTTTATTCAACCTGACACTGTTTAATGTATCCCCCTTTGAAGCCTTATATACTCATCAAAGCGCCTATTTACATTGACATCTTATATGACAAATCCCAGCATACATTGGCTTTACTCTCAATTTTTCGTCTAATGAAATTCCACATAAAATGCATTAATAATGAAATAGAACATCCATTTATTTGAAGTTGGTTGTATGCTGCCACTTTAAAATGTGATCTAGTTGTCATATCTCAGCTTATGTGCTTTTTTTCAGCAATCGTACACCTACTATGTATGACAATAATACATACAAAAGGTCAGATTATGAAACAAGGTCTCATACTTGCTAGCTCACTTTTACTTGCATTTCCAACTTTAGCTAATGTTGCCAACAATGGGGTTTCTCACCCTGTTCCGGCTGATAATTTCAACATGCAAAACTGGAAAATCACCATTCCATCAGACATCAATAAAGACGGTAAAATTGATGAGATTGAAGGTGTGGCAATGATGAGCTACTCACATTCAGACTTTTTCCACTTGGATAAAGACGGCAATCTAGTATTTGAAGTGCATAATAAAGCGATTACAACTAAGAACTCTAAGAACGCACGTTCTGAGCTTCGTCAAATGCCTCGTGGCGCTAACTTCGATAATATCCTAACTGACTCTAAATTGAACCAATGGGCTCTTTCTAGCCACCCTCATGCTGATCAATACAGCGGCATTGGCGGAACTCTAGAAGGTACTGTAAAAGTTAACCATGTTTCAATGCATTCTAAATTCCCTGAAAAATACCCTGCATACTCTGTTGTTGTAGGTCAAATTCA
The DNA here is from genome assembly GCF_024347075.1 of Vibrio rarus. NCBI lineage: Bacteria > Pseudomonadati > Pseudomonadota > Gammaproteobacteria > Vibrionales > Vibrionaceae > Vibrio > Vibrio rarus. The sequence continues at coordinate 2,176,009 of NZ_AP024900.1, forward strand.
CTCGAAGAAACATAACTCTCAAATTAAAGCTAAAACAGGCTACGGCTACGGTAACGAGCCACTGAAGATTTTTTATAAAAAATTCCCAAATCAAAAGTACGGTTCAGTATTTTGGAACTACGAGCGTAACCTAGCGAAAAAAGATCCAAACCGTATTGATATTGCGCACCCTGTATGGGGTAACACTTGGGAAAATCCAGCCGATCCTGGTAAAGCTGGTATCGCACTTGGTGAAGAGTTCAGCTATAAAGTAGAAGTTAAGGGCACTATGATGCATCTAACTTTCACAACCGCTCGACACGATACCGTGAAATACGATATTGACCTAAGCAAAGGCATTGATGATAAAGATAATGTCCATGGTTATGCAGAAGATGACTTCTACTTTAAAGCGGGTGCATACGGTCAATGTAGCGTAAGTGAAACTCACCCTGTTTGGGGTACAGGTTGTGCAGGTACTGGTGACTTCGCTATCGATAAGAAAAATGGCGACTACAACAGCGTAACCTTCTCTGCTTTGAAACTTAACGGTAAGTAATCACATTAATCAATATTAACGATTAAACCAATTACTCCACAATAAGGCTCTTCACATTGTTTATGTGAAGAGCCTTTTTTCTGGGCTAATCTCAAGCAATCTGCCCATGCTCTCTGACACATTTCATGCCTTTATCTATTCATCCTTATTAAGTAGTCCATATCCATACAAATAAAAACCAAGTGTGTGATTTATTTTTAAAACGGCTTTTCATTTTACTTGATTGAACTGTTTATTTTGGTTAAGGTTACTTCATGAACAGCGACGCATCGTAGCTCAAACGTGATGACACAAAGGAAAAAAATATGACTCTCAATGCATTTGATATCAAAAATAAAGTAGCAATAGTGACGGGCTGTGACACAGGACTGGGACAAGGCATGGCTTTAGCTCTTGCCAATGCAGGTTGTGATATTGTCGGAGTTAATATCGTTGAACCTAGTGAAACAATCCAGAAGATAGAAGCAACAGGACGCAAGTTCATTGATATTCGCGCAAACTTAATGAAACTAGATGATATTCCTACAATCATTGAACGTGCTGTGAGCGAGTTTGGTCGTATCGATATTTTGGTGAACAATGCAGGTATCATTCGTCGCAATGATGCGATTGATTTTACAGAGCAAGACTGGGACGACGTTATGGACATTAACATCAAGTCCGTGTTCTTCATGTCTCAAGCGGTGGCAAAACAATTTATTGCTCAAGGTGAAGGCGGCAAAATTATTAATGTCGCCTCTATGCTCTCTTTCCAAGGCGGTATACGTGTTCCTTCTTACACCGCCTCTAAAAGTGGTGTCATGGGTGTCACTCGTTTAATGGCAAATGAATGGGCAAGCCATAACATCAATGTTAACGCTATTGCACCAGGATATATGGCTACCAACAATACAGCTGCTCTACGTGCTGACGAGTCGCGTAACGCTGCTATTATTGAGCGTATTCCTGCTGGGCGCTGGGGCACTCCTGAAGATTTGGCTGGCCCATGTGTGTTCCTTGCTTCAAGTGCTTCAGATTACATCAATGGCTATACCATTGCCGTTGATGGTGGCTGGTTATCTCGCTAATCAATCAGCCAAAAGTGGGGAAGTAACGTTTGTTTTAAATTGGGCTCAGTTGCAAAAATAAACACTAGGGTTTAAGTAAAAACATCCAGCTTAAAATTTTGGCATGTTTATACATATCAAAGCTGTCAATCTCAAGTTTTCAGCATGGCTTTAGGGGAGCTAAAAGCTGGATGTTGTTTACTTTTTGCAGTGAGATCAACGCAGTGAACAAGTGTTTTCACCCGCAAAGCTAATCAACAACTGATACCATCACACTAAGTCAGTGATCAGAAATAGCGCAGGAAAAATGCTCAAAAACAAGGCAGAATTTTCGATAAGTCGTTATTCTACAATCAAAAATTGTAACGCAGTTATCGAGTATTTTAACAAGCTAAAATGACCCGTTATTTAGTACGATTGGAGTTATAACGCTAGATACCAAAGAGGCCATCAGTAAAAACTGATGGCCTCTTTGCTTTCCATAAAAAAGAGCCTGCACATGGCAAGCTCTGAAACTATGAGGAAGAATTGAACGTTAATCCAAGGCAAATATCCATTGATACCTTTTTCAATCCTTTAGCCCTCACAGCGAATCAAGATGCTAGCCCCCACTAAACATCTTGATATGCTCATCGGCATAAGAGTTATGCCACTTAGCCAATATTATTGGTCAAGGTTTAATTTGTAGAAGCTCACTTGTGCGTAGTCGCCGGCTTTAAGACCTTTGTTGGTACACTTGGTTGAGCCAGTATTACATTGGTTGTAGTTACCCGCTTTAAAGTACAAGTAGTCATTTGCATAACCTTGGTCGTATTTGTCGCCATCTACGTGACCTTTAGCAAGGTTAATATCGAAGGTTTTAACTTCTTTGTTTGCAGCGCCAGGGTTTTTAACGAATGTTAGGTGCATGATGTCACCTGTAACATTAATGTCGTAAGAGAAAATTTCTCCTAGTTTAATGCCGTCTGTAGGTTCTGCTGCGCCTTGACGTAAACCACTTTGACCAAATACATCAGTGCTGATGTCGTGACGGAATTTATACTCATCACCTTTAGCGTTGGTTTCGTAGTTCCAGTAAACAGAGCCGTACTCGTGTCCTGGAAGTTTGCGGTATACAATTTTTAGAGGTTCGTTATGAGAAGCGTGAATTTGACCAATCACAGTCGCAAATGCGCCGTTTTTCTTGTAATCACCACTAGTACTTACCCAATCGACAGCTAATGTAGCGCTCATATGACCGCCAATCGCACCATATTTTTCAGCATCTTTTGTTGAAGCAATAGTGAAGTTGTTTTTTGGTGTCGCGTAGTCATCGGCCAGCATAGCGCGAAGCTCACTACGTGCATTTTTAGAGTTAGGTGTGGTCATCGCTTTGTTTGGCGCGGTGAACACCATTGCACCTGTGACAGGATCTGTGTAGAACCACTCAGGATCAGAGAATGGAGCAGATTTGTCGTTCAACATTGACTTGTAAATTTCCATTACTTTGCCAGCGCGTTCTGCTTTGTCATCATCTCGTGGAGTGTTTAATTTAAACTTAGACAAGTCAAAGTTCTGCGCAGGAACTTTAGTCACATCTAAATTATATTGAGCGGCAAGAGTCGAGTCTTTTTTAGCTAATTGATTTGATGTTACATCAGTCGAAGATGCTGTTGAGCAGCCTGCTAAACCAGTAACTAGAGCAGAAATAACAACTGCTGCAATCTTGTTCTTTGTATGCATATTAACCTCAAGTAATTTCTTTGGGGTTGATAGAGAAAACATCTCTTCAACTAACGAGGGAATGGTGCACTAATATGATAATACAAAATATGAACACGGTCACGGTTCGCAATATTTGAACTCATGTGAACCTGTATTATACATTCCATTTTTAGAAAGAACAAAGCCAGCAACAAGTGCTGGCTTTAGTTTATATAAGGGTTCACGCTAGATTGGCGCTTCCTTTTGTTTGTTCTTTTTTAGCTTCATCGTCGAGTAAACAGAGAATACAGCGAGCAATATAAAGGCCAATGCAATCGGCCTTTCATACAAAAACGACCATGAATTGTCATACATAAGCAAAGCTTTACGTAGGTTAGTTTCCGCCATAGGTCCTAAGATAATCGCTAACAATATAGGCGATGATGGGATGTCTAACTTGCTTAATACAAAGCCTAAAATCCCAAAGCTAATGGCAATACCTACATCAAACATCGAGTTATTGATCGCATAAGCCCCTACTACCGACAAGAAAATAATGATAGGGATCATTAACAGCTTAGGCACTTCGATAATGCGGCAGAAAAAGCGAATCCCCACTAAACCCACAATCAACATAACTATGTTCGCCACCAGCATAGAACTAAAGACGCCGTATACCACTTCAGGATTTTGCGCAAACAGCAATGGTCCTGGTGTTAAGCCTTGTACGATCAAAGCCCCCAATAGTACTGCAGCCACCGCATCCCCAGGAACCCCTAAAGTTAATAGAGGCACTAATGAGCCGCCCGTTACTCCATTGTTGCCAGCTTCAGCTGCAGCTAAGCCACGCACCGAACCTTTACCAAACTCGTCAGGATTCTTTGAAGAACGCTTAGCTTCGTTGTAACACACAAATGCAGATATATCCGCCCCAGCCCCAGGAACAGAGCCTATTGTTGTTCCCATTAGGCCACTCTTAATCGCGGTGGGCATCATCTCTTTTAAATCTTTTTTGCTCAGCAACTTGTGATCAAACTTAGCCACCTTTGCTTGCTTTTCTTTAAGTATTTTTTCAATTTGATTAATGGCTTCCGACAAGGCAAATAAACCAATTAAAACAGGAATGACATTAATACCGCTATAAAGATCCATCACCCCAAAAGTGAAGCGTGGCACACTACTAATGGGATCTAAACCGACCGTAGAAACAAGCAAACCTATAGTACCGGCCAGCAAACCTTTTAAAATGTTTTGTGCTGATACACTGGCAATGATGGTCAAGCCAAACAGAGCCAGCGCAAAATATTCAGGAGCATTAAAGCGTAAAGCAAAGTTGGCTAATAACGGTGCGATGGCAATCAATACCATGGTACTAATAAGCCCACCGACAAATGAAGCAATAGCGGAAATACTCAGTGCCCTTGCCGCTTGCCCTTTTGCGGCCAGCGTATGACCATCAAGAACCGTTGCCGCCGAAGCGGGAGTCCCCGGAGTCTTTAACAAAATGGCCGCTATCGACCCTCCGTAAATGCCACCAATATAAACACCAATTAACATAACCAACGCGGCTGTTGGTTCCATACCAAAAGTAAATGGTAAAAGGATCGCCACCCCCATAGTGGCCGTTAAACCAGGCAGTGCTCCCAGTACGATACCCCCTACGACACCAAAGATCAGAATAGGTAAAACAGCAGGACTGAATGCGGTCAGTAAGCCATTTAATAAATGCTCTATCATACCGCCTCCTTAATAAAATAAACCTTCAGGAAGGGCGATATAAAACACCTCCCCAAACAAATAATAAACGCCGAATACAAACACCCAAGCCACTAGATAAAAAAGTGGCTTCTTTACCTTAAACAGCAATAAATAAATCGTAAACGCCAACAAACTTGCCAGTAGGTAGCCAATGAGGTGGATCAACAGCGCATAACCCATTAAGAAAGCAATGCCAAATACGGCCATTTTAGTGAAAATAGCTGGCTGCTGTTCTTTGTCTATGGATTTAATTTTGTGCTGCACTAACAAAGCGATACAAAGCAAAATTTGCGCAATAGCAATGGCGGTAGGAAAAAACTTGGCATCCACACTCGCATCACTAAAGCGAGGCTCGGCAAACTGTCCTATAAGAACCAAAATAACGGCGCTAAGGGCAATGATCAGGGATGGGAATACAATATTTCTATTAATCATAATGCTACCCTTTAAAGCTGAACTTCAAAGAAAAAGGGAGCTCGACATGCGAACTCCCTTATTAAAGATTAGTTGATTAGTACACCAAGATTTTTAGTGTCTTGCTCAACAAAGTGAGTGAACTCTTGTGCATTCAGGTTGTGAATCGTCATGGCACCTTTTTGCATGAACTCTTTAAATTCAGCAGAGGCCATAGCTTCATCAAACGCTTTACCTAACGTTTCGATAACGGCATCTGGGGTATTCTTCGGAGCACCAATACCACGCCAAGTTCCCGTTACCACATCAACCCCTTGCTCTTTTAGCGTTGGGACTTCAGGTAAAAACGCAATACGCTCTTCAGACATAACACCTAGCGCTTTTAATTGACCAGAACGTAGCTGAGCAATGGCTTCTCCTGGTGTAACCATAGTGACGTCAGTGTGTTTACCAAGTACTGCAGGAATCGCTTCAGATGCACCATTGTATGGGATGGCATTCAGCTTAATGCCTTGATCTTTTTCAAGAGCCATTAAGTAAAAATTTGGGGCTGCAGTAGAGGCAAACTTCACTACACCCTCCCCTTTCTTCGCTTCAGCGATGAGATCATTAATGGTGTTATATGGGCTATCAGCGGATACCAGAACTACGGCTGGATCAAGGTTAACCATACGGATTAATTTAAAGTCACTCGCATCGTGTTGCATCAACCCCATTTGTGGTAAAGATGCAATCTCACGAGTGACGACCGTTAGCGTGTAACCATCGGCACGTTGCTGAGCGCCAAAACTCATACCAACAGCACCTGCGCCACCCGTGCGATTCATGACGGCTATGTTCTGTCCCAGAATATCTTTTGCTGAATTCGCCAAAGTACGACCTACAGCATCAGTACCACCACCGGCACCAAAAGGGACGACTAAACGGATGTTTTTACTTGGGTAATCCGCAGCAATTGATGTTGCCGAGACCATGATGCCTGCGGCAACAAGAAGAGATTTAAGAAGTTTACTCATGTGAATTCCTTTTATTTCAGTTTTTATTAGTTTCTTATCGTTTGTGTAGGGTTATTGATTTTATTGGTTTGATATTCGGCCATGCACAGTTGTTCTATTGCCAAGGCAATCCAACTGCTAATTAGCATGTCGTACCATTGCTCAACACCACTGCAAGCCACCACTACGTCCCCATAGACAAAAGAGCCATAGAAAAGTAGATCGTCTTCCGTTAGTGATGCTGTGTGCATTGTTTGATTGGTGATGTTAGCTTGTGAACTGCGCCATGCCTGCTTCGCTTTTTTTCGAGCAAACTCATCAAAAGGAATAGTCCATTGCTGTGGGTTTCCTAAAGAGCTTTCAAGCAAAATCGCTTCTGAAAATGAAGACTCCCATGGCTTCACTCGTGGGTCCATCACCACAATATGTAACTCTTGGCGATTGGTTCTTTCAAATAATCGTTCAATTGCCGGTTTTACAAGTTCAATAGCATCTTGGGCTATTTCTGCATGGCTTTTCATTGTCCAACCTCTGTAATAGACAGTCCGTTACTGCATGAACTAACTATATTGTATGACCTGAACTAGTTGCATATCAAGAAGGGGCAAATGGAATACAGATCACTACCCAAGATGTTAAATAATGTAATGGATCGGAATTTTAAGCAGATATGTGAATTTTTATATGATGCAAGTCACAGCGAGTAAGAGAGTAAAAGTGTGACTTACAATGGATTAATTGCGCCGGTTAACAAAATAAAATGTCTTATTAATCATTTTATTTAAAAAGTGATAGATACATCCATCTAAAATGATCAATGCATCCATCACAATTCACAGAGGAGATAGGATAAACCGATGAGAAAGGGGTTTTGCCCTATATTTTAAGCGGTCTTAATTACGTATTTTGCTTTCATTTTCAGAGCTACATGGACTAAAGCAATCAACACAGGAACCTCAATTAATGGCCCTATAACCCCAGCAAAGGCCTGATCTGAGTTAATACCAAATACAGCAATAGAAACAGCAATCGCTAATTCAAAATTATTCCCTGTCGCGGTATAAGCAATAGATGCGTTTTTGTCATAAGGAATTCCCAAGCGTTTTCCTATGTAAAAGCTGGCAAAAAACATGCACACAAAGTAGATAGTTAACGGTATCGCAATACGTATAACATCCATAGGTAACTCAACAATGACTTCCCCTTTAAGGCTAAACATCAACACTATGGTGGCCAGTAAAGCGATCAGTGTTATAGGCGAGATGCGCGGAATATACACTTGGTTATACCATTGTTCGCCTTTTATAGAGATCAACAGCTTTCGCCCTACAAACCCAGCCAAAAATGGAATACCTAGATAGATAAATACACTTTGTGCGATCTCCCCCATAGAAATGTCGACCACCATTCCTGTATAGCCAAATATCGGAGGAAGTACACTAATAAATAGCCATGCCATAAAGCTGTAAGTCACAATTTGAAAGGCGCTATTTAACGCCACTAAAGCGGCGCCATATTCTTTATTACCACCGCCAATGTCATTCCAAACAAGCACCATTGCGATACAACGAGCCAGTCCAATAAGAATGATACCTACCATGTATCCTGGGTGATCACCAAGAAACGTTACAGCTAATACAAACATTAAAATTGGACCTACAATCCAATTCATGATTAAGGAAAGCTTAATCGCTTTCTTGTCTTGCATCACTTTACCAAGCAAGCTGTAGTCCACTTTAGCTAAGGGTGGATACATCATTAAAATCAAGCCTATGGCAAGTAATACATTGGTGCTACCTACTGACATTGCCTCATTCATCTGCGCTACTTCGGGAAACAAAACACCAATAGCGACCCCTAAGGCCATGGCTAAAAATATCCATAGAGTCAAAAATCTATCTAGAAAGCCCAGTTTAGGGTGTGGATTCTGTACTGTTGTCATCATCATTTACTCTCAAGTTACGCACTTAAATCGCAATTCGTCGAAAGACGATTAATTAAGTGTTAATACATTCATGTTCAAGGCATATATTGATACGGGTATAACCTCTAAAAAAGGTGATTAAAGAGCTGTTGCAGTCTTTTTATCCCTTGCATTTCTATGCGATAACAAACTTTAGGCGGTTTAGGTTCACTTCGAATCAAGCCTGCTTCTCGTAATATTCTCAAATGCTCAGAAACGGTAGATTGCGCTAAACCTAACTGCCCGACTAAGTCCCCATTCAAACACCCTCCCTGAGTCTCTAAGTCAAGTAACACTTTTAAGATCCTGACACGCGCGGGATGGGCTATCGCTTTGGCTTGTGCGGCGAGTTCTTGCTCGTATTTCACGTCTTCTAGAGAAATACTCGCCATGTTACATGTTCGGCTTTGACAGTCTGTCATTAATTATATTTCGATAATCGTAGAATAACGATAAGTGTACGCTTATACCCTAATTTATGCAAGATACGAGCGCCATTTCATAACCCATTGAATAGCATCAGTAACCTGTAGCATTTGTTCACAGTTCAATGATGGATATTTATTGAACTGAACTCATAAATAGAGCAAAATATGATCATCAGAAAAATTGATACTAAGTTTTCATTTATGGAGGTTGCATGTTTAAGTTTTCATTGAAACAAATAGCTGTATTCGATGCGGTTGCAAGCTATGAAAGTGTCAGTATTGCAGCTAAAAAGCTCTCTATGACGCAATCCGCTGTAAGCATGTCTCTCTCTCAATTAGAGTCCGTATTAGACCGCCCTTTATTTAACCGCCAAGGTAACCGACTAGTGCTAAGTCATTGGGGACATTGGTTAAGACCTAGAGCTAAGCGTTTATTGCAAGAAGGGCAGCAAATAGAATTAGGTCTTCACGCCCAGCACCTAATCAGTGGCACATTGAGCTTGTGCTCTAGCCAAACAGCCGCCAAACATTTAGTACCTTCACTCATCAGTAAAATTGATAACGATTTCCCTGAAATGCGCATAAACATGACCATTGAAAACACTGAGAATGTCATTGAAGCACTTCTAAATTACGATTGTGACTTGGGGATAATTGAAGGTAAAAATACCGATGGCCGTCTACAACAGGAACACTGGTTAGATGATGATCTGGTGGTTATCGCCTCACCTAATCACCCTTTCTCTCAATATAAACAAGTCACCCTTGCGCAACTTGAACAAGCAAAATGGGTATTACGCGAACCTGGGGCTGGTACACGTCGTATATTTGATGGGGCTATTCATGGGCTGATTGACAATATCAAGGTGTGGAAAGAGTATGAAAGTATTCGTGTCATCAAGGCTCTAGTTACCAATGGTAGCTACTTAGGCTGTGTGCCTTATCTGGATGTATTGCCAGAGCTGGAAAGTAATAAGCTTGTGGTATTGCCTACTCCACAACTTAACATGCAACGAGAGATCTCGTTTATTTGGCGAAATGATAGTGGTGAGTCTCCACTACGAGAGTGCATGCTATCTGAAGCACGACGATTAACCAAGGGACAATCTTTCAAGCCACGCAAGGATGGGATCCCTGCGTGACCTAAAAACTTAGTTGTGTTTTTTAATAGGGCGTCACCTGCCCTGTCGGCTGTTACTTATAACTAAGCAACAGACAGATCTTTCTTTTCCTGAGTTTGTGGCTGATTAAAATTAGCAACAAACTGTGCAATCGCATCGCGATTTAAAAGACCTACATATTTACCATTAAATACAACAGGATAAGCACTTGGCATCTTGCTGGCCGCTTTTGCTAAACGCTCGCTAAATGACAACGCTTGCCCCCCCATGAAGAAACCACCTTGATTCACTGGATACAGCGTCTCTTGATCTACAATCATCGGCTCTAATGCCGCTAAAATACTTTGCTCTGGAGACAAGGTACAAACCGGAGTTTGCATGTAATCTTTCACTGACACTACTGCATCCATGTCAAAGTCTTGACCCCACATAGCACGTAAAAGATCTTGCTGTGAGATAAAGCCTTGAACCTGATGATCATCGCTGAGTACAGCCGCTCCAGCTTGATTGTTATCAATCAATAACTTAAGTGCTGATTTGCAGTTTAACTCCTCAGAGAAAGTGATTTGATCGTCTGATGCAAGATCCGCAACTCGTAAACGCTTCATTTGTTCTAACATGGCATGCTCCAATGAATCTAAAGATGAAAAATTAATATCTGAATTTTTTATAGGGTAAATGGATGTCGTCGAGCTTTGTTTAGGTTCTATGCTCCAATAAGCAAGACCAACCAACACAGCACCACCAAAAATGTTCCCTAACGTCACCGGAATTAAATTCGCAGTGATAAATTGTTTTATATTGAGTAGGTGTAGATGAATACCTGCGTCCGTAGCTGCGCTAAGCATATGAGTATCAGCCGTTGCCTTAATGGCGATCCCTAAAGGAACCATAAACATATTGGCAATACTGTGCTCAAAGCCTGAGCTAACAAACATGGCGACAGGTAGCAGCACAAGAAAGGCTTTGCTGGCACTCTCTTTACTACTGAAGCTCATCCAAATACCCAGGCAAACCAATAGGTTACACATCACACCTAATGAGAATGCCTGCCACCAAGAGTGCTCAAGCTTATGAGCTGAAATACTCAGAGCATTCAGCCCCCAGTTGCCGTGATCAAGAATGTGCATCTTGGCCATCATAATGAAAGCAAGGGTTAACATGGCACCGATAAAATTCCCGGCATACACACGCCCCCAACATACTAACAACTGTTTTGTCGTCACCCTTTTTTGAGCCCAAGCAACAGAGCTCAATACCGTACTGGTGAATAACTCACCGCCACACACAACAACCAGCATTAAGCCTAGGCTGAAGGCAAGACCACCAACAAAGCGAGTCATTCCCCACCCGTTGTTATGAGTCCCAGTCGTCACAGTGATATAGAAGACGAATGCTAAGGCGATAAACGCTCCAGCAAACACAGCTAAACCAAAAGACTGTTTAAATGATTTAAGTACTTTTTGATGCCCATAGTCTGCAGCTTGCATAGTCAACGTTAGCTTCGCTTTTGACGAACTAATATCAACCAATTCAGGACTTGGGCGTTTTAATGGCATATTTTCCTCCTTTATCTTGGATGACACTGACTTAAAGTAAGTAAGCCATCCGCTGTAATCGAATGCTCTCTGTTGAAAGCCCATTTAGATTACGAGAAGATTTAAAGAAAAAATATCTAGTAGTTTTGAAGGTGATCGTGAGGAAAGCTGATGATAGGAATCGCGTTGCATTGAACCCCCTCACCCACATCAATTATAAGCAAGAGGTTGAATAGTAGTATAAGAAAAAATGACTGCCGTTATTTGAGTGTATAAAAGCCTGAGTAAATTCGTGTTGCCGTTGTAAACCAACACATTGCGCCAAATATATAGGCAATTTCAGCAAAGTAATTAGGCAATAGACACATCAAAATAAAGCAGCTAATGGTTTCTGTGCCCTCAGTGAGACCACTCATGTAGTAAAGTGACTTGTGCTTATACACTGGGTTGTCAATGCCCCGCTTTCCTGCCATTACAGCAAAAGCGAGAAAACTACTTCCTGTGCCAATAAAGGCAAATATCAGAAAAGCACCCGCTATCGCATTTAACTCAGGGTTAGCTAAGACAAAACCAAATGGCACCATAGAGTAAAATAGGAAGTCGAGGCTGATATCCAAAAACCCCCCGGCATCAGTAATTCCTTGTCTGCGCGCCAGCGCCCCATCTAAACCATCAAAAATACGATTAAGAACAATAAATATCAGCGCTGCAATGTAGTGCTCTAGCAGTAACATTGGTAAAGCAACGCACCCTAAAAGAAAGCCACACAATGTGGTTTGGTTTGCTGTAACCCCTAAGCGTTCCAAAACCTTAGCCCCTTGAGCTAGAGGCCAACGAATCACCTTAATACTAAAACTATCAAGCATCACCGCGCTCCCATGGCCAATTCAATACCCGGCTATTATTTGGGATATCTTGCTCATCATGCGTCACCATTAACGCAGGAATGTTAGCAACTTGCAGTTGTTCAAATACCCAATCACGAAACTGACTGCGAAGTTGCCTATCTAATTTACTAAATGGCTCATCCAGTAAAGCGACTTCTGGTTGCGCCAGCAACATTCGAGTTAAACTAATGCGTGCTCTTTGACCGCCAGATAATTGTTCTGGATAAGCCTGTGCCAGTTGGCTTAATGATATTTCTTGTAAAGCTTGTATGGCTTGCGCTTTCCTATGTTTACCTTTAATTGTATTAGGCAGAGCAAAAGCCAGATTTTGCCAAACACAAAGATGCGGAAACAAAAGATCATCTTGAAATAAAATGCCAACACGGCGCTCATGAGCCGGAATGGTATGCAAAGCACGTTCATTTAACTCAACCTGACCTTGGTAGGTAAACTCTGCCGATAAATGGCCTGCGATCACATCTAATAATGTTGATTTACCACAACCACTGGGTCCCATTAGTGAGACCACTTCACCAGGATGAATCGCTATATTCAACTCATCAAATAGCATTGTTCCATCACATTTACTCACAGTGAGATTTTTAAGACACAGACTCATCAGACTGCAACCTCTTATAATTTATACGACGACGCCGTGTTTGCACTCGGCTACCTAATATGGCGATAAAGAAAAAGACCAAAGGAAGTAACGCTTGCCATAGGGCATAAATAGCCGTCACTCGGCGGTCAAAGCCACTGGATAATGCAACGGCTTCGGTGGTCAAGGTAGAGATCCGCCCTGCCCCTAATATTAATGTGGGTAAATACTGGGATAAACTCACACTGATCCCCACCGCCCAAGCAAATAAAATAGCGGGGAAAAGTTGCACTCCCTTCACTTTAATAAATACCCTTAATGGCGTTTTACCTAAACTGAGCGCCACTCGACTGAGTGCTTCGTTATAGCTTCGCCATGGTCCATCCATCGCCAAATAAACAAATGGAAATGCAAAGAACATATGTGCCCAGCACACCCACAACCAATGTGCGTTACCACCGATAAATAACGTCGTAACTTGCAGACCAAATAAAATAGACAATTGTGGGATCAGCATAGGGATGGCAATGATGTATCCTGGCACTTGCCAGCGATAACGAATACGATATTCATGGGCAATTAAAGCTAATACAACAGCAATGCTGGCAGAGACTAACGCTAAACTGAGGCTTTGTTCTATCGTTGAGACAATCGATGACCACTCATATTGCCAAAACTGTAGCGAGTAACGACTTGGGATAAGCTGAGGAAAGCGCCAACGTTGCGCAATACTCCATAATAACATTAAGGGTAGCATCACCGCTGTCAGCAATAGCATTGCACTAAACACACTTTTGCCCGGTAACGCACATCCTCGTCTGCCCGCAACCTGCCAAGAGGTTATTTTTTTAGTCAATAACCACTCTATAACCCTAGCGAATAAAATAATGAAGCCGGCGATCACAAACAGCACAATCGCACCGGCTGATGCCCGAGGAAGTAAAGAAAGATCCGGCTCATTAAACCATTGCCATACTAATACAGCGAAGGTGGGAGGATTCGTCGGACCAACAATAAGAGCCACATCCACCACAGATAAGCTATACGCTAATACAGCCAACATAGGAAAACGAAGCTTAATCAACCATGGCGTAAAAATACATTTCCACCATCCATGAGCACGACTGTAGCCCATAGAGGCTGAGATTTTTTGCGTTTTATCGATATTAAGTTGTCTTAATATCGGGATACTCATCAACAATAAAAACGGCACTTCTTTTATTGCCAACATGACAATCAACCCCAGAGCATTAGGGTCATGAATGAGGAAGGCCAATTGATGTGCCGAAGCTTGGTTAAGATCATAGCCAAATACAGCATGAAATAAACGCACCCCAAGCCCTGTAGGGTCAAATAAAAAAGCAAAGCCAATAGCAAACGCCACGTGTGGCACCGATAACAATGGCGACAAGGACCACTCAATTTTCTTCCACCACGATGTATTCCAACACGCTTGCACAATAGCAAAAGAAATCAAGCACGCTAAGTAGCTACTGGCCATCGCTGAAAAGAAGGTTAAAGCGATGGAACGCCACACGCCATGCCAATTAAATACTTGCTCAAAACCGTGCAGTGACGGAGTCATCATCCCCAGCGGTGGAACATAACTTAGGGAGGATGACACCACGCCTAATATTCCAGGGACTGTGGGTACTATGCATAATAGCACCACCAGTCCGTAGAAAAATCGTAGCATCAGCGCTTATTGCCCATAACGTTTCAGCCACTCTTGCTCAATTTTCACCTGCCAGCTTGGGTGAGGTTCAGCAATAGACTTAAACTGCTCAGAAGCTTGAGCTGTGCCCTTTAAATACTTTTGTTGCAGTACTGAAGGATCGCCCCATACATTAAGATCCCCTTTATGGGATTGAGCTTCTGGGCTAAGTAAAAAGTTAATCGCCACCAGCGCCCCTTCTTTTACTGAAGAGTTCCAAGGAATAGCCAAAAAGTGAATATTAGAAAGTGCGCCGCTATCCATTGCGTAAGGTTTGGTTGTGTATTCCAAATTCCCCGCAGCCTGTGCCGAATACACAGCATTAGGATTAAAGGTAATCGCTAAATCAAGCTGCCCATCATCCAACAAGCGAATCGTCTCCGCTGAACCTGCAGGAAACTGCTTACCGCTACGCCATGCAACACTATGGAAGGTATCAAGATAGCCCCATAATAAAGGGCTTAAACGAGAAAAGGCATCCTCAGTTACCGGTTGAGCCAATGCGGGATCATTATCTGAAAGTTCAATCAGCAACGCTTTTAAGAAGCTACTGCCATGAAACTCTGGAGGTTTAGGATAAGTCAGGCGGTTCGGGTGCACTTTGGCATAACTTAACAAATCGGCAAATGATGCTGGCGGTAGCGTTAAACGCTCTTCATCATAAATAAAGACTAACTGCCCCACTCCCCACGGGGCTTCAAGCCCTTCCGTTGGCTCTGAAAAATCAACAGTGACAGGAAGTGACTTATCAACATACTGCCAACTAGGTAACGACTCAGTAAAAGGGCCAAATAACAGCTCTTTCTCTTTCATTGACTTAAAGTTTTCACCATTAATCCAAACCAGATCAATACTGCCACCTTCACTTTTACCTACCGCTTTTTCTGCTATTAATCGTGGGGTACTTTCTGCTATATCCGATACTTTGACATGTTTTAATGTCACCGAATATTGTTGCTGTAACTGTTTATTAGCCCATTGAATATAGCGATTAATTTCTTGGCTACCACCCCATGCGTGAAAATAGACCGTTTGCCCTTGGGCCTTTTTTTCTATTTGTTCCCAATCAAGAGTAGCGCCATTCACTGCAAACGTTGTGCACAATGTTAGGGCTGCCGTTAATAATTTTTTCATAGAGACTTCCGTTACTATCCTTGGCTTTTGCCTATAAAAGGGTGAATTATATAAATCTGGCAGGCGATAGGTTATTTTAATATGCCACCATGGCTTAAGGTAAGCTTTTTTACATCCTAACCTCAAGGGGCTGTAAATAGCAAAGCTAAATAGGTATTTTATAAAGACCTGACATTAAGGTAATTACTTTCAATTAAATTTATAGCTTTTGTAATAATGAACAAATATTCTTAATGAATTGCCCTCTTATTTTTTACTGTGCTATTTCTGTGAATCGTTTTAATTTGGCTTACCCCCGATTTCAGATAATAACTGCGACATTCATGGAAAGGCATAGAAGAAGAAGCCAACTGCCGAAAGTGGTACGCTCTTCTCGCCAAAGAAACAAGCAGAACTACTATGAATTATCAGCAGTTGACCGAGGGAAGAAGATATCAAATTTCTGCCCTTTTGGAACGGGGAATTTCAATATCTGAAATTGCTAAGACAGTTAAATGCCATCGCTCAACCGTTTATCGAGAGCTGAAACGATGTAGCAAGAAAGAACAAT
The DNA here is from genome assembly GCF_024347075.1 of Vibrio rarus. NCBI lineage: Bacteria > Pseudomonadati > Pseudomonadota > Gammaproteobacteria > Vibrionales > Vibrionaceae > Vibrio > Vibrio rarus. The sequence goes on from NZ_AP024900.1 coordinate 2,192,376, forward strand.
ATCGGCCAGACAAAGCACATCATCAATCAATAGAAAAACGACGGCAAGCCCGTAAGTATCAAGTACCTCAATCGCGTATAGATTTTATTGAGGTTCTGTTGTCTATCGATTGGAGTCCAGAGCAAATATCTAATGTCTTAACCCGCGCAGGGGCTAAAGTGAGCCATGAGTGGATTTACCGATTCGTCGCTCGTAATAAGCGACAAGGTGGAAAGCTATTTAAGCACTTGCGCCAAGGCCATAAGCGGTATCGACGGGGCAAGACAGAGAAAGCACCTGCAATCAAAAACGCAGTTTCAATAGATGAAAGGCCTGACATTGTTGATAGTCGTGAACGCTTTGGTGACTGGGAAATTGATACGGTCTTAGGCAAGCATGGAACGGGGGCAATTGTCACTCTCTTAGAGCGTCAAACGCGTTTTTATCTGACACAGAAAGTGCCCTCTAAGTCAGCAAAAGACGTGACTAACGCAACCATAGCAATGCTGATGCCTTATAAAGCGTTCGTTCATACTATTACCGCAGATAATGGTCGTGAGTTTGCAGGTCATGAAGAAATAGCACGGGCATTAGAAACCGACGTGTACTTCGCACACCCTTACAGCTCTTGTGAACGAGGAGCGAATGAAAATGCTAACGGCCTGTTGAGACAGTACGTAAAGAAAGGAACAGATCTAAGAACGGTTAGTGATGATGATATTGAAAGGGCGCAACAACGAATTAATTATCGTCCAAAAAAGTGTTTAGGGTTCAAGCAACCTGCTGTCATTTTTAGAGAAATGATGGAGGCTACTTGAATATTAAGAATGTCGCACTTCGGAGTTGAATTCGGGCCTAGCTAATAAGTACTTTTAATCGAGCATAAAAAAGGGCAGCCAAAGCTACCCTAAAATAAATGACACTAAACCAGAATTACCACATAAGATCGTCAGGAACGACAAAGTCTTTATATGGGTCATCTTCGTCTGGTGTATCGTCTTCCGTTTTAATGGTTTCAACAATCGCTTCCGGCACACGGGTAGCTATCTTCTCTGCCACAATCGTTGGGATCACAGCGTAGCTTTCGCCGTAACGTGCGATACTTAAAATGCCTTTGATTAATTGGCTACGATTCAACTCTTCCACATACAGTGATTTAACTAGCGTCCCATCGGTGAAGTTATACTTGATCTCACCTTTACTAATATCAATGCGATTCATTTCAATTAACTGTTTTACTTGAGCTTTAAGTTCTTTAGCAAGACGCTGCTGCTCACGCTCTTGGTTAATTTTTTTATCGCGCTCTTGCTGAGCAATGCGGTTTTCTTCTGCTGCGGCTTTCGCTTCACGAGCTTGTACTCGGGACTTCTTTGCGCCTTTTTTTGCTTTCTTGAGCTTCTTCTCGTTCACCAAGCCCGCTTTTAGCATTTGTTCTTGAAGGGTCAGTTTTGCCATTTCTAATACTTCTATTGTTCAATTAATCTCATTACGGTTATTTTCGCACGCTTAACACTATTTTTCCTAATTTTTGAGTCACATAAAAAAACCCGCAAGTCATACTCACGGGTTTATTGTCATTGCTTTAAGCTAATGTGTTGCTTATTCCCACTCGATAGTCGCAGGTGGCTTACCTGAAATATCGTAAACAACGCGAGAAATGCCTTCTACTTCGTTGATGATACGGTTAGATACCTTACCAAGGAAGTCGTATGGAAGGTGTGCCCAATGAGCGGTCATAAAGTCGATGGTTTCTACTGCGCGTAGGGATACAACCCAGTCGTATTTACGACCATCGCCCATTACGCCAACAGAGCGTACTGGTAAGAACACAGTAAATGCTTGAGAGACTTTATGGTAAAGATCGGCATTGTGCAGTTCTTCAATAAAGATAGCATCGGCGCGACGTAGTAAGTCACAGTACTCTTTTTTGATTTCACCAAGCACGCGAACACCTAGACCTGGCCCTGGGAACGGGTGGCGGTAAAGCATGTTGTATGGCAGACCAAGCTCTAGACCAATCTTACGGACTTCATCTTTAAACAGTTCACGCAATGGTTCAACTAAGCCCATTTCCATATCGTCTGGCAAACCGCCTACGTTATGGTGAGACTTAATCACATGTGCTTTACCTGTTTTAGAAGCGGCTGATTCGATAACGTCAGGGTAAATAGTCCCTTGTGCCAACCATTTAGCATTTTTAAGCTTCTTAGACTCTTCATCAAATACATCCACAAATACGTGACCAATCGTCTTACGTTTTTGCTCAGGATCAGATTGACCTTCCAGAGCTTTAAGGAAACGCTCTTCTGCTTCAATCTTGATGATGTTGAGACCAAAATGATCACCAAACATATCCATCACTTGCTCGCCTTCGTTGAGACGAAGAAGACCGTTATCAACAAACACACAAGTGAGTTTGTCGCCGATGGCACGGTGTACTAGCATAGCAACAACAGAAGAATCTACACCGCCGGACAGGCCAAGGATCACTTCGTCATCACCCACTTGCTCTTTAATGCGAGCAATTGCGTCATCAATGATAGATTGCGAAGTCCATAGCTTTTCACAACCACATACGTTCATCACGAAGTTTTCAAGCATACGCGCACCTTGGCGAGTATGAGTCACTTCTGGGTGGAATTGAACGCCGTAGTATTTTTTCTCTTCATTTGCCATAGCAGCAAACGGACAAGTATCTGTTTCAGCAATCTTAGTAAAGTCAGATGGGATTTCTACGACTTTGTCACCGTGGCTCATCCAAACATCTAAAAGAGCATTGCCGTCTTCAGCAATGGCATCTTCAATGCCGTTAAATAGAGCAGACTCTTTAACCACTTTAACTTGTGCGTAACCAAATTCGCGCTCATCGGAACCGGCAACTTTACCACCAAGTTGCTCCGCCATTGTTTGCATGCCGTAACAAACGCCCAGCACAGGAACACCAGAATCAAACACATATTGAGGTGCACGAGGAGAGTTAAGTTCTGTAACACTTTCTGGGCCACCAGAAAGAATGATGCCGTCTGGATTAAATTCACGGATATCCGCTTCTTCTACATCCCAGCTCCAAAGCTCACAGTAAACACCAATTTCACGTACACGGCGCGCAACCAGTTGAGTGTACTGAGAACCAAAATCAAGGATCAAAATACGTTGGTCGTGGATATTCTTAGTCATTTAGAAATCTCAATAGTATTAGATGGATGGAGGTAGACACCTCCACAACTTTAAATAAATTTTATTCTAATCTAGATATACCTAGATTAGATTTGGCTAAGCAAATTGCTCGTTATATAAGAGAAGGCGCACCGTTTACCTAATACTAATCGTAAAAAGTAACTGAGCACCTTCTGTATAACGTTAGGAAAACCATCGCCATAAAAATAACGATGGTTATAAACCGCAATAATTAACCTAAACGGTAGTTTGGTGCTTCTTTAGTGATCTGAACATCATGAACATGAGATTCGTTTAGACCCGCACCAGAAATACGAACAAACTCAGCTTTAGTACGCATGTCTTCGATTGTTGCAGAGCCAGTTAGACCCATGCTAGAACGTAGACCGCCCATTTGCTGATGAACGATTTCTTTTAGGCGACCTTTATAAGGAGTACGACCTTCGATACCTTCAGGTACAAGTTTGTCTGCTGCGTTATCCGTTTGGAAGTAACGATCAGAAGAACCTTGAGACATAGCAGCAAGTGAACCCATGCCGCGGTAAGACTTGTAAGAACGACCTTGATAAAGAATGACTTCACCCGGTGCTTCTTCAGTACCTGCGAACATAGAACCAACCATGACACAAGATGCGCCAGCAACGATGGCTTTACAGATATCGCCTGAGAAGCGGATACCGCCATCAGCAATAACTGGAATATCAAATTCTGCAGCAACTTCCGCCGCATCAGCAACGGCTGTTACTTGAGGAACACCCACACCAGTTACGATACGAGTAGTACAGATTGAGCCAGGGCCGATGCCCACTTTAACTGCACTCACACCAGCGTCGATAAGTGCACGAGCACCTGCGCCAGTTGCAACGTTACCACCAATGATCTCTAGATCTGGGTATGCGGCACGTGTTTCGCGAATGCGGTTTAATACGCCTTCAGAGTGACCGTGTGAAGAGTCGATAAGCAGTACATCAACGCCCGCTTCAACAAGAGCAGCAACACGCTCTTCGTTACCCGCACCAGCACCAACAGCGGCACCAACACGTAAGCGACCACGTTCGTCTTTACAAGCGTTAGGTTTACGTTCTGCTTTATGGAAATCTTTTGCTGTGATCATGCCACGTAGTTTGAACTCGTCGTTAACAACAAGGACTTTTTCAACGCGTGCTTCGTGCATTTTCTCTTGAACTTCTTCAGGAGAGGCACCTTCTTTAACTGCCGCTAAGTTCTCTTTAGCCGTCATAACTTCAGCAACGGTCTTGCTCATATCCGTTACAAAACGAATGTCACGACCGGTAATGATACCCACCAACTCTTGGCTCTCTGTTACTACAGGGAAACCAGCAAAGCCGTGTTTTTCAGTCAGCTTAAGAACTTGATCAATCGTTTGCTCAGGACGAACTGTAACAGGATCAGAAACGATACCCGCTTCAAAGATTTTAACCTGACGAACCATCTCTGCTTGCAGAGCGATTGGCATGTTTTTGTGAATAAACCCAATGCCGCCTTCTTGAGCTAATGCAATAGCTAAGCGAGCCTCAGTAACTGTATCCATAGATGCAGAAATCATTGGGATGTTTAAGTTAATATTCTTCGTCAAGCGGGTGCGTAGATCCGCTGTATTTGGGAGAACGGTGGAGTGAGCTGGAACCAGTAGGACGTCGTCGAAGGTCAGCGCTTCTTTGGCAATACGTAACATTTGCAATATCTCACAACATAGATGTTAAAAGTAAGGACACCAACTTTTTGTCTGTATTAGAAACAGAGTTGGAATTGATATTGCGGTGGGATTATACGCAGAGCGCAATCGTTTGGCCACACATTTCTCAAATTAAAATTTGCGCTTTAACCATTGCTGTGTATTATACTGGCGCTATCCTCCATACACACCTCTGACGAGCGCCATTTTGCCTTCCCAGCAAACTAGCAACAACATCTTTACTGTTTCACGCCTGAACGCTGAAGTTCGCTTACTCCTTGAAAATGAAATGGGAGTGGTTTGGCTAATGGGCGAAGTTTCTAACTTCTCAGCACCGGTTTCTGGCCATTGGTATCTCACCCTTAAAGATTCTCGTGCCCAAGTAAAGTGCGCTATGTTTCGCGGCAATAATCGCCGAGTCACCTTTAAACCAGAAAATGGCAAACAAGTTTTAGTCAAAGCGCGCTTATCTTTGTATGAACCTCGTGGCGATTATCAATTAATTATTGAATCTATGCAGCCTGAAGGCGATGGCCGATTGCAGCAGCAATTCGATCAATTAAAGATGCAATTAGCGGCAGAAGGACTGTTTGCACAATCTAATAAATTGCCGATTCCTGAACATCCTAAGCATGTAGGAGTGATAACTTCATCTACGGGCGCGGCACTGCACGATATCTTACGTGTATTAAAACGCCGTGACTCTAGCCTACCCGTTATGATTTATCCCACTATGGTGCAAGGGGAAGCCGCATCTATCAGCATTGCGCAAGCCATAGGGTTGGCTAATGCCCGAAATGAATGTGATGTATTAATTGTGGGTCGCGGTGGCGGTTCTTTAGAAGATCTGTGGTGCTTTAATAATGAAATTGTTGCCAGAACCATCGCCTCTAGCCAAATCCCTATTATCAGTGCGATTGGCCATGAAGTAGACGTCACTATCGCCGACTTTGTTGCCGACCTGCGCGCAGCGACGCCTTCTGCGGCAGCTGAACTTGTCAGTCGTGATCAAAGCTTTAAGTTGCAAGGTATTGTTGCTAAGCAAAAACAGCTGAACCATGCCATGAGTCGTTACTTAAATCAGCAGCAGCAACAAGTACTCATCCTGCAACATCGACTGGATAAACTGCACCCTAAACATCAATTGCAAAAACAAAGCCAGCAACTAGATGAGAAAGAGGCGTTGTTGAAGCAAGCCATGCTCGGGCAGTTAAACGCTGTAAAACAGCGCTTTGCTCGCCTACAAATGCAATTAGATATGCACAGCCCGGCCAATAAAATTGCTAAGCAGCAGCAACATTTGAGCTATCTTGAGTTGCGCCTTAACAAAGCAATGCAAGCTCAAGTGCGTCAACAAAGACATCACTTTGAACTGCTTACCGAAAAACTTGATGCCGTTAGTCCACTGGCTACCATGCGCCGTGGTTACTCTATATCAACAAAACTTGGCAAGGTTGTCACACAGTCCAAGCAATTAACGGAAGGGGATATTTTAGTCACTCGCTTCGCTGATGGCGATATTACTTCAACCGTAAATGGACCTAGCAACAAATAGGCTTCTACGAGCCTCAACAAGGTACTGGGTTAAACCTTGTTTAATCCAGTACGCGAAATTCAAATCGAGCTGTAGACTTTGACTTGAGTTCATTACAGCTATGATTGCAAAAATAACTCACCGCTCCACAAGCCTGTAACTTTTCTAAGCGTGCACCACAATCGGCACAAAACGCCAACTTCTGATAATGTACTTGGCAATGAACACAATGGTACTTGCCATCCCACGTCAATTGTTTACTGCATTTCGGGCAGAGGTTCTGTGGCATAGTCGCTCTTTCTCCTATAATTGATACCAATAGTACTAAATAACGGGTCATTCTAGCGGATTACAACACTTGATAACCCCGTTGAAATTATCACATTCTGTTTTTTATTTTACCTCCATGTATGCTAAAACTCACCTGACAGCATTAACGTGATCTTTGTTTGATCTTCTACTTTATCGCTCATGATCAGCGATCTACCATTAAAAGAACATTTATATAACCACACACCGAAAGCATAAGTTACATATCCTGCATTTCAATTTTATATAGTCATTTATTTCACCACGACCATTAATTGACGACATTTACAGTATTTAATAAAAAGATCATGTTAGGTCACTCATCACGTTTTGTACAAATTACAGGCGAAAAAAAACCGTTTCTATAACAGAAACGGTTTATCTCAATCTTAATGGTTACTTCTTGCTACGACCTTTCAGCATTTGCGATAAGCGTTTTTTCTTACGCTCTTGCGAGATAGTCATCTTACTGGTTTTGCCTTCAAATGGGTTTTCACTGCTTTGGAATTGAATACGAATTGGCGTACCCATAATCTCTAAAGCACGGCGATAGTAATTCATTAGGAAGCGTTTATAAGAAGCAGGTAACTCATTAACTTGGTTACCATGAATCACCACGATAGGTGGGTTGTAGCCCCCTGCGTGAGCGTATTTTAATTTCACACGACGGCCACGAACCAATGGAGGTTGGTGATCATCGGTTGCCATCTTCATGATGCGAGTCAGTACTGATGTACCTACGCGAGTAGTCGCGGATTTATACGCTTCTTGTACTGATTCAAATAGATTACCAACACCGGTACCGTGCAGTGCTGAAATAAAGTGAATTCGTGCAAAATCGACAAAACCTAGACGGCGGTCTAGCTCTTTTTTCACGCGCTCTCTCACGTCATTATCTAAGCCATCCCACTTATTTACAGCGATGACAATAGAGCGACCTGCGTTTAAAGCAAAGCCGAGTAGGCTTAAATCTTGATCAGAGATATTTTCGCGCGCATCAATCACTAATAGTACGACGTTTGCATCTTCTACCGCTTTCAAAGTCTTAACTACCGAGAATTTTTCTACGGTTTCATTAATACGTTTACGACGACGAACGCCTGCCGTATCAATCAAGACATATTCACGCTCGTCACGCTGCATCGGTATATAGATAGAGTCACGAGTGGTGCCAGGCATGTCATACACCACCACACGTTCTTCACCTAAAATACGGTTAGTCAGTGTTGATTTGCCGACATTAGGTCGGCCAATGATAGCCAGTTTAATCGGTTGATCTTGCAGACGTTTATATTCTGCTTCCGCTTCTTCTTCTGTGTATTCTAGCTTGTCGTCTTCTGCGTCTTCAAAGCCGGTAAGATCTTCTAACTCACCTTGCTCTTTAAGCAATGCTTCTGCAAATGGATTAAGGGCTCGGTCGATTAATGCGCTCACACCACGGCCATGGGCCGCGGCAATTTGGTACATGTTTTCAACACCTAACTGCCAAAACTCGGCACTGGCTGCGTCAGCATCGATACCGTCCACTTTATTGACAACCAGCATGGCCGGTTTTTCTATGGTACGTAGGTGCTTTGAAATGGCTTCATCAGAAACCGTCAGTCCTGCACGGCCATCAACCATAAATAACACGACATCAGCTTCATCAATCGCCGCGAGTGACTGTTCTGCCATTTTGGTTTCTACGCCTTCCTCAGTGCCGTCAATACCGCCGGTATCGATAACAATGAATTCATGTTCACCAAGTTTAGCTCGGCCATATTTTCTATCGCGTGTTAAGCCTGGGAAATCGGCTACTAACGCATCTCTTGTGCGAGTTAAGCGATTGAATAATGTGGACTTTCCTACGTTAGGACGCCCAACAAGCGCAACAACTGGAACCATAATAACCTCAAAATAAAAGCGTTATGTAGTTATAGGTAAGCTGGTTTGCATTCACTTATACCAATCACAATAATTAAATGGTCTGAAATCGCGCTGGAAAAACAGTTGAGAACAAGGCGCTACTTTTGATGTTCTACATTCAAAAATTGCAACGCCGTTATCAAGTGTTTTAACAAGCTAGAATGATCAGCTAATTACTACGATTAGTATTACCTATAACTACATCAAAAATTAATAATAAAAACGGCTCTTAACTGTTTCCAGTCAAGAGCCAATTGTGAATTATATCACATTACTGAAACGTCTGAAGATCTATTTGATCTTCATCATTTTAACGTCACCGTTACGTGTCGTAACGACAAAGCCATCGTCCACGGCAAGAGGCGAAACAGCGAAACCGCTGTCATCTTCCATCTGCTGTGCAATGAATTCACCCGTATTACGATCAAGCCAGTACAGATAACCTTCGCTATCCCCTAGCACTAATTTACGGTCAATGACGGTAGGACCCGTTAATAGACGATATTCCAGTTGACGGTTTTGCCACAACTCAGTACCACTTCGCGCATCAACAGCCACTATGTAATCTTTATCTGTCACCAAGTAAATATTACGACCATCTGTCGCCATATCTTGAGCCGAAGAATAGTTACGTTTCCATGCAGGTGAACCAGAGCGTAGGTCGATGGCAATTAATTGACCGTTGATACCTATGGTATAGAGCATGCCACCGACAATCAGAGGTTTCGCATCCGAATCCACTAAGCGATCGATTTCTGTTGCCCCTTTCGGCGTCCCGACGGGTTGTTGCCAGATCATCTGACCACGTTCAACAATTGCAGCAGCTAAACGTCCGTTCGCGGTTCCCCAGAACACACCACCAGAAACGGCCACTGGCGCACTGGTTCCGCGGAGTGTTAGGTTTGGCACTTCCGTACTTACTGTCCACTTCTCGTTACCCGTATCTTCATCTAGAGCGACTAAAGCACCACGAGTAGTATGCACAATAACCAAGTTGGCATCGGTTTCTGGTACAGATAACACCTCACCATCAACGTCTACTCGCCAGTTTTCTGCACCTGTTTCCGCATCTAGCGCGACCACTTCCCCGTTTTCTGTACCGATAAATAGCTGCCCATAAGAAGCATTAATACCACCAGATAAACGAGCTGGAACATCTTTTTCTAAATCCACAGACCAGAGTTTATCGCCACTTTCAGGATCAAGTGCAACAACATCTCCATCACGACTGGCAATATACACCTTGCCATAAGCGTAGGCGGGCGTCAGTTTAGAAAAATATTGTCCAACACCATCACCTACAGAGGTTGACCAAACAACATCGGGAGTGAATTGACTTTCCACCACCGGCACAGGGGCCATTACAATGGTGTCTTCTTCGCTCGCACAACCGACAATAGCTACCGTAAATGCGGTAATCAGTGTGCGGCGAAACCACTTGTTCGTTAGCATGCAATGCAATCCTATTTGGCTAGGTCGTCAAGTTTATACTGAATCGATTGGCTTGCATCTGTTGCTTGCTGCGCTTCAGAATAGGCTGTGTATGCGGCTTCACTGTTACCTTTACGAAGTTGTAGATCACCTTCAAGCTCAGCAATACGCCCTTCCCAACCGGCATATTTCATTGTTGATATTTCAGCTAGCGCGCCATCAACATCGCCCAGTTCCGATTTCACACGAACGGCACGTAAAGCGATAACAGGTAAAATAGCGTCGTCTTTAGTGTTGGCTTTGGCCCACTCTAATTGATCTAATGCTGACTGATAATCACCGGCAGTAACTTGCGCTTGAGCCAATTGTAAAGCAGCAAGCACTGAGTATTCACGGTCCGCATTGGCTGCGATAAATGCTTTAACACTTTCAGAAGCGTCCAAACCTTTAGTATTCAGCGCTTGTACTGTTTCTGCGTAAGCATCACCGGCACTTTCTTGAGCTTGTATTGTTGCGTCTTGATAATAACGCCAACCAAATAAGCCACCTAGACCGATAACGGCACCTAAAATGACGGCTTTACCATTTTCTGACCACCAATCCTTGATGGCTTCAACTTGTTGTTCTTCGCTATCGTACAATTCCACGACCGATCCTCTTAAATTAATTCTTTTAGTTTATTCGCAAGATCTGTTTGCGCGATAGTGACTTGCTCGCCGCCAATAAGATCTTTAACTACCACATTATTTTCAGCAACTTCGTTCTCACCGAGTACTAGGGCTACTGCCGCGCCAACTTTGTCCGCACGTTTAAATTGTTTTTTGAAATTGCCACCACCAAAGTGAGTCATGACACGTAATTCAGGCATTTGCTCACGTAAATTTTCCGCCAGCTTCATCCCTGCCATTAATGTGCCTTCACCCGCTGTAACTACATAAGCGTCAACTGAACGACGAACATCATCTAATTCTAAGGTTTCTAACATCAACACTAGACGTTCAAGACCCATAGCAAAACCAACCGATGTGGTAGGTTTACCGCCTAATTGCTCCACGAGTCCATCATAACGGCCACCGCCGCAAACAGTACCTTGCGCGCCAAGGCTTTCGGTAATCCATTCAAATACAGTGCGGTTGTAATAATCCAATCCACGCACTAAACGTTCATTTACTTGGTATTCGATTCCTGCATTATCAAGAAGTTCACATAAACCAGCAAAGTGTTGTTTTGATTCTGGATCTAGATAGTCAGACAAACGAGGGGCATCCCCAAGAATGGCTTGTACATCTGGATTTTTAGTGTCTAAAACACGCAAAGGGTTGGTATGCATACGACGTTTACAGTCATCATCCAATACCTCTATGTGTTGCTCTAAATACGCAATCAATGCTGTGCGGTAGTTGGCGCGAGCTTCAAGTGAACCAATGGAGTTCAACTCTAGACGTACATGCTTATCAATACCTAATTCACGCCATAAACGCGCAGTCATCATGATAAGTTCTGCATCCACATCAGGACCGTCTATACCGAACACTTCCACGCCACATTGGTGGAATTGACGATAACGACCTTTTTGTGGGCGTTCATGACGGAACATAGGTCCCATATACCATAAACGTTGCTCTTGATTGTATAAAAGACCATTCTCGATACCAGAGCGTACACAACCGGCAGTCCCTTCAGGGCGCAAAGTTAGGCTATCGCCATTGCGATCTTCAAAGGTATACATTTCTTTTTCAACGACATCGGTCACTTCACCGATGGCACGACTAAATAAGTTTGTCACCTCAACGATAGGCATACGTACTTCGTTGTAGCCATAAGCGCTAACGACACGTTTAACCGTAGACTCAAGTTTCTGCCAAAGAGGAGACTGAGTTGGGAGGCAATCGTTCATGCCTCGAATTGCTTGGATTGTTTTTGCCACAATTAAATACCGTATATTGTAAGGGCCGAGCCCTCTGCATTTATTCTTGAATATCGTTAACGTCGATTCGATTTGCAGGGTCTAATTGACTCGCTTTAGCGCGGATCTTAGTCTCTAGTTGATCGATGATATTATCATTATCAAATCGTTCTTTCTGACGCTTACCATCTAGGTAAAAAGCGCTCTTTCTATTGCCACCAGCAATCCCCATATGGGACGCTTCTGCTTCACCTGGGCCATTAACTACGCAACCAATAATAGATACATCCATAGGGGTAATTATATCTTCTAGTCGCTGTTCAAGGGCGTTCACCGTATTGATGACATCAAATTCTTGACGTGAACACGTTGGGCAAGCAATAAAGTTAATACCACGCGAGCGAATGCGTAGTGATTTTAAAATATCAAAACCCACTTTAATTTCTTCAACTGGGTTGGCGGCTAATGAGACTCGTAAAGTATCACCGATACCTTCCGATAACAGCATACCTAAACCCACGGCTGATTTAACAGCGCCCGCTCTAGCCCCGCCCGCCTCGGTAATACCTAAGTGCAGGGGTTGATCAATTTTGTTTGCCAATAGGCGATAAGAGTCCACCGCGAGGAAAACATCCGACGCTTTTACGCTTACTTTAAATTGATCAAAATTCAGTCTATCTAAGATATCAACATGACGCATTGCCGATTCAACCAAGGCTTGTGCGGTAGGTTCACCGTACTTTTCTTGGATCTCTTTTTCTAACGAACCACCGTTTACGCCAATACGAATAGGGATATTTCTATCTCTTGCACAATCGACGACAGAGCGAATGCGACTTTCATTACCAATGTTACCTGGGTTAATTCGCAGGCAATCCACACCGTATTCCGCCACTTTTAGCGCAATACGATAATCAAAATGAATATCGGCAATTAAAGGAACAGCCACTTGCTGTTTTATCGCTTTAAAGGCTTCCGCTGCGTCCATGGTAGGGACAGAAACGCGGACGATATCTGCGCCCACTTTTTCTAAGGCGCGGATTTGCGCCACAGTGGCATCCACATCAGTGGTGCGGGTATTGGTCATCGACTGGACGGCGATGGGTGCGCCATCGCCAATAGGTACGTCGCCTACGTAGATACGTGTCGATGGGCGACGCTTGATTGGAGATTCGTGATGCATAATTACTCTGCAGTGAAACGTGCTACTTTGCCTGAAGTATACCTAGAAAGGTCGATAGGTTCACCCGAAATTGAAAGTGAAACCGCTTCAGGCGCACCTAGAACAAATTTGAATGGGCCTTGACCTTCAAGTTCAAGCTGTTGACCGTTATGTTTTACCCCAGTCCATAGCATTTTGCCATGCACATCTTGCACTTGAATCCAGCAATCAGCTTTAAAGCTCATTGCAATTTTGGGAGCCGCTATCACTGGGGCTGACGCGGCTTTTTCTGCTGTGTTATCCGTGGCAACACCCGTTTCACCGTCTTTTGTTGCCGGTGTTGTGCTGTCTGGTGCTGTGCTGTCTTGTGGATGCGTCTCAGGGTTTGATGACTCAGGGTTTGCTGACTCAGGCTTAACTAACAAACTCGGGTCTGAGACCGCTTGCTGAGGTGCACCCGCCTCTGTTGACTGAGTTGTGACCATAGGATCACTCACTACCGTATCGGTGTTTTGCTCACTCTGCCACCACCACACGGCTGAGATACCGACAATAATCGCAAAGATACCCCAAGTGAGTTTCATGATGTTGTTGTCATGCTTGGTCTTCTTGGTTTTCTGAGAAAAGCTTTGCATGTTGTGTTCGGCTGGTTGAGCTAACTCAGAATCATCAAATAGCTGTACTAGTTGCTTTTCGTCCGCCCCAACAGCGCGCGCATAAGAGCGAATGTAGCCTCTAGTGAAGGTATGCACTAGCCCTACTTGAAAATCGTTACTATCTATACTTTGTACTATTGCTAATCGGAGTCTGAGACGATCGGCAATTTCTTTCTGGCTAATTCCTAAAGACTCTCGCTTAGCTTTTAAAATATCGCCAACTTTAGGCGTTGTATTTCCGCTTTCAGCATAAGCCTCAGTCTGTTGCACGTCTGAGTTATTTGATTCTTTGTTCATTGTATAATGTACTTCATTCCTTAAGGAGGCTCGGTGGGATATAGGTCATTAATGAGCTAGCGATGACATTCCATTAAGTTCATCTTGTAGCTCTTGCGCCTCACTCCCAAAACCAAACCTCGAGTGAATATATTGTAACCGTTGTCGAGCTTCGCTAAAGGCGCCGAAGTGAATTGATAGTTTGACCAATTCAATACTGCTTCGGAAGCGAGATGGCTCGTACTTTAAAGACTTAAGAAAGTAAGCCTCAGCTCGGCGTAAATCTCCCTGCATTTTGGCACAGAGTCCTGCGTTTTCGTAGCTTGCAGGTACATGTTCATAACTAGACAGTTGAATAGCTTGCATGAACGTCTGTTGAGCTAAAGCGTATTGCTGTTGTCGACACAAAAACACACCATAATCATTCAACACATCACCATTTTCTGGTGATTCTGTTAATGCTTTTTTATACCATTTGTCAGCAAGTTCTACTTCAGATACCTGTTGATAATAATAGGCTATTGCGGATGAAGCATGTACATAATTAGGTGCATAACGGTGTGCTAGGTCAAGATTTTGCTTTGCTCTGACATTGTACCCTAGCGCAAGGTAGTTTATACCTAATTCGATTCGGGCATCCGCAGCTTTGATAGGATTAAATTTAGCGGTTTCAGCCTCGTTGTTAACTGTAACACAACCAAGAGTGAGACTGAGTAAAAAAAGTGTGACCGATCCTTTAAACATAAGGTTTCCCGATAGTATTGGCAGGAAACCTTACTCCATATAATCAGCCGAGCTCACTTTATTACAGTGATTTTACCGGAATGGCTTCCCCAGTGTTTTTCAGGGTACGTTTAGTTCGGTCAATAACATCACCGACTAATTGACCACAAGCGGCATCTATATCGTCACCACGGGTCTTACGTACAGTTACCGTAAAGCCGTCTTGCATTAATGTTTTCATGAAACGATCAATACGTGAATTACTCGGCTTGTTATAAGGTGAACCAGGATACGGATTAAAGGGTATTAAATTGATCTTAGCTGGCGTATCTTTTAATAATTGTGCGAGCTGTCTCGCATGCTCCATATCGTCATTCACATGATCCAACAGAATATACTCAACCGTCACCTTACCTCTGTTTGCATTAGACGCTGCAATATAACGGCGCACTGAAGCTAAGAACTCTTCTATGTTCCAACGCTCATTGATAGGCATAATTTGATTACGCAATTCATCCGTTGGCGCGTGTAACGAAATGGCTAACGCCACATCAATGTTGCCGGTCATTTGATCAAGGCCAGATACCACACCTGAGGTTGATACGGTTACGCGACGTTTTGATAAACCAAAAGCCAGATCATCTAGCATAAGATTTAGAGAGGGCATTAAATTCTTCATATTTAGAAGAGGCTCACCCATTCCCATCATAACGACGTTGGTAATAGGACGGCGGCCGGTTTCTTTTTCCAAACCAATCTCACGGGATGCGCGCCAAATTTGACCAATGATCTCTGAAACGCGAAGGTTACGGTTGAAGCCTTGCTGTCCTGTTGAGCAGAAAGTACATTCTAATGCACAACCTACTTGAGATGAGACACACAAAGTCGCACGATCCCCTTCGGGAATGTATACGGTTTCCACATCTTGGTCGCCTACTCGCATCGCCCACTTAATGGTACCGTCACTTGAATATTGCGCATCCGAAACGTAAGGAGAACGAATTTCAGTAAGACGAATGAGCTTCTCACGCAACTTCTTATTTAAGTTAGTCATTTTTTCGAAGTCATCACAACCAAAATGGTATATCCACTTCATTACTTGATCCGCTCTAAATGCTTTCTCACCAAGCTCATCAGAAAAATACTGACGCAACCCTTGGCGATCAAAATCGAGCAGATTAACTTTAGCTTTAGTCATGGTGCCTCTCAACGACGAACATCAAATCTTGGGGCGCAGATTGTACAGTGTTTGTGCAACCGCAACAAGGAGTATGTGAGTTCAAACAAAAAGGCCTAAGCAAACGCTTAAGCCTTTGGGTGGGTGTTTTAGCTATTGGGAAGCCCCAATTAACTTCTAGCGTGGATCTCTGACGTTGGGAAGAAGAACTCTATTTCACGTGCTGCTGAAGTTGGACTGTCAGAACCGTGTACAGAGTTAAAGCGCATACTTAATGCATGGTCGGCACGAATGGTGCCACAGGCGGCTTGTTCTGGGTTGGTTTTCCCCATTAACTCGCGGTAACGAGCAATGGCGTCTTCCCCTTCTAGTACTTGAACCATGATAGGTCCAGAGGTCATAAACTCAGTGAGCTCACCAAAGAAAGGTTTGCCTTCATGTTCAGCATAGAAGCCACTAGCTTGTTCATCAGTAAGGTGCACCATTTTCGCGGCAACGATACGCAATCCTGCTTGCTCAATGCGTTGATAAATAGTGCCTATAAGGTTGCGTTTTACCGCATCGGGTTTCACGATAGAGAATGTTTTTTCAATGGCCATTTAATTTCCTTTATAGCTCTTGGTTTATCTATGATGGATGTACAAAAAACAAAAAAGAGGCCACCAAGGACCTCTTATTATTTTACTGATTATTCAACAAGTTGGCTAGAGTTCGAACCCCCATACCGGTACCACCCGCAGCCCACTTATCGGTACTCGACTTACGATAAGCCCCTGCACAATCAAAATGCAACCAGCCCGTTTTATAGTCTTCTACAAAGTAAGACAAGAAGGCAGCTGCGGTTGACGCGCCCGGTGAGTAATCACCGCTACTGATGTTGGATAGGTCAGCAAAGTTTGACGGCAACATACCGCGATGAAAATCGGCTAATGGTAAAGGCCACAAGCCTTCTTTTTCTTCTGCAGCGCAAGCAAGAGCCTGCTCTGATAAGGCATTATCAAAGCTCAATAATGCATGGAAGTCGTTACCTAATGCATTTTTAGCGGCGCCAGTTAGTGTGGCACAATCGATAATGATCTCTGGGTTTTGCTCGCTAGCGTAAATTAGACCATCGGCTAATACTAAGCGTCCTTCAGCATCAGTATTCATGATCTCTACTGTTTTGCCATTTTTATAGGTAATGACATCGCCTAATTTAAGGGCACGGCCTGAAATCATATTTTCAGCACAGCAGAGAATCAATTTAACACGCTTATTTAAGCCACGTAGGATAGCCAGCGCCAAACCGCCAGTAATGGTCGCCGCGCCACCCATGTCTGACTTCATCGCTGTCATAAATTGCGAAGGTTTCAGGCTGTAACCGCCAGAATCAAACGTGATCCCTTTACCAACCAGACAAGCCATTACTGGCGCTTCTGGATCTCCGGTTGGGTTAAAGTCTAATTGCAGCATAGCGGAAGTACGCGCTGAACCACGCCCTACCGCATAAATGCCTTCCCAACCTCCGGTTAAGAGATCTTTATCTTTTACGATTCGGTAGGTTACTTGACCCGGAGCCACTGATTTAATCAACTCTCCTGCCATCGTTGCTAACTGACGAGGTGCGACTTCTTCTGCGCTTTTATTGATAATATCTCGTGTCCAGTTAGCCACAGTAATACGATCTTGTAGCTCTTTTTCTTCCGCTTCTGCTAGTGGTTGCCATTGTAAGCTGTTATCACGTTTTGGGTTGCGGAAGCCTTGAGCAAAAGCCCACACTCCTTCCAGATCCCATTCGCTACCCACTAGATTAACTTGTTTAATTCCTTGAGAATCAAGTTTACGGCCCGCTTTTTGAATGGCGCCATAATCATGACCTTGACCTACATGAACAGAGCAACCTTGCTCCGTATAAGAAAGAATGGCATTTTTGCCCCATTGAGGTGCTGCTTTATCTGTAGATAATGATACTTGCATTGCTGTCGACATGACCTCTCCTTGCCCTCTATTTATGTGTTTTTTATATACTTTCAAGATACAGGATTCCAAGTGTCTACGACAGAGGAAACGCTGTTATTAATGGAAAGTTAGATGTTCCATCTTTAGTCACAATGATCTGTATTATGCCTATCTAAGTGCTAAAAACATAAAAATCGGACTCAAGGGCCCGATCTTTATTAAATAAGTGTTAACTAAAACACTAATCTGCCTCATCAATCCAGCATAGGATTATGGCTTCTAATATTTTTTCATTTGAATGATTTGGTTCATCATCAAATTCTTCCAGCTCAGTCACCCACTGATGCAGGTCGGTAAAGCGCACTGTTTGAGGCTCTACATCTGGAAATTTTTCAACTAATTCAATAGCAATATCGCGACTGTCAATCCACTTCATATTTACTTCCCTGTCATTCTAATTAATGCTCTTCAGACACTTGGTTGAGTGTATAGCGAGGTATTTCAACAACCAGATCTTCCTCTGCCACCACGGCTTGGCATCCTAAGCGAGACTCAGGCTCTAAACCCCATGCTTTATCTAGCATGTCATCTTCAAGCTCTTCGCTTTCCTCAAGGGAGTCAAACCCCTCACGTACAATCACATGACAAGTAGTACATGCACAGGATTTCTCACAGGCGTGCTCAATTCCAATACCATTTTTCAACGCCACGTCTAAGACAGTTTCGCCGCTGTTAGCTTCTAAAACTGCCCCTTCAGGGCAAAGATCATCATGGGGTAAAACTACAATCTTTGGCATAATGACTTATCTCTATATGTCGTCTACTGACTGGCCAGATAGCGCCTGGCGAATCGATTTATCCATACGACGGGAAGCAAATTCTTGGCTCGCTTTATCCGTCAGCTTAATTCCATTTTCAATCTCATCGGCACTATTACCATTACGCAATACGATAAGTTCTTCAATCACTTGTAGTAATTGTGTGCGCTCTTGCTCTGTGAGCAATTCGTCACCATCTGCTTGTAATGCGGCAATAAGCCCTTCGATTACTCTATCGGCTTCAACACGTTGCTCAGCCAAAGCTCGAGCTTGCATGTCTTCTTTGGCGAATGTCATGGAGTCTTTGAGCATATCGGCCACTTCATTGTCGCTCAAACCGTAAGAAGGTTTTACTTGTATTTCTGACTGAATGCCCGTGCTTTTCTCCATGGCGGTGACCGAGAGCAACCCATCGGCATCCACTTGATAGGTCACACGAATATGCGCCGCTCCTGCCGCCATTGGTGGGATACCTTTTAAGGCAAATTTAGCCAGTGATCGGCAATCCTCCACCATTTCACGTTCCCCTTGTACGGTATGCACTGTCATTGCAGTCTGACCGTCTTTAAAGGTTGTGAACTCTTGCGCTTTAGCGACAGGAATGGTGGTGTTGCGGGGAATGATCTTCTCAACCAAACCGCCCATGGTTTCAATACCTAAAGAGAGTGGGATGACATCAAGGAGCAGCATATCTGAGTCAGGTTTATTGCCCGCGAGAATGTCCGCCTGAATAGCGGCACCTATGGCGACCACTTCATCAGGATTAATGCTAATTAATGGCTGTCTTTCGAAAAATTCACCGACCATAGAACGCACTAACGGAGTACGGGTAGAGCCACCAACCATGACGACTTCCAGCACTTCTTCTTTGCTCACTGAAGCATCTTTTAATGCGCGGCGACAAGACATTAATGTCTTTTTCACTAGCGAACGAATAAGATCATCAAATAAATCACGGGTCACAACGCCCTGCCAACCTAAGACAGATACTTTTGTTTGCTCACTATCAGATAAAGCAATTTTTGTTTTAGCTGCTGCGTTTAATAAAATGCGCGTTTGTTCTGCCGTTAAACTGTCTAAACCCATTTGTTGTTGCAAGTACTCAGCCAGTAGGTGATCGAAATCATCCCCCCCCAGTGCCGAGTCCCCGCCAGTTGAGAGCACTTCAAATACGCCTTTTGATAATCTCAAGATAGAGATATCAAATGTACCACCACCTAAATCATAAACGGCAATCACACCTTCCTGAGCTGAATCTAAACCGTAGGCAATTGCCGCCGCTGTAGGTTCATTCAATAAACGAAGTACATTGAGACCGGCTAATGTAGCCGCATCTTTAGTACCGGCACGCTGCGCATCATCAAAATATGCTGGAACGGTTATGACCACGCCAGTTAGTTCGCCACCTAACGTGGTTTCCGCTCGCTGTCCTAGGGAGCGTAAGATGTCCGCTGAGACTTGAATTGGGTTTTTATTGCCATTACTGGTTTGTAATACAGGTAAGCCATTATCACTGGCCACTAACGAGTAAGGGAGATTAGGGTAACGCTGTTGAATGTCAGTAACCGAACGCCCTAATAGGCGTTTTACTGAAATAATGGTATTGATAGGATCACTTTCAGCTGCGTCCAGCGCTGAATAGCCCACGCAAAAACTATCCGTTTTATAGTGAACGGCTGAAGGTAATATGGCGCGACCCTCAGGATCTAATAATGGGCTAGCTTGACCACTGCGCACAGCGGCGACCAATGAATTTGTGGTACCTAAGTCAATACCTGCCGCAAGCTTATGTTGGTGAGGGGCCGAGCTTTCGCCTGGCTCTGCTATTTGAAGTAATGGCATGACATTCCTATAGTGGCGACTAATTGAGTAGTCGTTCTTCTAATCGTTCTATTTCTACTAATAGTTTAGCGATAAACTTGAGTTTTCTAACACTGTCTGCAGCGTCACTCCAGCTTTGGGCATTGAGTTGCTGCTCGACTAATTGTAATTGCTGATGATGCATTTTGGATACAGACGATTCAAAATCAAACAATAATTCATCTGCATTATCACTCTCGCCAATTTGCTCAAGCTCTTCTCGCAGTTCCATTTGTTGCATCAAAAAAATAGGATCTTGCAACGTTTGCTGTTCTGCGCGAATGTCATGCTGATTTTCTGCCAACATGTACTCGGCACGAGAGATAGGATTTTTTAGCGTTTGATAAGCGTCATTAATCGTAGCGGCTTTGTGCACTGCCATTAACTGGTCTCGCTCAGATGCTGTCGCAAATTTATCAGGGTGAAAACGACGCTGTAATTCTCTGAATTGAGAAGAAAGAAGGCTACCGTCCACTGTAAATTGTGTTGGTAGCCCGAATAGTTCGAAGTGGTTCATAATGAGACTCTAGATGTCTAAAGATTTGAGTTAAGCCTAACCCAAATCTTAATTCACTAATTAAACGTTGAAGCTCTCGCCACAACCACACTCGCTCTTAGCGTTCGGGTTGTTGAACTCAAACCCTTCGTTAAGACCTTCTTTAACGTAATCTAGTTCTGTACCATCAAGGTATACAAGGCTCTTGGCATCGATGATTACTTTCACGCCTTGCAGCTCGAAAATACTGTCTTCATCGTTCACTTCATCTACGAATTCAAGCACATACGCCATACCTGAACAGCCGGTTGTTTTCACACCCAAACGTAAGCCGATGCCTTTACCACGACTGTCTAGGAATGCTCTAACGCGGTCTGCCGCGGTTTGTGTCATTGAGATGGCCATACTACAACCTTTATTACCAATGAGGGGACAAGCCCCTCTAACTAATTATTACTCTTGATGTTTTTTCTTGTAATCTGATACTGCCGCTTTAATCGCGTCTTCCGCAAGAATAGAGCAATGCACCTTAACTGGTGGCAGTTCTAGTTCTTCTGCAATTTCAGAGTTTTTGATTGCGGCTGCTTCATCCACCGTTTTGCCTTTTACCCACTCTGTGACGAGGGAGCTAGAAGCAATGGCGCTACCACAACCGTAGGTTTTAAATTTTGCATCTTCAATGATGCCCTCTGGGGTCACCTTGATTTGCAGTTTCATTACGTCACCACACGCTGGTGCACCTACCATTCCGCTACCTACATTGGCATCGTCTTTATCAAAAGATCCAACATTGCGTGGGTTTTCGTAGTGGTCAATTACTTTTTCGCTGTAAGCCATAATATAGTCCTCTTACTCTCTACTTCCGTGGAACTAGTGATGTGCCCACTCAACGGTGTCC